>CAKTVG010000001.1 GCA_934622035.1 uncultured Oscillospiraceae bacterium
GCAGGCTTCTAAACGGCAGGACGATACCTGCCCTAGCCGGGAAAATAGGTAACGCCAACATAAGCCTCAATCGAAAGATTGGGGCGTTTTCTACGGAAAATGCTGCGGATATCTGGAGAATTACAGGAGAGTTGCGGCTGTTTCTCTCCCTCAGTCAGCTTTCACTGGCAGCTCCCTCGTCAGAGGGAGGCAAGGGCTGGCTGCAAATCTGATATGGAGGATCAAAACCGGAAGCCAATTTCGACGGGAGATGAATCCCGTCGCCTATGCTCCGATTCGTTGGCACATGAGGAATTTGTAATTCCCTGCACCGGTCACGGCGTGCCGTGGCCGTGGGAAGGGATCCACTAACCTGGGAGCACCTCGGCACTGGCGCGGCAGAGCCGCACATATGCGCATAATTCCGCGTTTTATTGCATTTGCTCACAAATCGAGCGTTTCTTATTCAAATATCAAAAAAGAACCTGTAATTGATGAAAGTTCGGAATAATCACAGAAGAATGTTTGAATTTCCCGTATCATGAGGGCGGGGAACGGTTGACAGATTATCATATTGAATAAAAGTATTATAAATTTAGGAATTAATTTGTAAATTATGTCGGATAAACGCTTGACAAACGAATGAAATCATGCTATCCTGAGAGTGTAAATAACACCAAGGAGGTGACAGCGCAAAATAACACGTTTTCCAACGGCAATTGATATAGATACCCCTCGCATTGCATCCCCCGTAAACAAGTCCGAAAATACGTAATTACTGAAAGGAGAAACATCTATGAAAATCAAGCGTCCAATTTCCGCCATCCTCATTCTTGCCCTGCTCCTGTCATGCATTTGTATTTTCGCTTCTGCACAGAGCGAAGCCTACACGGGAGTCTACAAAGGCTATAACTACTACGCATCGGCTTACGTCAATAAACTGATCTCCGCGTAAGCATGCGCTATGTGGACACAACAGCCAAAATCCGTATTATGTCATCGTACAACTACATTGATACTTCAGGAAAGGTGAAAACCGGAGGCTTTTCTGTGAATGGAAAAGCTAGTAGCACAGGCTCTGATTTTCCAAGCGACTTTCAGGAGTTTACTTCTCTGACACCATCTTATTACATAGACGGTGCTCTTGTCTTGAAGTTCACTGTCAGTGCATAAATGCAGGCGCCCCATTTGCAAATCCAGCTTCGCAAATGGGGCGTTTCCCATCTTTCAGGAGAACAACATGAAAAAATCTATATTGATATTATTATCTGTTCTGTTGGTAATTGCAGCATCTTCCTGTGCACTGTCTGCTCCCAGCAAAAGTAATCATTCTGATCTGCCAGATCCCTCTCTTTTCCGTCAGCAGGACAGGGGCGATTTTTTCATTGAAACGGACGATTGCTACTATTATGCGAACGATCAAAAGATTTACTTTTCAAGCAAAGATGAACTAGTTTTCTATTTACTATGCAACAAACCGAACTGCACACACAATGATGAGAATTGCAATGCATACACCGGCTTTGGGCTGGGATATTGGAACGGGCATTTGTACGGAGCAATTCTCTTTGGAGAAACACCCTATTTTGCGCAGATTGATTTAGATGGGAGTGAGCATAAAAAGCTTGTCGATATTGAAATGCCAACCAACCCGGCTGGTTCAAGCGGAGGTGGATATACTTTCTATTTTCATAATGGATATGTATATTATAACGTAAGAAACGACGGCCTAAATGCTTTCTTTCAGACGAACCTTGCAACGCGAAAAACAGAACGTGTTCTGGAAGACCTTCTCCGTGGTGACACATGGATAAGAAGCGGGTTCCACTTTATCGACACAAAATTCTACTTTGTTCTGTGGGAAGAGGACGGCAGCTACGTCATGTATGGCGGAGACACGGAAACCTGGGAATATCGCAGAATTCGCGATTGGCCGTCGGAAATCCGTTCATGGATGGTCGAAGGAGACACGCTCTACTATTATGCCAGCGACCGCGCGATATTCTGCGAGTATGATTTGATGACCGGAGAGGAAAAGACCTTTTCGCAGCAGGATTACCACGGTGCCGCGGCAAATTATGATGGCGATTATATTTACCTCACGACGTGGGATGACGATGAATTTGGCAATATGGGCCTGTCCATCTTCGACCGCAACTATCAATTCATTCAGCGAATTGATTATCAGCCGAATCAGGATCTGCTCTATGTTACACAGGACAAGCTGATTTTCACCGATCTGCCCAGCCAGAAGGCGACGAAGTACCTCCCCAAATCGGCCATCGGGACGGGCGAGGCCGAGCTTCTGCCCATCGAGGATCCGTATTCCTACCGATAACGAAAAGCGCCGTTCAATTCCCGGTCGCAAATCGATCCATTACGCAAAACACCAAGAAACAACACAAAAAGACTGCCTCACTTGCGTGAGGCAGTCTTTATAAATCCGTTTACGGATGCTTCCGGAATCAGGCCTTGCCGGCGCAGCCGAGAACGTCTCTCAGCTTGTGGCGGACAAGCTCCTTGATATTGGCACGGGCGGGCTTCAGGTACTCGCGCGGGTCGAACTTGTCGGGATGCTCATTGAAGAACTGACGGATGGTGCCGGTCATGGCAAGACGCAGGTCGGAGTCGATGTTGATCTTGCAGACGGACAGTCTTGCGGCCTCGCGGAGCTGCTCTTCGGGGATGCCGACGGCGTCGGGCATCTTGCCGCCGTTCTCGTTGATCATCTTCACGAAGTTCTGAGGAACGGAGGAAGAGCCGTGCAGGACGATGGGGAAGCCGGGCAGACGGCGGGAGACCTCTTCCAGAACGTCGAAACGGAGGGGAGGCGGCACGAGGATGCCCTTTTCGTTGCGGGTGCACTGCTCGGCGGTGAACTTATAAGCGCCGTGGCTGGTGCCGATGGCGATTGCCAGGGAGTCGCAGCCGGTCTTGGAGACGAATTCCTCGACCTCTTCCGGACGCGTGTAGGAGGCGGCGTGCGCGGCGACCTTCACTTCGTCTTCGATGCCGGCCAGGGTGCCCAGCTCAGCCTCGACGACGACGCCGTGGTCATGGGCATACTCGACGACCTTCTTGGTGATCTCGATGTTTTCTGCGAAGGGCTTGGAGGAAGCGTCGATCATGACGGAGGTAAAGCCGCCGTCGATGCAGGACTTGCAGGTCTCGAAATCGGGGCCATGGTCCAGATGCAGAACGATGGGGATGTCGGGGCAGCAGAGAACTGCGGCTTCGACGAGCTTGACCAGGTAGGTGTGGTTTGCATAAGCGCGAGCGCCCTTGGACACCTGAAGAATGACCGGGGCCTTTTCTTCCTGGCAGGCTTCCGTGATGCCCTGCACGATTTCCATGTTGTTGACGTTGAAAGCGCCGATGGCGTAGCCGCCGTCGTAGGCCTTCTTGAACATTTCGGTTGAAGTAACCAGAGGCATAAAAAACACTCCTTTTGTGTAAATCTCCGGCTGATATTATACCACAGGCCCGGCAGATTTCAACCTCTTTTTGCACCGGAAGTCCGGCAATCCTGCATTTTTCGGAGAAAAGCCAAAAAAACGCGAAATGCGGGCGGCACATATTGTAGCCTTTGCGGGAATCGGACACAAGTTTTGAAAAAATACCGCCGCACGGCATTTTTTTGTTGACTTCCGCAGGCTTTTTGCGCTATAATACCATTTGCATGACCCTGTCGTGTGATTCTAATGACTGCTGCGGTCCGGCGCGTTTCGCGCGGACTGTTGAGCATAATTTTACAGGAGGTGTAACCAGATGCTGCGTACCTATCAGCCCAGAAAGCGTCATCGCTCCAAGGTCCATGGATTCCGCAAAAGAATGGCAACCGCCAACGGTCGCAAGGTTCTTGCCCGCCGCCGTGCAAAAGGCAGAGCTGTCCTGTCCGCCTAAGGAACCGTGGCTGCACCACACTGCTTGAATGAAGGGGCGAACGGAGTAATCTGTTCGCTCTGTTTTTTTCATGAGGTCCTTTGAACATGCTGCACACCGTTTCATTAAAAGGCAACGGCAATTTCCGCCGTCTGTATCATCGCGGAACCAGTGCCGCCAATCGCTGCCTTGTGCTCTACTGCTGCTGCAGCCGCTCGCGGAAAAACCGCGTGGGCATCACGGTCAGCGCCAAGCTCGGGCATGCGGTCGTGCGCAACCGCATCCGCCGCCGCCTGCGCGATATCTACCGGCTCAATGAGAGCCGCTTCCGCACCGGCTGGGACATTATCGTTGTGGCGCGCAGCCGCGCCGTGACGGCGGAGTATGCCGAATTGGAAAAGGCGTATCTCTCTCTGGCCGCAAAGCTCGGCCTGCTGGAGGAAACGGTATGAAACGCGTTCTGCTTGCCCTGATCCGCTTTTACCGAAAATACATTTCCCCGGCCTTTCCGGGGAAATGCCGTTTTATCCCGACCTGCTCGGAGTATGGCATCGAGGCAATCGAGAAATATGGCGCTGCAAAGGGCTCGTGGCTGACCTTCAAGCGGCTGCTGCGGTGCAATCCCTTCAATCACGGCGATTTTTATGACCCCGTGCCGTGACCGTCCGTCTGCCGCCGTGCGCGGCGTCCCCATTTGACCGCGAAAGCGGTTTCCCAGGAGGAAATCAATGGAATTTATCCGTATTCCCTTCGGCTATCTGTTGGAGTATCTCTATGAGTTCACGACCAACTATGGCCTCTCGCTCATCCTGTTCTCGCTGATCGTCAAGCTGATCCTTGTGCCCTTCAGCGCAAAGAGCAAGAAGAGCATGATGAAGATGTCCCGCCTTCAGCCGCAGCTCAAGCAGCTGGAGATTGCCTGCGGCGACGACAAGCAGAAGCTCCAGCAGGAGCAGATGGCCCTTTATAAGGAAGAGGGCGTGAGCATGTTCGGCGGCTGCCTGTGGTCCTTCCTGCCGCTGCTGTTCCTGCTTCCGCTGTACACGGTCATCCGTGAGCCGCTGAAGTACCTGATGCACCTGGATGCCGATGTCATCACCGCATTGCAGGAAAAGGCGACCGCCGCGCTGGAGGAGGGCAAGAAGCTCAACCCCTATTGGCAGTATGACTATGCAAAGAACATTCAGGAAATGGGCGCCGGGCTTGTACCCGAGACGCTGGAATCCCTGAACTTCAACTTCCTCGGCGTTGACCTTGGCCAGGTTCCGAGCTGGAAGATCTGGCAGGCAAAGAGCTGGAATGACGTCGGCGGCTTCCTGATGCCCGTCCTTTCCGGCGCTCTGAACTACCTGTCCATGTTCGTCAGCCAGAAGATGAACAACACCGTCGCCCGCGACGAAAACGGCGAGAAGACCGAAACGGCCGGCTCCGCCGCACAGACCAACAAGGTCATGAATTTCCTGATGCCGCTCATCTCCGTGTGGTTCGGCTTCATGTGGCCGCTCGGCCTGTCCGTGTACTGGCTGGCGCAGTCCGTGTTCGGCATCGTGCAGGATATCATCCTGACCAAGCACTACCGCAAGGTCTATGATGCAGAGGACGAGGTCAAGCGCCAGAAGGCCGCCCAGCGCGCCGCCGAAGAGGCGGAAAAGGAGCGCATCCGCGCCGCCCGCCGCGCTGCCAACCCCGACGGCATCACCGAAAACACCAGCAAGAAAAAGCAGCAGCTCCGCGAGAAGCAGGAGCGCGAAAAGGCTGCCAGAGAGTTTGAAGCCCGCAAGCTCGCCGAGCAGGGCGAAGCGCCGGAGACGGACACCGTCCCCGAGGACGCGGACGCAGCCCGGCCCTACAGCCGCGGCAGAGCCTACTCTCCCGAGCACTACAGCGAAAACAAGGAGTAAGTATGGAAAAATTTATCGTCACAACCGGCAAGACCATCGAGCTTGCCGTCACTGCGGCGCTGAACGAGCTGAAGCTGGACCGGGACAGCGTTTCCGTCGAGGTTCTGGAAAATGCGAAATCCGGCTTCCTTGGCATCGGCGCCTCCCCTGCAAAGGTCAAGGTCACCTATGAGGCCCCGGACGAGGCTGCGCCCGAGGCGCCGCTGACCGCCCTCTCCTCCGCATCCCGCTCCAAGCCGAAGGCCGAGCGCCCGGAACCGGCGGCAACGACCGTCATTTCCCGTCCCGGCAAGAAGATCGAGCCGGAGCAGCAGCCCCGCCAGCAGCCGCGCCGCGAGCAGCGTCAGCGCCGCCCGGAGCGTGCGGAAAAGCCGGAACGCCAGGAAAAGGCCGAGCGCCCGGAGAAGAAGCAGGAGACGCCTGCCGTCCCTGCCGCGCCGCAGCGCGTCTATGAGCCGGCCCCCGCAGGCTCCCTCCAGGAGCGTGTGGAGCAGTTTTTGACCGGCCTTCTGCGCCACATGGGCTCCGATGCCGTCCCGCATGCCTACATGCTCGATGAGGAGACCTGCCGCGCCGATCTCGTCGGCGACGATGTCGGTCTGCTGATCGGCCGCCGCGGCGACACCCTCGACGCCATTCAGTATCTGACCAGCTATGCCATTAACCACGACGCCGCAAAGCGCGTGCGCATCAGCGTGGATGCAGGCGCTTACCGCCAGAAGCGGGAAGAGGCTTTGCAGCAGCTGGCGCGCAAGATGGCGGGCAAGGCGGTCAAGTACCGCCGCAACTTCACCCTCGAGCCGATGAACGCCTACGAGCGCCATGTGATTCATGCTGCGCTTCAGGATTACCCGGAGGTCACGACCTTCTCCACCGGCTCCGAGCCGCATCGCCGCATCGTCGTGGCGTATGCCAAGGAGAAATAAGCAGTAATCAAAAATCCCTCAGTTCGTCAGAACTGAGGGATTTTCTTATATTGAGCGTCTTTATTTGGCCAACCCTGCGCGGAGGACGGCGATTTTTGCCTCGAGTGCAGGCAGGGCCTGCGCAGGGTCGGTGATGTTTTCTACCGCCTGCTCCATGGGGCAGGGACCGGTGTCCGCGCGGTTGCGGATGCCGGGAACAAGCGTGCCGAATTCCACGGCAATGCCGTTCGCTTCCAAAAGCTCCTTCGCGGGCTGAGAAAGGACCTCCCCATAGACCGCCGAAACACCGGCATGCAGCAGAAGCAGCGCCGCCGCCCGGCCGATGACACGGTCCGCGACGCACACGCCGCGCAGATCGTCGCCGTTATGAATGCGCTCGAGCAGGGGAGCGACGCCCTTTTTCGTGCTGGTGAGGACGCGGTCCTTGTCGCAGATCACGCAGGTATAATCGCCCCGGCGCAGCAGCGCCTCGGCTCGTTTGAGTTCTTTCATTTCCATCGAATCCTTTCCAGAAGGAGCTGCGCACACAGCCCCGTGAATGCGCCGGTCAGCATGCCGCACAGCAGCAGCGCCGGAGCATAGAGAAATACGCCGACGGTCCTTGCGACCGCCGCAGCGGCGAGAAGCTGACCCAGATTGTGCGTGGCGCCGCCAACGACGCCGCAGACCCAGATCTGCTTTTTCGTTACGATTTTGCGCAGCAGCGCCATGGCCGCAAAGCTCAGAAGACCGCCCGCGGCGGAATAGAGCATCGCCATCAGGTTCCCGGCGAAGACGTTGCCGAGCAGGATGCGCAGCGCGAGAACGGACAGCGCCTCCCGCCAGCCGAGGGCGAAGAGCGCGAAGAGCGTGACGACATTGCTCAGGCCGAGCTTCATTCCGGGCACAGAAACCGGCAGGGGAATCTGCGCCTCCAGAACGAAGATGGTCAGGGCAACGGCGGTCAGCAGCGCGCAGCGGGTCAGGCGCTGCCGGGCGGTCACGCCTTTTCCTCCGGGAACAGGCGCTTTGCCAGGCCGCGCGCCGAGAAGGCGTAATACAGTGCCGTACCCAGCACCAGCAGGACCGCCAGCTCACCGGCCGCGACATAGAGCATGTTCAGCCAGAAGGGCAGCTCGCCGATGTAGACCGTCAGCTCCGCGCCGACGAAGATTGCATTGGACACGGCGGGCATCAGAAGCGCCGGCAGCGGGAAGCCGTGCGGGCGGATTTTGCGCAGGCGGTACATTGCCAGCGTGGCCAGCAGCGTGGCGACCGTTCCGACCATCCAGTCCAGCGGCAGCGCGCCGGCATAGGAGAGGTTGAAGAGGAAGCAGCCCAGCGAAAGGCCCCAAATGGCGTCCGGGGTGAACAGCGCGAAGATGCACAGCGCCTCGGACAGCCGGAACTGAATGACCGCCGAGGTCGTTCCGGGCAGCAGCAGGTTTTGCAGGTAGGTCAGCGCCGCGTACAGCGCGGCGAAGATCGCCCCGCGGGCGAGTTTCTTTCCGTTACTCATGTTTTACTCCGTTTCCGGGTGAAGACAGGCGCATATTGCGCCGTCCGGTCCCATAGTTTTATTTTACGACAGGATGGTTTCGAACTGTCGTGCTGCACAAAAACGCTCCGTACAGCGCATACTATTCTACAGGAGAAAGCGCCTTTCGTCAAGCCGCGATTTTCTCCGGCAATCCGGCGGCCTCTGCCGCAGAAAAGTTACGGGAAACTACCTTTTGCGCGAAAGCCTTTTGTGCAGGATGAAGAATCTTGCCGAAAAAGGGAAAAGAGGCTTGACTTTCGGCGGCTCGCCCCTTAGAGTATAAATGAGAGGATATGCGAACCTCTCACCCTGAAATACCATGAAACGGAGAAATGCGCATGGATGTGCTACTGCTCATAGGCGGTCTTGCTTTCTTCCTCTTCGGCATGAACGTCATGTCTGACGGCCTGCGCAAGGTCGCCGGCGGTTCTCTGGAACGTTCCTTAAAGAAAATTACGGATAACCGCTGGATGGCAATGCTGCTTGGCTTCATTATCACCATCGCAATCCAGTCCTCCTCCGCCATGACCGTCATGCTCGTCGGCCTGGTCAACTCCGGCATCATGCAGTTCGGTCAGACGATCGGCGTGATCATGGGCTCGAACATCGGCACCACGGTGACCACCTGGATCACCTCCCTGTCCGGCATCACCGGCAGCGGCGTGGCCTCCATGCTCAAGCCGGAGAACTTTGCGCCGGTGGTCGCGCTGATCGGCATCGCGCTGATCACGCTGAGTAAAAAGCCGCGGCGCCACGACTTCGGCCGCATTCTCGTCGGCTTTGCCATTTTGATGTACGGCATGGTCATGATGGGCAACTCCGTCAAGGAGCTGAAGGATTCGCCCAGCTTCACCGCGCTGCTGACCGCATTCAATAATCCCTTTGTCGCCGTGCTGATTTCCACGATCTTCACCGGTGTGATCCAAAGCTCCGCCGCGACGATCAGTATCGTGCAGAACCTCGCGCTCTCCGGGAATATCACCTACAACATGGCGATTCCGCTGGTGCTCGGCGCGAACATCGGCACCTGCGTCACGGCGCTGATCTCCAGCGTCGGCGTCAACAAGAGCGCCAAAAAGGTTTCCATCGTCCACATTATTATCAAGATTATCGGCACCATCGTCTGCATGGGCCTGTTCTACGGTGCGGATCTGATTTTCCATTTCTCCTTCAAAAACAGCGAGATCACCATTTTCGGCGTCGCCATGGTTCACACGGTCTTCAACGTCGTCAATACCGTGATTCTCTTCCCCTTCTGGAAGCACCTGGAGCGTCTGACCAACCTCCTCGTGCGTCCCTCGAAGGCGACGGAGGAGACCGCCTTTTTGGACGAGCGTCTGCTCTCCACGGTTTCCATCGCAGTCGCCGAGGCAAACGGCCGCACGAACAAGATGGCAAAAATCGCCCGCTCCACGCTTTTGACCGCCGTCGGCCTGCTGCAAAGCTACGATGAAAAGGCCGCGGCGACCGTGCTCAAAAACGAGGACGACCTCGACCTCTACGAGGACAAGCTCGGCACCTTCCTGGTCAAGCTGGCGCGCAAGTCCCTGTCCGAGAAGGATTCGCAGGAGGTCTCCAAGATGCTGCACACCATAGGCGACCTGGAGCGCCTGGGCGACCATGCGGTGAACCTGCTGCGCAGCGCCGAGGAAATTCATGACAAAAAGATCACCTTCTCCGAGCAGGCACGCGAGGAGCTGGACAACCTGACCGCCGCGCTGACGGAAATTCTGAACGTGACCATCGATTCCTTCTGCGAGGAGGATCTGGAGATGGCGCGGCATGTCGAGCCGCTGGAGCAGGTGATCGACCTGCTGATCGCGGAGGCAAAATCCGCGCATGTCGAGCGCTTGCAGTCCGGCGTGTGCACGATAGAGATGGGCTTTGTTCTGTCCGATCTGCTGACGAACTACGAGCGCGTGTCCGACCATTGCTCCAACATCGCCGTTGCGCTGATCGAAACGCACGCCGGCAGCTTCGGAACGCATGAGTATCTGAACGCGGTAAAGGAGACCGGCAGCCATGAATTTGCCGAGATTTACCGCGATTATAAGGAAAAGTATCGCTCCCCGGACGTGAAGGCCTAAAAAAGCTCGTAACCGTCAAAATCAGTTTTGATTTTAACCGGTTTTCGTTCTTTGCATCCTGATTCACAAAAGCAAAGTATTCCGAACTTTATCATGCCAGCATCCGCTTGCTTCGCAAGGATTTTGACTTACTGCGCAACGCACGCCCTACCGTACCTATGTACGCCGTCGGACGTGCGTTGCTTGTCTTACGAGCTTTTTTACGGCCCTCCTCCCGCGTGTTGAAAGGAGCACAGCCTGTCTTTTTGACAGGCTGTGCTCCTTTTTTATGCTTCTTTTTTCTCAAATTGCTTGGCGACGTCCTCAAGCAGTTGGCGGATGGGAAGGTGCTGCGGGCAGGCCTTTTCGCATTTGCCGCACTTCAGGCAGTCGGAGGCGCGGCGGCCGGGGCCGGTATGGATGCCGTAATAATAATCGGCGTTCCAATCGTGGTAGGCGACCCTGGAATTCATCCCGGCGAAGAGGTCGGGGATGGAGATGTGCTGCGGGCAGCCCTCCGTGCAGTAATGGCAGCCGGTGCAGGGGATCAGGTGCATGTTGCGGAAAATTTCCTGCACCTTATGTACGGCGGCAAGCTCCTGCTCGTTCAGGGGCTGGAAATCCTGCATAAAGCTGATGTTGTCGCGCATCTGCTCGAGGCTGCTCATGCCGGAGAGCACCATCATCATGCCGGGGAAGCCGGCGGCAAAGCGAATGGCATAGCTTGCCGGGCTGCCGCCGTGCAGCTCGTCCAGGACGGCTTTGGCCTCGGCGGGCAGGTTGACAAGATTGCCGCCCTTGACCGGCTCCATGACAAGCACGGGCTTGCCGTGCTTCCGGCAGACCTCATAGCAGTTTTTGCTCTGCACGGCCTCGTCTTCATAGTCGACATAGTTGAACTGGATCTGCACAACCTCGATCTGGGGATACTCCGTCAGAATCTGCTCAAGCACCTCGGGGCGGTCGTGGAAGGAAATGCCGACGTGGCGCACCTTGCCTTCCTTTTTCAGCTCAAAAGCAGTCTCATAGGCGCGGCACTGCTTGAAAAAGCCGAAGTTTCTGGCGTCCTGCGCGTGCATCAGGTAGAAATCGAAGTACTCCACGCCGCAGGCGGCCAGCTGGCTTTCAAAGAAAGGACGGATGTCTTCTTCCTTTTTGAAATAGAAATTCGTCAGCTTGTCGGTCAGAATGTAGCGGTCGCGGGGGTAGCGGCTGGTAAGACATTCGCGCAGCGCAAGCTCGCTTTTGCCGTCGAGATAGCCGTGCGCGGTGTCGAAGTAGTTGAAGCCGGCCTCGAGAAAGGCGTCGACCATTTTGCAGGTTTCGACGGTGTCGACCTGGTCGCCCTGCATCGGCAGACGCATGCAGCCAAAGCCAAAATTCTTTTTCACAAGTTCCATTTGTTTGAAGACTCCTTCCTATAACGATGGGAATAAAAAGGTAGAGAAAAGCGTACTTTGCAAATGCAAAGTACGCTTTATGGTGCGCGAGGCGGGACTTGAACCCGCACGTCCGGAGTGGACACTAGAACCTGAATCTAGCGAGTCTGCCAATTCCACCACTCGCGCATGCTCCGCTTGACCGGATTGCCTGAATATAATAGCACGGATCGCGGAGGTTGTCAATGCTTTTTTTACTGTGGAACGGATTTTTTCTGCGGTTTTGCCGCAGAAAAGGGGTTATCTCTCGTCGAAGGGGACATAATCCTTATGACGCGTCAGGGATTTGTAGGCCGGGCGGTAGATGCGGCCGCCGGTGAGAACCTCCTCCATGCGGTGGGCGCACCAGCCGGTGATTCTGGCGATGGCGAACAGCGGCGTGAACAGATCCGGGGAGATGCCCAGCATGCGGTACATCAGTCCGGAATACATATCTACATTGGCGCACATGACCTTCTCGCAGCCCGTGACCTCGGCAAATACGCCGGGGGTGACGCGCTCGATGGCCTCCATCAGCTCCAGCTCGTCGAGCATCCCCTTCTGCTTGGCCAGCGTTCTCGCGCCGCGGCGCAGGATGAGCGCGCGGGGATCGGAGAGCGTGTAGACCGCGTGGCCCATGCCGTAGATCAGGCCGGAATGGTCGCAGACCTCCTTGTTCAGCACGCGGCGGACAAAGGCGGCGACCTCCTCGTCGTCCTTCCAGTCCCTGACATTGGCCTTGAATTCCTCAAACTGGTTGAGCACCTGGCGGTTCGCGCCGCCGTGCTTCGGGCCCTTCAGAGAGCCGACGGCTGCGGCGATGGCCGAATAGGTGTCCGTCCCGGTGGAGGAGACGGAGCGGCAGGAGAAGGTGGAGTTGTTGCCGCCGCCGTGCTCGGCGTGGCAGACTAGGCACAGATCCAGAAGCCGCGCTTCCTCGTGGGTGAACTGCTTGTCCGGGCGGATCATGCGCAGGAAATTTTCCGCAATGGACAGCTCCGGCGCAGGGCGGTGCAGATAGAGGCTGTCGTTGTCATAATAATGACGCTTGACGACATAGGCATAGGCCACGATGACCGGAAAACGCGCGACCAGCTCGATGGACTGGCGCATCATGTTCTCCACGCTCAGGTTATCCGGGTCGGGGTCGCAGGAGTAGAGTGCAAGCACGGAGCGGCCGAGCTTGTTCATCACGTCGTGGCTGGGATTCTTGAGGATCATGTCCTCGGTGAAGTTCTGCGGCAGGGCGGTGTAGGAGTGGAGGATGGAGGTAAACATGTCGTACTGCTCGCGCGTCGGCAGCTTGCCGAACAGCAGCAGGTACGCAACCTCGGCAAAGCCGAAGCGGCCCTCGCGGACGTAGGCGTCCACAAGGTCGGTCAGGTCGTAGCCGCGGTAGATGAGGCGGCCCTCCATGGGCACGCGGTCGCCGTCGACGATGGTGTAGCCCAGGACGTTGCCGACCTTGGTGCAGCCGACCATGACGCCGGTGCCGTCGTCGTTGCGCAGGCCGCGCTTGATGTTGCTGTTGGTTCTGGCTTCGGCGATCAGGGAGTTATGAACTTTGTAATCGGCGCATAGATTGTGAATGAATTCCGGGTAGTTGGACGGGCTTTCCGGCATTGGGCTCACCTCGCAGAGAATATTTTATCTATTTTATCAAATAAAGTGCGGCGCGTCAAGAAAAACGCGCGGAACGAAAGGAGAAGCAATGAAAGGAAAATGGATTTTAACGGCCATGCTGATTGCGGAGACGGCGGCGCTGGCATTTTTGCTGCTGCCGGGGCGGAAGACGGCGACGCCGGCACCCTCCGAGGAGAGCGCCGCGCCCACCGAGGCCGAGGCGGCGCCCTTCGACGAGGCGCTGACGCTGCGGGTGGAAACGGAGAACGGCGTCCTGGAGATGAGCCTGCACGATTATCTGACCGGCGTGGTGCTGGCGGAGATGCCGTCGGAATTTGCGCCGGAGGCGCTGAAGGCGCAGGCCGTGGCCTCGCGCACCTATGCGCTGCGCAAGGCGGAGACGGGCAAGCACGAGAACGCGGACGTCTGCGGCAGCTATGCCTGCTGTCAGGCCTGGACGCCGAAGGAGGACTGCACGGATGCGGCGGCGCTGCAAAAAGCGGAGCAGGCCGTCCGGGAGACGGACGGCCTGGTCGTGACCTACGAGGGCGCCCTGATCGACGCGACCTTTTTCTCCTGCGCGGACGGGATGACGGAATCTGCGCTGGCGGTCTGGGGCAGCGACGTGCCGTATTTGCAGACGGTGGAAAGTCCGGAGCACGTGGAAAAATACGAGGAAAGTCCCTATTTTACGGCGGAGGAATTCCGCGCAATTCTGCACAGCGCCTATCCGGACGCGGCGCTGGACGGCAGCCCGGAGACGTGGCTCGGCGAGCAGACGCGCACGGCGGGCGGCGGGCTGGACACCGCGCAGATCGGCGGCGTGACGGTACGCGGGACGGAGCTGCGCAGCCTGTTTCGTCTGCGCTCCACGGAGATGACGCTCACACCGGACGGAGACGGCGTGCGCATTTCCACCGAGGGCTACGGTCACCGCGTCGGCATGAGCCAGTACGGCGCAAACGAGCTGGCGCAGGAGGGAAAGCGCTTTGAGGATATCCTGCTGCACTATTATCAGGGCACGCAGATCGAGCAATTGCAGCTGGAGGAATAGCGCAGGGCGGCACACATGGTGCCGCCCTGTGGGGTGCAGTATAGATTTGAACCGCTTCGTAGGGGCGCGGCTCTGCCGCGCCCCTACGAAGCGGAAACGTTATTACGATGCTGCGTGCAAAAGTTGCTGGTGCGCTCTGCGGCCACGGCGTGCCGTGACCGATGCAGGCAGTTACAGGTTTACAAATTCCTACACACGGGCGGGGCAGGCGGCTGCAAATTTGCGAACGGTTACAAATTTGCAGGTTCCTCCCGGGCTTCCAGCTCGCGCAGCGCCTCGGGCGTATCGACGTCCGTGAGCGCCTCCTTGGCAATTTCCACGGGCAGAAAACGCTCCGGATGCGCACGGATGACCACGTTGCCGCCGTGATCCTCCGTCAGGGCCAGCAGCTCCGGATAGAATTCTCTGGGGAAAATGTTCGGATTGCCGCGCTTTCCGTTGTGCGCAGCTCCGGCGATGTGATCCGGGTGCGCCTGCCATGCCTGCACGACGCGCTCCACGGCATTGGCGTCGAGCAGCGGCTGATCGGCTACCATATAGACGATCGCATCGCACTCGGCCAGTGCCTGCGTGCCGAGAGAAATCGTGTGACTGATGCCGTACTCCGGGTGGACGTTTTCGATCGCCTGAAAGCCGAACTCCTGCGCCAGCTCGAGCACCTGCGGATACTGCGAAACCACCGCAACCTGTGCAAAAAGCGCCGCCGGGACGGCTTCCAGCGCACGTCGGATGAGCGTCTTTCCCTCGAACTGCGCGGCGAGCTTGTTCGCGCGGAAGCGCGAGGCGTTTCCCGCCGCCATCACCAGGCAGCCGGGTCTGAGCTGATTTTTCATGCGTTTACCCCCTTTTCCCCTAGTATACCCGGTTTTGTCCGCTTTTTCCAGTCCGTTTCTGCGCGTTCGCAATTGCCGAATAATACGTTATCTCGAAAATAGGATAACGATCGCACTTCAAAAACATTTCCCCTTGTGATATACTTAGAAAGGAATAGAAGAATCCGGACGTTTTTTGTGAAACGTGCCGAGGGTTCAGGGAGGTTATGCACTATGGAAGTTGGCAAGAGCGTCCCGCGCGTTGACGCCTTTGACAAGGCGACCGGCCGCGCGAAATACACGGACGACCTCTGCGACAGAAGCGCTTTGGTCACGCGGATCGTCCGCTCCACCATTGCCCACGGCTATGTCAAATCCGTGGATATCAGCGAAGCGGAAAAGGTGCCGGGCGTCGTCCGGATCTTCACCTGCTTTGACGTTCCGGACATCAAGTTCCCGACGGCGGGCCATCCCTGGTCTGTCGAGCCGGCGCATCAGGACGTGGCGGACCGCCGCCTTTTGAACCGTCATGTGCGCTATTACGGAGACGACGTCGCCGCCGTTGTTGCGGAGGATGAGGTCGCCGCCGCACAGGCCGCGCGCCTGATTCATGTGGAATATGAGGAGCTGCCCTTCGTGCTCGACGTGCAGAAGGCAATGGAGGACGGCCAGCCGCAGCTCCACAGGAAATTCCCTCACAACATTCTCAACCACAGCGACATCCGCATCGGTAACTACGAGGAAGCCATCAAGGAGCCGGGGCTGATCTGTGTGGACAAGTGGTACAACACCTCGACCGTGCAGCACTGCCACATTGAAAACCACGTCGTTTACGCCTACGAGGAGGCGGGCAAGATCGTCATCGTCTCCTCCACGCAGATTCCGCACATCGTCCGCCGCACCGTCGGCCAGGCGCTGGGCATGCCCTGGGGCAGCATCCGCGTCATCAAGCCCTATATCGGCGGCGGCTTCGGCAACAAGCAGGACACCCTTTATGAGCCGCTGGCGGCCTGGCTTTCCAAGATGCTCGGCGGCCGCCTTGTGAAGGTCGATATCCCGCGTGAGGACACCTTCGTCTCCAACCGTGTGCGCCACGCCATCCGCATCCATCTCGTCTCCTGGCTGCATCCGGACGGCAGCTTCGCCGCCCGCAAGGTCGAGCTGTTCTCCGATCAGGGCGCCTACGCCTCCCACGGCCACAGCATCGTCGCCAAGGCCATGGGCTCCTTCCCGCAGCTCTACCCCTGCGCCAACTTTGAGGGCGACGCCTGGACGGTCTTCACGAACAAGTCCGTCGGCGGCGCAATGCGCGGCTACGGCATGCCGCAGGCCTCCTGGGCGCATGAGTGCCACATTGAGGACATCTGCAAGGTGCTCGGCGTGGATTCCCTGCAATGGCGCCGCGAGCACATCATGCCCGTGGGCTATGTGGACGGCTTCTCCAAGAACGAAAACTATTTTGACAGCTTCAACCAGTGCTTCGACAAGGCCGTGGAATACATGGACTACAACCGCAAGCGCGCCGAATATGCCAACCAGACCGGCCCCGTCCACAAGGGTATCGGCATTGCCCCCTTCTGGTACAACACCGCCGTCTGGCCCATCTCGCTGGAGCATTCCTCCTGCCGCATGGTTCTGAATCAGGACGGCTCCATTCAGGTGCAGGTTGGCGAGACGGAGATCGGCCAGGGTGCGGACACTGCCTACGCCCAGATGGCGGCGGACGTCATCGGCCTGAAGGACTACCGCGATGTGCACGTCATCTCCAATCAGGACACGGACGTCACCCCCTTCGGCCTCGGCGCTTACGCCTCCCGCCAGACCTATGTCGTCGGCTTCTCCATCACGCAGACCGGCAACATCCTGCGCGACAAGATCCTCGAATACGCCAAGGAAATCACGCGCTGCCCCATCGCCAACATGGACATCGTGGACAGCAACATCATCCGCAAGCCGGACGGCCGCGTGCTCGTCAGCCTGCGCGACCTGGCGACGGAGGCCTTCTACAGCCTGTCGCACAGCGAGCATATCACCGCCGAGTCTACATATCAGGTCAAGAATAACGCCTATTCCTTCGGCTGCTGCTGTGCCGAGGTCACGGTGGATATCCCCATGTGCCACGTCACGCTGGACAAGATCATCAACGTCCACGACTGCGGCCAGCTCATCAACCCCCAGCTTGCCGAAGCGCAGGTGCACGGCGGCATGTCCATGGGCATCGGCTACGGCCTTTCCGAACAGCTTCTGTTCGACCCCAAGACCGGCAAGCCGCTGAACAACAACCTGCTGGACTACAAGCTCTCGACCACGATGGATCATCCCCATCTGGAGGCCGAGTTTGTGGAAAACTTCGAGCCGACCAGCCCCTTCGGCACCAAGGCCCTCGGCGAGCCGCCTGCCTGCCCGGTGGCGCCCGCCATCCGCAACGCAATCCTCAACGCGACCGGCGTCGCACTGGACGATGCGCCCATGACGCCGCTGCGCATGTTTGAGCGCTTCAGCGAGGAAGGCCTCATCAACGATCCGTGGAGAAAGGAGAACTGAGCCATGTATGATATGAAAGCATATTACGAATCCGAGAGCGTGGCGGACGCCGTCCGGCTGCGTCTGGAGCATCCCGAGGCGCATATCATCGCCGGCGGCTCGGACGTTCTCGTGCAGATGCGCGAGGGCAAGCGCGCCGGTGTGGAGCTGATCTCCATTTACATGCTCGACGAGCTGCGCGGCGTGACGATCGACGAGGAAGAAAACATCCGCATCGGCAGCCTGACCAGCTTCTCCCACATTACAAAGGATCCCATTATTCAGAAATACATCAACGTGCTGGGCGAGGCGGTCGATCAGGTCGGCGGCCCGCAGATCCGCAACATCGGCACCATCGGCGGCAACACCTGCAACGGCGTCACCTCCGCCGACTCCGCCTCCACGCTGCACGCGTGGGAGGCCGTCGTGGAGCTGACCGGCCCGAACGGCACCCGCCGCTGCCCGATCAAGGACTTTTATAAAAAGGCCAAGGTCGTGGACATCCGCGAGGGCGAAATTCAGACGGCCATCCTGATTCCGAAGGAGAGCTACCGCGACACCTACGGCCATTATATCAAATACGCCATGCGCAACGCGCTGGACATCGCGACGAACGGCTGCTCCGTCAACGTCCGCCTGTCCCCGGACAAGAAGACCTTTGAGCGCGTCCGCATCGCCTACGGCGTCGCAGGCCCCATCCCCATGCGCGCGCCCACGGCCGAGGCGGCCATCAACGGCCAGCCCGTGACCATGGAAAACGTGGACAAATTTGCCGAAACCGTCCTTCAGGACATCAATCCCCGCGATTCCTGGCGCGCCTCCAAGGCCTTCCGCCAGCACGTCGCCGTGGAATCCGCGCGGCGCTGCCTGATCGAATCCGTGAAGCTTGCAGGAGGTGCGCTGTAATGGAAAACCAGTATAAGCTGATCCGCTTCAATCTCAACGGCAAGGACGTGGAAAAAATCGTGGACGTCCGCGCGTCCCTGACCGACATGCTCCGCAACGACTATCGCCTGACCTCCGTGAAGAAGGGCTGCGAGGTCGGCGAATGCGGCGCGTGCAACGTCATCATCAACGGCGAGTGCTTCAATTCCTGCATCTATCTTGCGGTCTGGGTCAACGGCAAGAAGGTCCGCACGCTCGAAAGCCTCATGGGCCCGAACGGCGAGCTGTCGGATATCCAGCAGGCCTTCATTGACGAGGCTGCCATCCAGTGCGGCTTCTGCACGCCGGGCTTCATCATGACGGCGGTCGAGATTCTCGAATCCGGCAAGGAGTACACCGACGCCGAGCTGCGCAAGCTGCTCTCCGGCCATCTGTGCCGCTGCACCGGCTATGAGAACATCGTCCGCGCGGTGAAAAAGACCATGTATAAGCGCCTCGGCAAGGAAATGCCGCAATAAAGACGCAACAGCAAGCTACGGCTGCACCCCAACAGGGTGCAGCCGTTTTTCAACGATGCAATCAAATTTTTCAGGTGCGCTCTGCGGGCACGGCACGCCGTGCCCGATGCAGTATCAATGTTATTTTGATGGTACGTGCAAAACTGCCGTGCCGTCACCAGTACAGCAATCCCGCCTTGCGCTGGATATAGAGAAACCAGCCGAAAAAGCCAAAGGGCACGACCAGCTGCGCCCACATCGCCCAGGCGCCGAGCACCTCTGAACGTACCAAATAGATCGTGGCAAAATCCAGCGCGGCGCAGAAAATCATGCCGATGCCGAAAATCAGCATGCGCGGGAAGATAAAATCGAAGAAGCCCTCCGGGTCGGTGCAGTCCTCGGCCTTGCAGTTGCCCGGCAGGAGCACCTTGCTCTCAAAAAAGCCGCATTCCCGCCGGACGCGAATGGCGGTATAGATGCAGTAAACGCCTGCGGCGAGCAAAATCACCGCCATCATCAAATCCAAAAGGCTGAACTGAACGCCTCCCAGCGTGAATTCTGTGCCCATACCCGAACCTCCTATGCTTATTGCGTTCATTATACCAATTCTGCCGGGGGATTGCAACCGCTTTTGCCCGGATCGTGCGGTCTTTCCCGCCTTTGCGCTTGTATTTGCGGCGCGTCTGTGGTAAAATAATCAAAAATATCGCAAAATTTGGATGTCCCCACCCTCGCCCGTAACGCGGGAGAGGGGTTTCAGTGGGCATGGGAGGAATATTATGTCAACTTTACAAGAAGAGATCCGCCGCCGCCGGACCTTCGCGATCATTTCGCACCCGGACGCCGGTAAGACCACGCTGACCGAAAAGTTCCTGCTCTACGGCGGTGCGATTGCGCAGGCAGGCGCGGTCAAGGGAAAAAAGAACGCCCGTGCGGCGGTTTCCGACTGGATGGAGATCGAGAAGCAGCGCGGCATTTCCGTCACGTCATCCGTTATGCAGTTCCGCTATGACGGCTACTGCATCAACATTCTGGACACGCCGGGCCACCAGGACTTCTCCGAGGACACCTACCGCACGCTCATGGCGGCGGACTCGGCGGTCATGGTCATCGACGGCAGCAAGGGCGTCGAGGCGCAGACGCGCAAGCTCTTCAAGGTCTGCGCCATGCGTCACATTCCGATTTTCACCTTTGTCAATAAAATGGACCGCGAGGCCAAGGACCCCTTCGATCTCCTGGACGAGCTGGAACGCGAGCTGGGTATTGAAACCTACGCCGTCAACTGGCCCATCGGCTGCGGCAAGGAATTCCAGGGCGTCTACGACCGGCAGAAGGGCCGCATTGACTTTTTCTCCGGCATTTCCGGCAAAAACCGCGCGGATAAGCTGGAGGTCGACCCGGACGACCCGAAGGTCGACGAGATGATCGGCACGGCGCGCGCGCAGCAGCTGCGCGAGGACGTGGAGCTTCTGCGCGCGGGACGCGAGTTCGATCTGGAGGAGGTTCGCGCGGGCAAGCTCAGCCCGGTATTCTTCGGTTCTGCGCTGACGAACTTTGGCGTCGAGCCCTTCCTGGAGGCCTTCCTCCACATGACGACGCCTCCGCTGCCCCGCATGGCTGACTGTGGAGAAATCGACACCTTCTCCCCTGATTTTTCCGCCTTTGTCTTCAAAATTCAGGCAAATATGAACAAAGCGCACCGTGACCGCCTGGCGTTCATGCGCATCTGCTCGGGCAAATTCGAGCGTGAGGCCGAGGTGTTCCACGTGCAGGGCAACCGCAAGCTGCGCCTGTCCCAGCCGCAGCAGCTCATGGCGCAGGAGCGCGAGATCATCGACGAGGCCTACGCCGGCGATATCATCGGCGTGTTCGACCCCGGCATCTTCTCCATTGGCGATACGATCACCGTGCCGGGCAAGAAATTCAAATTTGCCGGAATTCCGACCTTTGCGCCGGAGCACTTCTCCCGCGTCAGCCCCAAGGACACGATGAAGCGCAAGCAGTTTGTCAAGGGCACGGAGCAGATTGCGCAGGAGGGCGCCATTCAGATTTTCCGCGTGCCGAATACCGGCATGGAGGAGGTTATCGTCGGCGTCGTCGGCACGCTGCAATTTGACGTGTTTCGTTACCGCATGCTCAACGAGTACGGTGTGGAGCTGCGCATGGAGGGCCTGCCCTATGAGGTGCTGCGCTTCATCCGCAAGTCGCCCGTGGACGAGAAGGAGCTGAACCTCTCCTCCGATGCCGAGCTGCTGGAGGACTACCGCGGGCATCGGCTGCTGGTCTTCTCCAGCCTGTGGGCAGTGGACTTCATCCTCCGCCGCAATCCCGGCCTGGAGCTTTCCGAAACCTTGCAGGATTGAGGAAATTCGTAATTTTGCGGATGCCTGCACCGGTCACGAATTTCGCACGTGTTACCAAAATAACGTCTGCACTGCGTAGGGGCGTGGCTCTGCCGCGCCCCTACGCAACACATGCCATTCAAGGAGAATTTTATGGATGAAATGATCCGCCTGCTTGCCGAGGAGCTCGGCCAGAAGGCGCAATATGTTGAAAACGTCGTCCGCCTGCTCGATGAGGGCAACACCATTCCTTTTATCGCCCGCTACCGCAAGGAGCTGCACGGCGCGATGGACGACACCACCCTGCGCACGCTTGCGGATCGTCTGCAATACCTGCGCAATCTGGCACAGCGCCGCGAGGAGATCTGCCGCTCCATCGCCGCGCAGGAGAAGCTGACGCCAGAGCTCTCTGCCGCCATCGCCGCGGCGAAGACGCTGGCCGAGCTGGAGGATCTCTACCGTCCCTTCAAGCCCAAGCGCCGCACCCGCGCAACCATTGCAAAGGAAAAGGGCCTGGAGCCGCTGGCGCAGCTTCTGTTTGCGCAGACGCCGGACTGCCCCGCGCCGGAGGCTGCCGCATTGGAGTATCTCGACGCCGAAAAGGGCGTGGAGACCGTCGAGGACGCGCTGGCGGGCGCGTCGGACATCGTCGCGGAGGCCGTTTCCGACGATGCCTCCATCCGCAAGGCGCTGCGCGACCTGATGCAGCGCAGGGCCGTCCTGCGCACGCAGGTTGTCAAGGGCAAGGAGGAGACCTCCGTCTACCAGACCTATTATGATTTTACCCAGCCGCTGGCCAAGGCGCAGGGCCACCAGATTCTGGCCGTCAACCGCGGCGAACGCGAGGGCTTTTTGAAGGTTTCCGTGGAGATCGACCGCGAGCAGGCGCTCATCTGCGTGCGCCGCGCGGTGCTGATCCCCGGCAGCGCGGCGACGGACTTTGTCCGCGCGGCCGCCGAGGACGCCTATGACCGGCTGATCGCGCCGAGCATCGAGCGCGAGTGCCGCGCCGCCCTGTCCGACGCGGCGAATGAGGGCGCGATTCACAATTTTGCGCTGAATCTGCGGCCGCTTCTGATGCAGCCGCCGGTGCGCGGCCACGTGACCATGGGCCTGGACCCCGGCTACAGCCACGGCTGCAAGGTCGCCGTTGTGGACGCGACGGGCAGGGTGCTCGACACCGCCGTGGTCTACCCGACCTTTTCCAAGGCCAAGCGCGAGGAGGCCCTGAACACGCTGGAAAAGCTCATCCGCAGGCACAACGTGGCGCACATCGCCATCGGCAACGGAACCGCCTCCCGCGAGACGGAGGCGGCGGTCTGCGAGCTGCTGGGCCGGGTCAGGGGCGTGTCCTATATGATCGTCTCCGAGGCCGGCGCGTCGGTTTACTCCGCGTCGCCGCTGGCAGCGGAGGAATTCCCGCAGTATGACGTCAACCTGCGCAGCGCGGTCTCCATCGCGCGCCGCTTACAGGATCCGCTGGCAGAGCTGGTCAAGATCGACCCCAAGGCCATCGGCGTCGGGCAGTATCAGCACGACGTGCCGGAAAAGCGGCTCGACGAGAGCCTGAGCGGCGTGGTCGAGGACTGCGTCAATGCCGTCGGTGTCGATCTGAACACGGCTTCGCCGTCGCTACTGCGGCGCGTCGCCGGTCTGAATGCCACAACGGCGAAAAACATCGTCCTCTACCGCGAGGAAAACGGCGCGTTCACCGCGCGGAAGCAGGTTCTGAAGGTGCCGAAGCTCGGCCAGAAGGCATATGAGCAGGCGGCGGGCTTCCTGCGCGTGCCGGAGAGCAAGCAGGTGCTCGACCGCACGGGCGTGCATCCGGAATCCTACGCCGCGGCGGAAAAGCTGCTGGCGCTATGCGGCTACACGCTCGCGGACGTCGCCGCGGGCGGCATCGCGGAGCTGCCGAAGCGGCTGGAGGCCTACGGTGCGGAAAGGGCCGCGGCGGAATGCGGCGTCGGCGTACCGACGCTGCGGGACATCGCCAAGGAGCTGTGCAAGCCCGGCCGCGACCCGCGCGACGAGCTGCCCAAGCCCATTCTGCGCACGGACGTGCTGGAAATGAAGGATCTGAAGCCCGGCATGGTGCTCACCGGCACGGTGCGCAACGTCATCGACTTCGGCGTCTTTGTGGACATCGGCGTCCATCAGGACGGTCTGGTGCATATCTCCCGCGTCTGCAACCGGTACATCAAGCATCCGTCGGAGGTTGTCTCCGTGGGCGATATCGTGAAGGTCGCCGTGCTGGACGTGGACGAGAAGCGCAAGCGCATCAGCCTGACCATGCGCGACCTGCCGAAGGAAGGTTGAGCTGTCCCCGGAACGATAAGCGCAGCAAACGTTCCCCCTTGCAGACGGCCTCTGCAAGGGGGCTTTTTTCGCTTCGGGAACGTTTCTGTCTTGCCGTGCGTGTGCGACTTTGCTATAATAAAAAAAGAAATAACAAAATCGGAGGGATTTCTCATGCAATACAGTGATTTTCAGGGATCGAAGCTTTCCCGACTCGGCTTCGGCACGATGCGCCTGCCGCTGCTGCCCGGCGGAAAGGACGGCGACATCGACGAGGCACGTACTGCCGAGATGACCCGCTATGCCGTCGAGCACGGCGTGAACTACTTCGATACCGCCTATTCCTACCACGCCAGCCAGTCCGAGCGCGTAATCGGCCGCGTTCTGAAGGCCTACCCCCGCGAATCGTTCTACCTGGCGACCAAATTCCCCGGCCATCAGCTGGCCGACAGCTACGACCCGAAGGCCATTTTTGAAGAGCAGCTGGAAAAATGCGGCGTGGAATACTTCGATTTCTACCTGCTGCACAATGTCTATGAGCGCTCCATCCATACCTATCTCGACCCGCGCTGGGGCATCGTGGAATACTTCCTTGAGCAGAAGCGCCTTGGCCGCATCCGCCATCTCGGCTTCTCCACGCATGGCCGCGTGGAAACCATCGAGGAATTCCTGAAGCACTACGGCGAGCACATGGAATTCTGCCAGATCCAGCTCAACTATCTCGACTGGACGCTCCAGGATGCGAAGGGGAAATATGAGCTGCTCGAGCGCTACAACATTCCCGTCTGGGTGATGGAGCCGGTGCACGGCGGCCGCCTTGCGCAGCTGCCCGCAGAGCTGGAGGCTCAGCTGAAGGCGCAGCGCCCCGAGGAGAGCAGCGCGGCCTGGGCCATGCGCTGGCTGCAAAATCTGCCCAATGTCAAGATGGTTTTGAGCGGCATGTCCAACCTGGAGCAGATGAAGGACAATGTGGCGACCTTCTCCGGCGGCGCGCCGCTGAACGAGGAGGAGACGGCGCTGCTGGCGCGCGTTGCCGATGCGCTGCACGACGGCGTGCCCTGCACCGGCTGCCGCTACTGCTGCGAGGGCTGCCCTATGGGCCTGAATATTCCCATGCTTTTGAAGTATTATAACGAGGCGAAGTTCAGCCTGTCCATGACCGTCGGCAACGGCATTTCCTCCCTGCCGGAGGACAAGAAGCCCTCGGCCTGCGTGGCCTGCGGCCAGTGCGCGCAGGTCTGCCCGCAGAATATCGATATCCCGACCGCCCTGCAGGAGCTTGCATCGCTCTGCGCTACGCTGCCGAGCTGGGAGGAGATCTGTCGCCAGCGTGCCGAAGCGGCAAAGAGCGGAAAGTAAGCAGCCTGCAGGAGCGGCACCCAAGGGCCAACCGCAAGGGGCACGCCACAATCTTGTACCATCCGTAGGGCCTACCCGCAAGGGGCACGCCGCATCCGTAGCGCTCCTATGTCGCTGACGGCTGCGCAGACGGCGTGCCGTGGCCGTGTGTAGGAACTTTCTAATCTGTCATTGCCTTCACACGGGCGCGGCAGAGCCACGCCCCTACGCAATCCATGCCATTATCGGCAGAATTTCGCATCATTGTGGATTCCTGCACCGGGCGCGGCCCGATCACAACCGAAGGAGAACAACATGCAACAGGTTTGCCTGCGGCGCGGCGAGGATGCCGACATCCTCGCCGGCGCGCGCCTGATCTATGACAACGAAATCGACTGGGTGGACGAGGACTGCGCCGACGGCGGCGTGGTCGAGGTGCTCGACAGCCGGATGCGCTTTGTGGCGAAGGGCTTTTTCAATGGCCGCTCGAGGATCGTCGTCCGCGTCCTGACGCGCGACCGCGCCGAGGAAATCGACCGCGATTTCTTCCGCCGCCGCATCCGCGCTGCGTGGGAAAACCGGAAGCTTCTGGGATTTTCCGACGCCTGCCGCGTCGTGTTTGGCGATTCCGACGGTCTGCCGGGTCTGACGGTGGACAAATTCCGCGACTGCCTGTCCATCCAGATTGTCTCCCTTGGCCTGGAGCGGCACAAGGACGACATTGTTGCGGTGCTCGCGGAGCTGTTCGCGCCTCGCTGCATCTATGAGCGCGACGACGTCGCCGTTCGTGAAAAGGAGGGCATGCCGCAGCTGAAGGGCTGCCTGTACGGCACGGTGCCGGAGGAGCTGATCATCCGCGAGCACGACGCGCTGATGCGCGTCGACCTGGAAAACGGCCAGAAAACCGGCCACTTCCTCGACCAGCAGGAAAATCGCGGCAGGCTCAAGCCCTATGCCGCGGGCCGCACGGTGCTCGATCTTTGCTGCTGCACGGGCGGCTTTTCCATCCATGCCGCGCTCTACGGCGCGGCGCAGGTCGAGGCCTCAGACGTTTCGGAAACGGCGCTGGCGATGGTGCGCGAGAATGCCGCGCGCAACGGCGTGGAGGCCTGCGTGACGACCGTCTGCGCCAACGCCTTTGACCTCGTCAAGCGCTATACGGAGGAGGGACGGCGCTTTGGCCTCGTCGTGTGCGACCCGCCGGCCTTTGCCAAGAGCAAGAGCGCCCTTGACGGCGCGTACCGCGGCTATAAGGAGCTGAACCTGCGCTGCATGCGCCTGTGTGAGCCGGGCGGCTTTCTTCTCACCTGCTCGTGCAGCCAGTACATGACCGCCGGACTTTTTGAAAAAATGCTGCGCGATGCCGCCGCGGACTCCGGACGGCAGGTGCGCCTGCTCGAACGGCTGACGCAGTCGCGCGACCACCCCGCCGACCTGAACACGGAGTATTCCCAATACCTCAAGGGCTGCATCCTTCAGATTTTATAAAAGGAGAAACACCATGAAAAAAAGACTGCTTCTCGTCACGGCGCTGATCCTCCTACTTTCCTTCTGCCTTCAGGGCTGCTCCGCGCTCGCCGACGCGTTCAAGGCGCTGGAAAATGCGGCGCCGTCCTATGCGCCCTACGAGCGCCCCACCTATTCCGGCAGCGAGCCGATCCCCTATTCGGAATACACGCGCCCCTATATGCCGCGGCTGGAGCCGGTGACCTTCTCCCAGATGACCTATGTCCGCCCGAATGCGGACGCGCTGCGCAGCGAGTTTGAAGAAATCGGCTACCTGTCCGAAAATGCCTTCAGCGACGAGGTGATCGAAGCCTACGATGCGGCCTATGACGACTATATCCACTTTTATACCATGAGCAACCTGGTCTATATCCTCTACACCATCGACCTGAACAACGCCACCTATGAGGCCGAGTACCTCTGGTGCGAGGAGCAGGCGCCGCTGGTGGAGCAGGCGCTGGAGGACTGCCACCGGACGCTTGCCGCATCGAAGCTGCGCAATGAGCTGGAAGAGCAGTATTTCGGCGAGGGCTTCTTTGATAGCTACGACGGCGAGGGCGTCTATTCCAACCCCCGTGTCGTGGAGCTTTTGCAGCAGGAGGCCGACCTTCAGGCGCAGTATATGGCCATGACTAGCGACATGACCGTCACCTATGAGGATCAGGAGGTCCTGATCGCCAATGCGCTCGCCGAAGCGGCCGACATCGATACCTATTTCGCCCTCATCGACCTCTACTGCGAAAAATACAATCCGATCGCCTCGGATCTTTTGATCCGTCTGGTCAAGACCCGCCGCGCCCTGGCGCAGGAGCTGGGCTATGAGACCTATGCGGATTATGCTTATCTGGAAACCTATTACCGCGACTACACCACCGCACAGGCCGAGCAGTACCTTGCCGACGTGCGCACGGAGCTGGTGCCGCTGTTTGACAGCTACACGTCCTATTCCCTGCCGGAAATGGACATGGATCAGGTCATGCAGCTGCTGGAGGGCACGATGAACACCCTCGGCCACGAGATGCAGACGGCCTACGGCTTCATGAAGGACTATGAGCTGTATGACATCTCCTCCTCGACGAGCAAGATGCCTGGCTCCTACGAGACATATCTCGAGGAATACGAAGCGCCCTTCCTCTACGTTTCCCCGGAGGGAACGCTGGCGGATCTTCTGACCGCGGCGCATGAATTCGGCCACTTCACCGACGGCTTTGTCAACTGCAACATGACCGACTCCACCGACGTCGCGGAGGTCTTCTCTCAGGCACTGGAGTATCTGACGCTGAACGCCGCCGACATTTCCACCGCGCAGTGGCAGCTGCTGCACCGCAGCAAGATGAACGATGCCCTGATGACCTTCCTGTCGCAGGCGTGCTATTATGACTTTGAGTGCCGCGTCTTTGCCCTGCCGGATGAGGAGCTGACGGCGGAGAACATCAACGCGCTGTTTTTGCAGTGCAACCGCGAATACGGCATGGCGACCGAGGGCTTTGAAGCCTACGATTCCATGGGCTGGTTCGAGGTGCAGCACTTTTTCATCGCGCCCTACTATATGATCAGCTACTGCGTGTCGAACGACCTGGCGCTTCAGGTCTATGCAATGGAGCAGCAGGAGACGGGCGCGGGTCTGGAAAAATACACCGACATGCTCTATTCCGCCGCGTATGCGACGCCTCTGGCCTTCGCCGGCGACTGCGGCCTGACCTCACCCTTTGCGGAGGGACGCGTCGCGGAGCTGGCGGAATTCCTGAAGGGAGAAATTCGATGAGCGATGTGATTGCCGCGATTGCAACGGGGAAGAGCCCCTGCGCTATCGGCATTCTGCGCCTGTCCGGCGACAGCTGCGCGGAGGTTGCCGGGCGGGTATTCACCCTGCGCTGCGGCAAGCCTTTGGCGCAGGCGCAAAACCGCCGCCTGTATCTCGGCACGCTGCATGACCGCCATGGCCGCGTCATAGACGAAGCGATGGCCGTCTATTGCCGCGCGCCGCACAGCTACACCGGGGAGGACACCGTGGAGCTGCAATGTCACGGCTCGCCCGCCATGCTGGCCTCCGGCTTGGAGGCGCTGCTGGCGGCGGGGGCAAGGCAGGCGCTGCCCGGCGAATTCACCAAACGCGCCTTTTTAAACGGACAGCTCGACCTGACGCAGGCCGAGGCCGTCATCGATCTGATCGACGCCGAAACGGCGGAGGCCGCCGCGAACGCCGCCGGGCAGCTCGGCGGCGCGCTCCTGCGGAAAATCGACCCGGTGTATAACGAGCTGCGCGACCTGTGCAGCCATTTTCACGCCGTGCTGGACTACCCGGACGAGGACATCGAGGACTTCGGCCTGGAGGAGCTGGCGCAGACGCTGCACCGCGCAGACGGCGCGGTCTCGGCCCTGCTGGCGACCTACGAGCGGGGAAAATTCCTGAAGCAGGGTGTGAAAACCGTTCTGCTCGGCCGCCCGAACGCGGGAAAATCGTCCCTGTTCAACGCGCTGGCGGGCTATGACCGCGTGATCGTCACGGATATCGCCGGAACGACGCGCGACACCGTCGAGGAGCCGGTACGTCTGGGCGGCGTTCTGCTGCGCCTGACGGACACCGCCGGCATCCGCGAGGCGGGCGACCGCATCGAGGCCATGGGCGTGGAGCGCTCGGAGCAGGCGGCGCGGGAAGCGCAGCTTGCCGTCTTCGTCTGCGACGCCTCCCGCCCCCTGAACGAAGAGGACCGCCGCGCCATGCAGGCGGCGCTGGAAGCGCCGGAGCAGCTGGCCGTGCTGAATAAATCCGACCTACCCGCCTGCGTTACGGCGGGGGAGCTGCCCTTTGCGGATGTGTTCTCCGTCTCCGCCGCCACGGGCGCAGGACTGGACGCGCTGACCGCGGAGCTGACCCGGCGCTACGGCGCACAGGGCGGCTGCGACGGCTCCCTTGTGACAAATCCGCGCCAGTTCGGCGCGCTGCGGCGGGCGAAGGACGCCCTTGCCCGCGGCGAGACTGCCCTGCGCGGCGGCATGACGCCGGACGCCGTCCTGACGGACGTGGAGCAGGCGATGCAGGCGCTGGGCGAGGTCACGGGCCGGACCGTCCGCGAGGACATCACCGACCGCATTTTTGAGCGCTTCTGCGTCGGAAAGTGAACGCTATGACAAATCTCAACGACATCCCGCGCGGCTATGCCATGACCGGCAAGCTGAACCTCCGCGCGGACAAAACGGAATACCGACGCTGGAATCTCTTTTCCTTCGCCCTTGGCCTGGGGCTGCTTGCCGTGGGCTGGCGCCTGTGGAGCTTTGACGGGCTGCGGGCGCTGTATGAGGCGGGCTTCGCCGTCTACGGCCTGCGCATCGCGCTGCTGGCGCTGGGGCTGCTTGGCTGTGCCCAGCTCTATCAGCTCGCCCGCGCCGCCTTTTTGCGGCTGCTCGGCGGGCAGCCGCCCTGCTGGCGGCGGCAGGGCCTTTTGTGGATTCCGGGAAGCTATGCCTATTTTCCGCGGCTGCGCTTTGTGCTCCTGACCCTTGCGCCGCTGCTTCTCTGGGCGGCGGCGCTGGCGGCGCTGTGCGCGCTCGTTCCGGCGGACTGGCGCTGGAACGCCTATCTGCTGCTGGTGTTCCACATCGCCGGGAATCTCGCCGCGCTGCATGCCGCGCGGCATGTTCTGCGCGCGCCGAAAACCGCCCTGCTGCGCACCACCGGCGTGCAGACTCTGATCTTCACGGAGGTTCCGCAATGAAACAGACGCTTCGCGCCGAGGCAGAATGCCTCGGCCTTTCCCTGACGGACGGGCAGCTCGACCAATTCTGCGCCTTCGGCGCGGCGCTGCTCGAAAAAAACAGGGTCATGAACCTGACCGCCATCACCGAGCCGGAGGCCGTGGCGCGGCTGCATTTTGCCGACTGCCTGACGCTTCTGACCGCGGCGGATTTCAAAAACGCCTCCGTCATCGATGTCGGCTGCGGCGCGGGCTTTCCCGGCGTTCCTCTGAAGCTGGGCGAGCCGTCCATCCGCCTGACGCTGCTGGACAGCCTGCAAAAGCGCGTGAACTGGCTGGCCGAGACGCTGGCGGCCATGGGCGTGGAGGCGCAGTGCGTCGCTGCGCGTGCCGAGGAGTTCTCCGCCCGCGAGCGCTATGACTTCGCCGTTTCCCGCGCCGTGGCGCGGCTGAACGTGCTGGCAGAGCTTTGCCTGCCCTTTGTGCGCGTCGGCGGAGCCTTCCTTGCCATGAAGGGCGCAGCGGCGCAGGAGGAGCTGGACGAGGCGAGACGCGGCATCGCCAAGCTGGGCGGCGCGGTCGAGGATGTGAAGCCCTACGACATCGGCGGCGCGGAGCACCGCGTGATCATCGTCCGTAAGGTGCGCCCGACGCCCGCTGTCTATCCCCGGCGCTTCGCCAAAATCAAGCAGCAGCCCCTTTAGGGCGGAACCTCTGAAGAAATCTCCTGCGGCGGGCGCCGGTTCTTTTCCGCCAATCCATCGGTTTGAAAAACTTGAAATACATCCAGTATTCCTGCGTTTTCCAACCCTCGTCTTGACGAAAAACTCCTCGCCGTCCGCTCTTGTTGATTTTTCGTCGGCTCCGCAATATTCTTTTATATTTATACTTTACACGTTTTTCATCTCAACTTTTTTAAAGGACCTGATTTCCATGCGCTATTTTGCGGGAACCTATGACGTCGCCGTGATCGGCGCGGGCCACGCCGGCATTGAGGCAGCCCTCGCCGCCGCGCGTCTCGGCCTGAAAACCGTTATCTTTACCATCAATCTCGACGCCGTGGGCAACATGCCCTGCAACCCGGCCATCGGCGGCACGGGCAAGGGCCATCTTGTGCGCGAGCTGGACGCCCTCGGCGGGGAAATGGCCCGCGCGGCGGACGCCTGCTGCATCCAGTACCGGATGCTCAACCGCGGCAAGGGCCCGGCGGTGCACTCCCTGCGGGCGCAGGCCGACCGCCGCCGCTATCAGGAATACATGAAGCACGTGCTGGAATTGCAGCCGGGGCTGGATCTGAAGCAGGCGACCGTCACGCAGATTCTGACGCAGGACGGCCGCGTGAGCGGCGTTGTGACCCAGCTCGGCGCGCAGTACGCCGTGCGCGCCTGCGTGGTTGCCTCGGGCACCTATCTCAACGGCCGTGTGATCACGGGTGAGGTCAGCCTTGCCTCCGGGCCGGACGGCATGCGCGCGGCGACGGAGCTGACGGAAAATCTCCGCGCCCTCGGCCTGCGCCTGCGCCGATTCAAAACCGGCACGCCGCCGCGCATCAATGCGCGCAGCGTCGATTTTTCCAAGATGGAGCCTCAGCCGGGAGACGACGCGCCGGAGCCCTTCTCCTTTTCCACGAAAACCGCGGTGGAAAACCGCGCGCTGTGCTACCTGACCTACACCAACGCCGAAACGCACCGCATCATCCGCGAGAACCTCTCCCGCAGTCCGCTGTTCGACGGCTCCATCACGGGTGTCGGCCCGCGCTACTGTCCCAGCATCGAGACGAAGGTCGTCCGCTTTGCCGACAAGCCGCGCCACCAGCTCTTCCTGGAGCCCTGCGGCCTCGGCACGGAGGAGATGTATTTGCAGGGCTTTTCCTCCAGCCTGCCGGAGAACGTGCAGCTTGCCATGCTGCATACCATCCCCGGCCTGGAGCACGCGGAGATGATGCGCCCGGCCTACGCGATCGAATACGACTGCGTCGACCCGACGGAGCTTGCGCCGACGCTGGAGTGCAAAAAAATCCCCGGCCTTTACGGCGCAGGACAGTTCAACGGCTCCTCCGGCTATGAGGAGGCTGCTGTACAGGGCTTTGTCGCGGGCGTGAACGCCGCGCTGGCCGTGCTGGGCCGCGAGCCGCTGATTCTCCGCCGCTCCGACGGCTATATCGGCACGCTGATCGACGATCTGGTCACCAAGGGAACGGAGGAGCCTTATCGCATTATGACCTCCCGCAGCGAGTATCGCCTCCTGCACCGGCAGGACAACGCCGACGAGCGCCTGACGCCCATCGGCCACCGCATTGGCCTGATTTCCGACGCACAGCTTGCCGCCGTGCAGGAAAAATACGCCGCCGTCCGGCGGGAGCTGCGGCGGCTGGAATCCACCGGTACGCCCGCCACGCCGGAGCTGAACGCCTTTTTGCAGAGCGCCGGTTCCTCGCCGGTCGCCAGCGCGGCCAGAATGATCGACCTGCTGCGCCGCCCGGAGCTGAATTACGATATGCTCGCGCCCTTTGACCGCGACCGTCCCGCGCTCACGCCGGAGATCACCCGCCAGGTGGAGATCCGGGTGAAGTACGAGGGCTATTTGCAGCGGCAGCTGAAGCAGATCGAGGAATTCTCCCGTGAGGAGGAGCGCTTGCTCCCGCCGGACGCGGATTATGAATCCATCGGCGGACTGCGGCTGGAGGCGAGGCAGAAGCTCGCGCAGATTCGCCCGCGCTCCATCGGGCAGGCCAGCCGCATCTCCGGCGTGTCGCCGGCAGACATCGCGGTTCTGCTGATCTGGCTGGAGCGAAAATAGTCGAAAAATGCAGAATCCCCCACACGAAAGATTTCTTGACATGTGAGGGATTCTGATATTTTTTGTCGTTTTGTGCATTTTAGGCAATGAATGCCTCGAAAATGCAAGTGTTGTCGAAAATAGTCAACAAATTTTTGGTAAAAATTGAACTATTCTTCTTGCAAAATCTCGAAGTGTATGCTAAATTAGAACTACCGATCAGGAAATCTGACGGAACAGGAGGAAGCAAAGAGGAGGAGTCCAATTGGAAAAAATGTATCGTGTCTTACTTGCCAACGGTAGCGACGAGTTTTGCGAAAAACTGGCCGCTACCCTAAAGCAGACGGACCGCTACGCCGTGGTCGGGACAGCGACGGACGGCGTTCGGGCAATCAGTCTTCTGCGGGAGACAAAACCGGAGTTTCTCGTCGTTGACTTGATGCTCCAGCAGGCGGACGGGATGTCCGTTCTGAAGGCCGCGGCGGCACTGGAAAAGAAGCCGGTGATGTTGGTGTTGGTGGAATTTGTGACGGAGTATGTTTCGTCGATGTTCCTGAACCTCGGTGTGCAGTACATCATGCTCAAGCCCTGCACCTGCCGCGCCATTCTCGAGCGGATGGATGAGATCCGCGACAATCTGACCCAGCGCCGCGCACCGGCTGCACGTTCTAGGGAGGCGAACGTGGAGGCGATGGTGACCTCGATCATTCACGAAATCGGCGTTCCGGCGCACATCAAGGGTTATCAGTATTTGCGCGAGGCCATTATGATCGCGGTCAACGATATGGACGTCATCAATGCGATCACGAAGGTCTTGTATCCGCAGGTGGCCAAGACCTTTGCCACGACGCCCTCGCGCGTCGAGCGGGCGATTCGCCATGCCATTGAGGTCGCGTGGGACCGCGGCGATTTGGAAACGCTTCAGCGGTTCTTCGGCTACACGGTGTCGAACACCAAGGGCAAGCCGACGAACTCGGAATTCATCGCGCTGATCGCCGACAAGCTGCAATTGCAGCTCAAGAATATGGAAAGCGCCGTTCTCTGAGCCACGCACGCGCTATAGAGAGACAACAAGCCGCCGACGGGAAGTGATTCCGGCCGGCGGTTTGCTTTTGTGAATGGATCTTTTGCCCACAGGCGTGTGCCAGGAAATTCTAATTGCAGCGGTAAAAGCTCTGTTTTGGGCCGGTGTCGCGCATCAGCACGTCGCCGCGCAGACGGAACAGCAGCAGCCACGCGCAGTAGAGGTCGCCCACGCAGCCGCCGATATGCACGGCAAACATCAGCAGCCACGCCACGGCAAGCCAGTCCGCGCTCAGTTCGAGCAGCAGAATAAAAACCACCGAGTACAACACAAGCGGCGCAAGCAGCGCGGCCAGCGCCGTCCTCCGCGTAACGTAGACATCCGGCACGCCGCACCAGGCGCACGACCAGCTCAGGCCGAAGCGCAGCTTCCCGCCCGTCAGCAGCTTGTAAACAAGGCCGTGCGTCAGCTCGTGCAGCACGAGATAGGCAAGCATGCCCAGGGCGTAGACGAGCAGCAGCGCGATCAGCCGCGACGGCTGCATCTCAAACAGCTTCGGAAATTCAGTGTTCCGGAAACGCAGCGCCCACGCCGCCGCACCCGCGGCGGCCATCAGCGGCAGCGAGGCGAGATTCAAAATCAGGCCGAATTTTCGGTTCCCGGCGGCGTCGATCTCCTTGACGAGACGGTAACCCTCCGGCAGCGTGGCGTAGGCGTGCTTCATGGCAGAATTCTCCTTTTTTCTCTCATTTTATCGTCCGTCCGCACAGCTGTCAACGCAGAGGGACGGTTTTTGTTGCGATTTTTTCGCAGAAGGCGCGGTCGTGCTCGACGAAAAGAATGGTTGGGCGGTATTCCAGCAGGAGCGTTTCCAGCTGGATGCGGGAGACAACGTCGACGTAGTTCATCGGTTCGTCCCAGAGCAGAAGATGCGCCCGCTCGCAGAGGCTGCGCGCCAGCAGCACCTTTTTCCGCTGCCCCGCACTGAGCGCGGACAGATCCTTTTCCAGCTGCACGCGGGAAAAATCCAGCTTGCGCAGGATGGTTTTCAGCTGCGTCTCATCGATCTGCGCCCGTCGGGCAAAGTCCGTCAGGCTGCCGCGCAGGGCGGAGGTGTCCTGCGGAACATAGGAGATTGTCAGGCCGCCGCCGCGCTCGATTGTGCCGTTGTGCGGCACGTCCTCGCCCAGGATCAGCCGCAGCAGGCTCGTTTTTCCGCAGCCGTTCGGGCCGCAGAGCGCCACGCGCTCGCCCGCCTCCACGGTAAAGCTGACGCCGGAGCAGACCGGCGCGGCGCCGTAGCGAATGCTCACCTCTCGCAAAGAGAGCAGGCGCTCGCGGCGGTAGGCGGCCTGCGTGAGCTTCAGCTCCTCCGCCGTTTCCACGTTTTTCAGCAGCTGCGACGCCTCCTCTATAGCCCTGCCCCGGCGGCGCTCCAGATTTTTGCGCCGCTGCTGCATCCGCCGGGACTGCTCGGCGGCATAGGAGCGGTGATTCGGCGCGGCGTCGTGCGCGGCGTTGCCCTTCGATCGCTCCACGCGCCCGGCCCAGCGGCCGGACTGCTGCGCGGCAGCCTCCAGACGGCGGATGTCCTGCCGCAGGCGCTCGTTCTGCGTCCGTTCAAACTGCTCCTGCCGCTCTCTGTTCTCCCACCAGGTGGAAAAATCGCCGCTGCACACCTCGATGCTTGTGCGGTTGATGGAGAGAATGTGATCCACGCAGCCGTCCAGAAAGGCGCGGTCGTGGGAGACGAGCAGGAAGCCCCGTTTTGTCTGCAAATAGCGGCTGACCAACGCGCGGCCCTGCATGTCGAGGTGATTCGTCGGCTCGTCGATGAGCGGATAGCGGTTTTCACCCAGAAAGAGCGCCGCCAGCAGCGCGCGGGTCTGTTCGCCGTTGGAGAGGGTGAAGAAGGGACGGTACAGCGCGTCCTCATCCAGCTCCAGCAGGTTCAGCTCCCGCAGAAGCCGCCACGCGGGCGCGCCGCAGAGCGTCTCAAGCATCTCCAGCGTGCTCTGCGCGGGGTCGCGCACCGTGCGGGGAAAATATTCGAAGTCCACCGAGGCGGAAATCGTCCCCCGGTAGGGATATGCTCCGCACAGGAGCCTTAAAAACGTGGTCTTTCCGCGCCCGTTCCGGCCGGTAAAGCCGAGCCGCCAGCTCGTGTCGAACGAAAAGCTCGCGTGCTCAAAAATATTGTCATAGCTGCCATCGTAGGCAAAGGTCAAATCGGATACCTGAATTAGTGACATGTCATTTCCTCCTGAAAAAACGGCTGCGGGAGAAAATTTCCCGCAGCCGTACCTTCAAAAGGATACACCGCGCCGCAAAGCCGCGCGGCAGAGCATGGAAATTCCTCCTGTGAAAAGGCATGGCAAAGCCAGCGGCGCCGGGCCGCTGCAATTTTTATGTCACGCCGGGTGTTCAGCAGGAAAGAATGCGCATGCTTTCGCCTCCATAGCTCAGATCATTTTTTATCAGTATAGCATACCGCTTTGCAAATTGCAAGGCTTGCCTCTTTCGTGCGAAAATGCTATACTGTTATAATGTAAAGGAGGGATTCCCATGAAAGACTGGTGGATTCTTTTTGCCTGCAACGCCGTCATTCCACTGGTGCTGCTGCTCGGCGGCGGGCTGATGTCCCGAAACCGCCCGCGCAGGATCAATGCGTTGGTCGGCTACCGCACGCAGCGCTCCATGCAGAACGACGAGACTTGGCGTTTTGCCAACCGCCGCTGCGGCAAATATTTTCTGATTCTGGGCGGCGTCACGCTGGCGCTGGCCGTCGCCGGGCAGCTTGCCCTGCTGCACGCCAGGGAAAAGGCTCTCACATTCTTCACACTCGGCCTGATGTGCGCAGAGCTGGTGCTGATTTTTGTGTGCATCGGGCGGACGGAGCGCGCACTGAAGCGCAATTTCCCGGGAAATGAAAAAAAGTAGGGAACCGATACGTGTTTTCCTCGTCTAAAGCGAGCAAACTATTGATCAAACAATCGGAGGTACATTCCAATGAAAAAAGTATTCGCATTGCTTCTGACCGCGGCGCTCCTGCTGGCGCTGGCCGCCTGCGGCACCAAGGCGCCCACCAATGATTCGACCAACCAGCCGAGCGACACCGCCGAAACGGTCAGCGATCCGCTGGAGCTGCTGGAAACCGTCTGGGCAAGCTACACCGAGGACGAAGAGTTCCCCGCCGCCGGCGGCGATATGACCGAAGAAAACATGCGTGACGGCGCGCCCGGCGTCTACGGCATCGCCGACGCTTCCGAGGTCGACCGCGTGCTGGGCTATCCGGCGGCTGAAATTGCCAAGATCGACTCTGCCGCCTCCCTGGTGCACATGATGAACCTCAACACCTTCACCGCCGGCGCTTACCACGTCGTCTCCGGCACGGATACCGCCGCGCTGGCGTCCGCGATTGAGAAGAACATTCAGAGCCGCCAGTGGATGTGCGGCTTCCCGGACAAGCTGATTGTCGTCAGCGCGGGCAGCTGCCTGGTTTCCGCCTTTGGTGCAGAGGACCTCGTCAACACCTTCCGCGATAAGATCGTCGCCGCCTACGCCGATGCGCAGGTGCTCGTCGATGCTCCCATCGACGCGTAATGCTGTTTTCGAGCATTCCTTTTCTGTTTTACTTCCTGCCTGCGGCGCTGGGACTCTATTTCCTGGCGCCGCGGCGGATGAAAAACGGCGTGCTGCTTTTTTGCAGCTTGTTTTTTTATGGCTGGGGTGAGCCGAAATACCTGCTCCTGATGATTTTCTCCATCGTGCAGGGCTATGCCTTCGGCCTGCTGATCGAAAAATTCCGCCGCAGGGCAAAGCTCTTCCTGACGCTCAGCGTCGCGGTGAGCCTGCTGCTGCTCGGGTACTTTAAGTATGCGGACTTTTTCCTCGACTCCTTCCGCGCTGTCACGGGGCTTTCCGTCCCGGCGCTGAACATCGCGCTGCCCATCGGCATCAGCTTCTATACCTTCCAGATTCTGAGCTATGTGGTGGACGTCTACCGCCGCGACACGCCCGCGCAGAGAAATTTTATCGACCTTGCGGCCTACATTTCCATGTTTCCGCAGCTCATCGCCGGGCCGATCGTCCGCTATACGGACATCGCCGCCCAGCTGAAAACCCGCAGCCACACGCTCTCCGGCGCGGCGGCGGGCATCCGGCGTTTTATTCTGGGGCTGGCAAAGAAAATTCTGCTTGCCAACGTGCTGGGGCAGCTTGTCTCCCACTTTCAGGCGGCGCAGTCGCCGGACGTGCTGTACCACTGGCTCTACGCCGTGGCCTTCCTGCTGCAAATTTACTTTGATTTCTCCGCCTACAGCGACATGGCCATCGGCCTGGGGCGCATCCTCGGCTTCTCCTTCCCGGAGAACTTCGACTATCCCTACTGCGCGGCGAGCATCACGGAATTCTGGCGGCGCTGGCACATCTCTCTCGGCTCCTGGTTCCGGGATTATCTCTATATCCCCCTGGGCGGCAGCCGGGTTGGCCGGGCGCGCCTGCTGTGCAATCTTTTGATCGTGTGGGCGGCGACGGGCCTCTGGCACGGCGCGGCGTGGAACTTCGTCCTCTGGGGCCTTTTTTATGCTGTGCTGCTGATCGCCGAAAAGCTCTGGCTGCTGCCGCGGCTGAAAAAGCACCCGGCCCTGGGCCATGTCTACACGCTGCTGCTCGTCATGCTCGGCTTTGTGCTCTTTGACGCGCCGGACGCCGGGACGGCCCTCTCCCGCATCGCGGGACTGGTTTACGCGCCGCAGGCGGTGAGCGCGGAGAGCCTTTACTACCTTGGCAGCTACGCGGTTGTGCTGGTTCTGGCGCTGTTTGCTGCGACGCCTCTGCCAAAGCGGCTGGCTGCGCGCCTGAGCGAACGCCTGCCGCGTCTGACCGCGATTCTGGAGCCGGTCGTTCTTGTCGTCCTGCTGGCGGTCTGCACGGCCTACCTCGTTGACGGCTCCTTCAATCCCTTCCTCTATTTCCGCTTCTAGGAGGTCACGATGAACGAAAAATGCAAAAACGTGCTCGTCGTGCTCCTGACGGCGGCCTTCCTTCTGAGCTTTCTCGTCTGGAGCCTGGTCAAGCCGGACGAGCAGCGCTCATTGAGCGAGCGCCGCGCGCTGGCGCAGTTCCCGGCGCTGACGGCGGACAGCGTCCTGTCCGGCAAATTCATGACGGAGTTTGAAAGCTATACCCTCGACCAGTTCCCCCTGCGCGAGCGCTTCCGCACGCTCAAGGCCGTCACTGCGCTGGATGTTTTTCGTCAGCGCGACAACAACGGCCTCTATTCCGACCGGGGCTATCTTGCCAAGCTGGATTTCCCGCTGGACGAGGCGTCGGTGCGGAATGCGTCCAAGCGCTTCGGGTATGTGTACGAGCGTTATCTGCAAGGCAAGAACGTCTATTTTGCGGTCGTGCCGGACAAGAATTACTATACTTCAAGTCAATATCCCAAGCTGGATTACGCCGCGCTCTCCGCGCAGCTGGACATGCCCTATGCGCAGTTCATCGACCTGACGCAGACGCTGACGCTCGAGAGCTATTACCGTACGGATCCCCACTGGGATCAGGAGGCGCTTCTCCCGGCGGCGCGGACGATCCTGGAGGCGATGGGCGGCGAGCAGCGGGACAGCTACCGCCCCATCCGGCTGGATGCGCCGTTTTACGGCGCCTATTACGGTCAGTCGGCCCTGCCGGTGCAGCCGGACGCGCTTTGCTATCTGACCAGCGACGCGCTGGAGGAGTGCCGTGTCTATGACTACGAAACGGATCAATGGGGCGGCGTCTACGACCCGGAAAGGGCGGAAGGGGACGACCCCTACGAGCTGTTCCTCGGAGGCTCGAAGTCCCTGCTGCGCATCGAAAATCCGAATGCCGCGACGGACCGCGGCCTGCTCGTCTTCCGCGATTCCTACGGCAGCAGCCTTGTGCCCCTGCTGGCGGAGGGCTACGCCGAGATCACCGTGGTCGATATCCGCTATCTCCAGCCGGAGCGTCTCGGAGGCCTTCTGGATTTTTCGGAGCAGGACGTGCTTTTCCTTTACAGCACGACCGTTTTGAACAGCAGCAATGCATTAAAATAAAAGCAGCAGGTTCGGCTCGCAAATGTGAGCCGAACCTGCGGTTTTTATTCCTCCATCCCCTCGATGGAGACGTTTTCCACACCGTTTTCGTTGAATTCCTCAAGATAGCGGTTCATGCGGCGCGTCAGCTCCGCGTAATTCTCACCCGTGATCTCCGGATAGCCCATGTCGCGCTTGGACAGCTCCTCGGCGAGAATGTCGAAAAAGACGCCGTCCTCGTAGTAGGCGATGGCATCCTGAATGCCGCCCTCGCAGAACGCCCGCGACGGCAGCGACACGCCCAGCCGGTTTTCCACCAGCGAAGACAGCGGCGTGCCGCGGCAGAGGCCGAACAGCTTGCTCTCGATTTTATCGTATTCCACAATGCGGTCGTCGCCGCGCGTGGAGTTCAGGATCCAGTTGCCAATGTAGACGAGATCCAGAAGCTGGCGGAACTCGCCGCTTGTCATATCGATCGTCATTCGCAGTGCACTTCCTTTCCATTGCGAATTTCCCAACTATTATATAGCGTTGTGTGCGCATTTGTCCAGCGGAAAAGAGAGAATTTGTTGAAAATACTACTTGTTTTTGCCGCACGAATCGCATATGATATTATAGAATTTTTATGGAATACGGAAAGGGATCAACCCATGAAAAAGCTGAGCGTTTGCGTCCTGTTCGGCGGCGTTTCGCCGGAGCACGAGGTCTCTCTGCGGTCTGCGGAGTCCGTGCTGAACCATCTGGACCCGGAAAAATACAACATTTTCCCCGTCGGCATTACGAAGACCGGCGAGTGGATTCTCTACGGCGGCAGGGATTACGGCAAGCTGCCCACCGGCGAATGGAAAAACTGCCCCGAAAACCGCCGCGCCGCAATCTCCCCGGTGCGCGGGCAGGGCCTGCTGAATTTTGAGGGCGACTGCGTCGTGCGCGAGCGCATCGACGTCGTTTTCCCCGTTCTGCACGGCGAAAACGGCGAGGACGGCTCCATTCAGGGTCTGTTGCAGCTTGCGGGCATTCCCTATGTCGGGCCGCACGTCGCCGCCTCCGCCACCTGCATGGATAAAACGCTGACCAAGCTCGTCGCCGGTCACGCGGGCATCCGCCAGGCCGCCTGGCAGCTCGTCACCGCCCAGGAGCTGGAGAGCAATGCCGAAGCCGTGCTCGACCGTCTGGAAAAGGCGTTCGCCTATCCCGTTTTCGTCAAGCCGGCAGGCACCGGCTCCTCCGTCGGCGTGGCCAAGGCCAAGACGCGCGAGGCGCTGGAGGCCGCGCTGCGCAATGCCGCGAAGTTCGACCGTAAGGTGCTCGTCGAGGAATTCATCAACGGCCGCGAGGTCGAGGTCGCCGTTCTGGGCAATGCAGGCCCGGCGGCCTCCGTCTGCGGCGAGATCGATTCCGGCACGGAGTTCTATGACTACGACGCGAAGTATATTTCCGACTGCGCCCGCCTGTATATCCCCGCCCGCATCGACGAGGAAACGGCCGAGCGCGTGCGCGACAACGCCGTGCGTGTCTATGAGGCGATGGGTTGCTGCGGCCTTTCCCGCGTGGACTTCTTCGTCACCTATGACACAAACGAGATTGTCTTCAACGAGATCAACACCATCCCCGGCTTCACCTCCATCTCCATGTATCCCAAGCTGTTCGAGGCCAGCGGGATTCCCTATTCCGAGCTGCTTGACCAGCTGCTCACGCTGGCGCTGGAGGACTGAGATGAAGGTGCTTCTGACCATCTCCGGCACGCAGCGCTTCGGCGAGGACGAGCCGGAAACCACCGAGCTGGTGACGGAGGGCGAGCTGGAGCGGCAGGGCGAGGAGCTGGTGATCTCCTACGCCGAGAGCGAGCTGACCGGCATGGAGGGCACCACGACGACCTTCCGCATCGCGCCGCCCATGGTCACTCTACAGCGCACCGGAACGCTGGAATCCAAAATGGTCTTTTCCGAGGGCGTGGAGGACCGTTCCTTATATGATATGGGCTTCGGCGCACTGATGATCACGGTCTGCGCCGAGAGCATCCGCCTGAATATGGACGAAACCGGCGGCACGCTGGATCTGTATTATGCCATTTCCATCGAGGATGCGGCTGCCGGTACGGTGGAATACCACATTACCGCCCGCCCGAAAAAATAACGGCGCCGAAAAGCAAGCGGCCCCGCCCGGCCTTCAGGCCGGGCGGGGCCGCTTATGCTTTTAGGGTTCAAACTGGCTCTGATACAGCGCGGCGTAGAAGCCGCCCTGCTTCAGGAGTGCGTCGTGGCTGCCCTGCTCGATGATGTGACCGTCGCGCATGACGAGAATCTGATCCGCCTCACGGATGGTGGACAGGCGGTGCGCGACGATGAAGCTCGTGCGCCCGGCGGTCAGGCGGCCGAAGGCCGTCTGAATGAGCATCTCCGTGCGCGTGTCGATGGAGGAGGTCGCCTCGTCGAGGATCAGCATGGGCGGGGGCGAGAGCATCACGCGCGTGATGCACAGCAGCTGCCGCTGCCCCTGAGAAAGGCTGCTTTCCTCGCTGATGACGGTGTCATAGCCCTGCGGCAGGCGCTTGATGAAGCCGTGGGAATGCGCGGCCCTGGCCGCGGCGATGATCTCTTCGCGCGTGGCGTCCGGCTTGCCGAGGGCGATATTCTCCCAGACCGTCGCGTGGCGGATCCAGGTGTCCTGGAGCACCATGCCGTACTGCGCGCGCAGCAGGTGCCGCGGCACCGCGCGCACGTCCGTCCCGTCCACGAAGATCGTGCCGGCGTTGACGTCATAAAAGCGCATCAGCAGGTTGATGAGCGTGGTCTTGCCGCAGCCGGTCGGGCCGACGATGGCCACATGCTCGCCGGGGCGAATGCGCAGGTTCAGACCCTCGATCAGGGATTTTTCCGGCGTATAGGAGAAGTCCACGTTTTCAAAGGCCACGTCGCCGCTGCATTCGGCAAGCTCGCCCTGCGCGTCCGGCGTCTGCGCGGGCGCGTCGATGAGCTCGAAGATGCGCGCGGCGCAGGCGAAGGCGTTTTGCAGCTCGGTAATGACGCCGCTGATCTCATTGAAGGGCTTGGTATACTGGTTGGCATAGGAGAGGAAGCACGACAGGCCGCCGACGGTCAGGCCACCGGCAAAGCCGGTGATGCACAGCAGTGCGCCGCACAGCGCGACCAGCGCATAGACGACGCTGTTGAGAAAGCGGGTGCAGGGATTGACAAGGGAGGAGTAGAAAACCGCATGCAGGGAGCTTTGCTCCAGCTTTTCGTTCATCTCGTCGAACCGCGCCTCGTTCTGCTTTTCGTGGGCGAAGGCCTTGACGACCTTCTGATTTTGCAGCATCTCATTGAGGAATGCGGTCTGCTCGCCGCGCAGCTCGGACTGCCTGCGGAAGAGGGAGCCGGTGCGCTGGGCGATGAATTTCGCAACGAAGAGCGACAGCGGCGTCGCCAGCACGACGACAAGCGTGATCAGCGGATTCACCGAGAGCATGAAGCCGATCGTCGCGAGGATGGTAACCACGCCGGAGAAAAGCTGCGTGAAGCCCATGAGCAGGCCGTCGGCAAACTGGTCAACATCCGCGATGATGCGGCTGACGGTGTCGCCGTGGGAGTGGGAGTCGATATACGACAGCGGCAGCACCTGAATCTTGCGGAAGGCGTCGCTTCGGATGTCCTGCACAACGCGGTAGGTGATGCGGTTATTGATGATGCCGCTGAGCCACTGCGTCAGGGCTGCCGCGCCCGCAATGACGGCGATTTTGATGAGGATGGGGACGATGACCGCAAAATCGACCTTGCCGGCCTCGACAATGCGGTCGATGGCGTCGCCCACCAGAATGGGGACATAGAGGCTCAGGCCGACCGTGACGGCGGCGAGCAGGATGGTCAGAACCAGCGGAAAGCTGTGGCGCTTCACATAGGAGAGCACCTTGCGCAGCGTGGAGGACTTCATATCACTGCGCCTCCTTTTTGTACTGGGATTCGTAGATTTCGCGGTAGACCGCGCAGGAGCGCAGCAGCTCCTCGTGCGTGCCGGTGCCGACGGCCCGGCCGTCGTCCAGCACGACGATGCAGTCGGCGCTGCGGATGGAGGCCGTGCGCTGAGAGACGATGAACACCGTCGGGCGGAAGGGCAGCTCTCGCAGGGCGCGGCGCAGCGCGGCGTCCGTCGCATAGTCCAGCGCGGAGGCGCTGTCGTCCAGAATGAGGATTTCCGGCTTGCGGACGAGCGCGCGCGCAATGGTCAGGCGCTGGCGCTGGCCGCCGGAGAAGTTCTTGCCGCCCTCGGCGACCTCGGCGTCCAGCCCGCCCTTTTCCTGCACGAAATCATAGGCCTGCGCGGCCCGCAGCGCGGCGTCCAGATCGGCATCTGCGGCGGCTTCGTTGCCCCAGAGAAGATTTGAGCGGATGGTGCCGCGGAAGAGCACGGCCTTCTGCGGCACGACGCCGACCTTGGCGCGCAGCTGCTCCGGCTCGTAGGAGCGGGCGTCCAGCCCGTCAACATAGACTGCGCCGCCGTCCGCGGCGTAAAAAGCGGGAATCAGATTGACCAGAGAGGTCTTGCCGCTTCCGGTGCCGCCGATGACGCCGATGGTCTGCCCCGGCAGGGCGGAGAAGCTGATGTCCTCCAGCGAGGCCTCGCCCGCGCCGGAATAGGTCAGGGTGACGTGGTCAAAGAGCACCTTGCTGTCGGTTTTTACGCGGTGTTCGGGCAGAACCTCGCCCGTGGCGGGCAGGTCGAGCATATCCGCCACGCGGTTGCCGCTGGCCAGCGCCTTGGTCATGGTGATGATCAGGTTGGCCAGCTTGATGAGCTCAACGAGGATCTGCGACATGTAGTTATACAGCGCGATCACGGCGCCCTGCGTCAGCAGGCCCGCGTCGACGCGCAGCGCGCCGGTGTAGATCAGGGCGATGATGGCCGCGTTCAGAATCGCGTAGGTTAGGGGGTTCAGCAGCGCGGAGATGCGTCCGGCAAAGAGCTGGATCTTCGTCAGCGCACGGTTCTTGCGGTCGAAGGTGTCGATCTCCGTCTGCTCTATGCCGAAGGCGCGGATGACGCGCGTGCCGCTCAGGTTTTCGCGCGTTGCGGCCAGAACGCCGTCCACGCGCTCCTGTACCTGGCGGTATTTCGGAATGGTGATTAAGATAATGCCGAACACGACGGCGGCCAGCACCGGAATGACGGCGTCGAAAATCAGCGCGGAGCGGGCGTCGATCGTGAAGGCCGCGATCATCGCGCCGAAGACGATGAAGGGCGAGCGCAGGAAGAGCCGCAGCACCATGTTCACGCCGTTTTGCAGTTGGTTGATGTCGTTGGTCATGCGCGTGAGCATGGTCGGCGCGCCGAGACGGTCGATGTCGGCATAGGAGAAGGTGTCGATCTTGCGGAAGAGCGCGCCGCGCACCTGCCGGGCAAAGCCGACGGCCGCGCGGGCGGCAAAGTACTGCGCGGTGATGGACGCGGCAAGGCCGACCGCCGCCAGCCCCGCCAGCAGCAGAACATAGCGCACAACGACGCCGGTTCCGCCGCCGCCGTTGATGCCGTCGTCGATGATATGCGCCACGACGATTGGCACCAGAAGATCCAGCAGCGCCTCGAACAGCTTGAACAGCGGCGCCAGCACGGACTCTTTTTTATAATCCGAGAGATATTTCAGAAGACGTTTCACGGGAGCCTCCAATGTTGGAAAATTCAGAACCATTATAGCAGTTTGCGGCGAAAAAGCAAACTATGTTTTTTCGCGGGCGGCAGACGGCGGCAGTCCGAAGCGCCGCGAAAACACCTTGGAAAAATACAGCGCATCGGGGTAGCCGACGGAGCAGGCGATTTCCGAGATGTGCAGAGCTGTGCTCTGCAAAAGCTGCCGCGCACAGCTCAGGCGGTATTCGCGCAGATAGGCGGCGGGGGAGCAGCCGTAGCGCTCCATAAAGCGGCGGTAGAGCCAGCTGCGGCTGACGCCCGCGGCGGCGGCGATGTCGTCCGCGGTGAGCTGGTCGGCGTAGTTGTTTTCCATGAACTCCGCGGCCCGCGACACGGCGTCCGGCGCGTCCGGGGCCTTTCCGTCCTCGCGCACGAGCCGCGCAAGCAACAGGTAGGCATAGCCCAGCATCTGCGTCCGGCTCTTGAGCGAGGCGCCGCGGGCATTGTAAATCGCGGTGACATATTGCTGAAACGTCCGTCCGAAGCCGATGGTAATGACCGGCATGGAACGCCGGAACGCGGTCTGCGAGAGCAGGAGCGCCGCGTCCGCGCCGCTGAAGCCCAGCCAGTAGTATTCCCAGGGGTCGGTCTGGTCGGCGGTGTAGCTCAGGACGGTGTTCGGCCAGGCCAGAAAGACCTGCCCCGCGCGGACGGGATAGGAGCGGCCCTCGACGGTATAGACGCCGCTGCCGGAGACGACATAGTGCAGCAGATAGTGGTCGCGCGTGCCCGCGCCCCAGCGGTAGCCGGGCGTGCAGCGCTGAAAGCCGACGTTCCGAACCGAGAGCGGCAGCGCCGCCTGATCCGTTTTATAGGAGTTTTTGAAGTAGTCCGCCATAAAAATCGCCTCCGTCGAAATTATAGCATGCCGCGCAACAAATTTCCATGGAAACAGCGGAAAAAACCATTGCATTCGCACCAAAATTACCTAGAATTAGGAATAGGAAAACAATGCGGCAGGAGGCGTCCCATCGTGTACGAGACACTGAAGCGAAAATTCACAGACTGCTTTGGAAGCAAGGCGGAATTCTTTTTCTCCGCGCCCGGCCGGACGGAGCTGGGCGGCAATCACACCGACCATCAGCACGGCTGCGTGCTGGCGGCGGCGGTCAATCTGGACACCCGCGCGGCGGCCGCCGGAAACGGCGAACGCGTGATCCGGGTGCAGTCCGAGGGCTATCCCCTCGTCACCGTTGCGCTGGATGCGCTTGCGCCTATGGAGGCGGAGCGCGGCACGACGGCGGCGCTCGTGCGCGGCGTGGCGGCGCGGGTTATGGCGCTGGGCGGCGTGCCCTGCGGCTTTGACGCCTATGTGCAGTCGGACGTGCTGCCCGGCAGCGGCCTTTCCTCCTCGGCGGCCTTTGAGGTGCTGTTGGCGGCGATTTGCAGCCGGCTGTTTTTGGACGGCGCGCTCAGCCCCGTGCAGCTGGCGCAGGTGGGGCAGTACGCCGAGAATGTCTATTTCGGCAAGCCCTGCGGCCTGATGGATCAGACCGCCAGCGCCGTCGGCGGCATTATCGCCATCGATTTTGCGGACCCGGAAAGACCCGTGGTCACGCAGGTTCCCTTTGATTTTGCCGCCTGCGGCCATGCGCTCTGCATCGTCGATTCCGGCGCGGATCACGCCGGACTGACGTCAGAGTACGCCGCCATCACCGAGGAGCTGCGCGCCGTGTGCGCATTGTTCGGCAAGAGGGTGCTGCGCGAGGTTTCCGAGGCGGACTTTTTCGCGCGGCTGCCGCAGGTACGCGCTGCCGCGGGCGACCGCGCCGTGCTGCGCGCCGTGCATGTGTTTGAGGAAAACCGCCGCGTGGCGCGGCAGGTGCAGGCGCTGCGGGAAAACCGCTTTGCCGATTTCCTGCGCGAGGTCAGAGCCTCCGGAGAGTCCTCCTGGCGCTGCCTGCAAAACGTGGTTCCCCTCGGCGCTGCTGTGCATCAGGAGCTGGCCGTGGCGCTGGCGCTGGCGGAGCATCTGCTCGAAGGGCGCGGTGCCTGCCGTGTCCACGGCGGCGGCTTCGCCGGAACCATTCAGGCCTTTGTCCCGCTGGAGCGGCTGCCGCACTTCCGTGCGGGCATGGAGGCGGCGCTGGGCGAGGGAAGCTGCCATGTGCTGTCCGTCCGTCCGGAGGGCTGCACGGAGGTGCGGGCGTGAACGGGGCGTATCTGGACGCGCTGACGCGCTACGGCGTCGCGCGGGGTCTGATTGCGCCGGAGGACGTCTGCTATGGCAAAAACCGCCTGCTGGAGCTGCTGCGGCTGGACGAAGCGCCCGCGGAGGGCGAAATTGACGCGCCGCTGCACGAAATTCTGCGGGCGCTCACGGACGACGCCGTCCGCCGCGGGCTGATCGACGATACCGTCACCGCGCGCGACCTCTTTGACACCGCCCTGATGGGCGCCCTGACGCCCTATCCGCACGAGGTGCGGGCGGAATTCGCGCGGCGCTATGCCGTTGCGCCGGAGGCGGCGACGGACTGGTTCTATCAATTCTCCCAGGACACGAATTACATCCGCCGTGACCGCATTGCCCGCGACGTCAAGTGGAAATATGCCTCGCCCTACGGCGAGCTGGATATCACAATCAATCTCTCCAAGCCGGAGAAGGACCCCCGCGACATCGCCGCCGCCAGGGCCGCGCCGCAGTCGGGTTACCCGCGCTGTGCGCTCTGCGCCGAGAACGAGGGCTACGCCGGACGGGTCAACCACCCTGCGCGGCAGAATCTGCGTGTGCAGCCGATTTTTCTGAACGGCAGCCCCTGGTACTTGCAATATTCCCCTTATGTGTATTATAATGAGCACTGTATCGCTTTGAATGCCGAGCACCGGCCCATGCACATCGACGGCGAGACCTTCCGGCGGCTGCTGGATTTTGTCACGCAGTTTCCGCACTATTTCATCGGCTCGAACGCCGACCTGCCCATCGTCGGCGGCTCCATTCTGAGCCACGACCATTTTCAGGGCGGACGCTATCGCTTTGCGATGGAGGCCGCGCCGGTGGAGCGGGAGACTTCCTTTGCGGCCTTTCCGGCGGTTTCTGCAGGCGTGGTGCGCTGGCCGATGTCGGTTCTGCGCCTGCGAAGCGCGGAGCCAGAGCAGCTGCTGGCGCTGGCGGAGCGAATTCTCGCATGCTGGCGCGAATATTCCGACCCGGAGGCCGGCGTTCTGGCCGAGACGGACGGCGTGCCGCACAACACGATCACGCCCATCGCCCGCCGCCGCGGCACGGATTACGAAATGGATCTGGTGCTGCGCTGCAACATCACCTCAGAGCGATATCCTCTGGGCGTGTTTCATCCGCACCCGGAGCTGCATCACATCAAAAAGGAAAACATCGGCCTGATCGAGGTCATGGGTCTGGCGGTGCTGCCCGCCCGCCTGAAGCGGGAGCTGGCGGCGCTGCGCGAGGCCATCCTCGCGGGCGCGGATCTGCGGCAGGAGGAAACGCTCTGTAAGCACGCCGATTGGGTCGAGGCGCTGAAAACGCGCCATGCCTTCACGCCGGAAAACGCAGAGCGGATTCTCCGGCAGGAGGTCGGCGCGGTGTTCATCCGCGTTCTGGAGGACGCGGGCGTGTTCAAGCAAAATGCGCAGGGGCAGCGGGCGTTTGACCGCTTTCTTGCATCAATCTAAGGAGGAACCAACATGAAAATTCTGGTCACCGGCGGCGCCGGGTTCATCGGCAGCCACACCTGCGTCGAGCTATTACAGGCGGGCTATGAGGTCGTCATCGTGGATAACCTCTCCAACGCGAAGGCCGACGTCATCGGAAAAATCGAAAAAATCACCGGAAAAACGCCGGTATTCTATGAGAAGGATGTCTGCGACGCGGCAGCGCTGGAGGAAATCTTCCGCGTGCATAGCATCGACGCCGTGATCCACTTCGCCGGCCTGAAGGCCGTGGGCGAGAGCTGCCGCATTCCGCTGGAATACTATCGCAACAACATAGATTCCACGCTGACGCTTCTGAAGGCGATGGAGCAGGCGGGCTGCAAAAAGCTGGTTTTTTCCTCCTCGGCGACGGTCTACGGGCCGGAGAATCCCGTGCCCTATGTCGAAACGATGCCCGCGCATGTGGCGACGAATCCCTACGGCTGGACAAAGATCATGATCGAGCAGATTCTGCGCGACTATGCCGCGGCGAAGCCCGAGTTCTGCGCGGTGCTGCTGCGCTATTTCAACCCCATCGGGGCGCACGAGTCCGGCCTGCTGGGAGAGGACCCGAACGGCATTCCCAACAATCTCATGCCCTATATCGCCCGCGTGGCCGCAGGGAAGCTCGAAAAGCTGACTGTCTTCGGCGACGACTATCCCACGCCGGACGGCACCGGCCTGCGCGATTACCTGCACGTGGTCGATTTGGCGAAGGGCCACCTGAAGGCGCTGGAATATGCACAGGAGCACACCGGCGCGGAGGCCTTCAACCTCGGCACCGGCCGCGGCGTGAGCGTTCTGGAGCTGGTGGACACCTTCGAGCGCGTCAACGGCGTGAAGGTGAAGCACGTCATCGGCCCGCGCCGCGAGGGCGACCTGGCCAAATGCTGGGCCAACCCGGAGAAGGCGAAGAACGTCCTCGGCTGGACGGCGGAGAAGACCGTCGAGGATATGTGCCGCGACAGCTGGAATTTTGTCCGGAGGAACGGCTGAGACAGAAGAAAAAGGTGGGCGGCGTATTTTTCAATACGCCGTCCGTTCTTTGGAACCGGAAATGAAAACCGTCCTGCACCGGGCGCGGCTCTGCCGCGCCCGGTGCAGGCAGCTAACAAATATGCGAATGCCCGCCCTCATCAGAGGGAGGCAAGACCGCTGCCGCGCCGGCAGCCGTAAAAACCCCTGCCGTTACAGTGCGGCAGGGGTTTCGTTTACATAATCCAGGTATTGAAAGAACAGACCATCGGACTCGCGCATTTCCGAGCTCTGCGACAGGCGCCAGCCGGGCAGTTCATCCAAATTGGGAAAGAACCGATCCGCCGGGATATTGCAGAACGTTTTTGTCACGAATGCACGGCGGCAGCAGGGAAGCAGCATCCGGTAAATGCTCTCGCCGCCGATGACGCACAGCAGCTCCTGATCCAGCGTGCGCAACAGCGCGCGCAGCTCCGCCTCACTGCGAAAAACCTCCGCGCCCTCCGGTCGGAAGGACAAATCTGCGGAAAGCACCAGATTTCTCCGGTATTTCAGCGGTTTTCCACCGGGAAAGGTTTCCAGCGTCTTTCGACCCAGAATGACGGTTTTCCCTGTGGTCAGGGCGCGGAAGCGCTTTAAATCCTCCGGAATGGAGACAAGCAGACGGTTTTCAAAGCCGATGCCCCAGGATTGGGTCACATTCACAATGGCATCCATGGCTCACACCGCAACGGGAATCTTTTCCCGGAATTCGTGATAGCGGTAGTTTTCAAAACGGAAATCATCCACCGTGAAGTCGTAAAAGTCTCTTACATCTGGGTTGACATAAAATTCTGGCGCCGGGAGCGGCTCGCGCTCGAGCAGCTTCTCGACCAGGGGCACATGGCGGTCATAGATGTGGCAGTCGGCGATCACGTGCACCAGCTCGCCCGCCTCCAGCCCGGAGACCTGCGCCAGCATGTGCACCAGAACGGCGTACTGCGTGACGTTCCAGTTGTTCGCGGTGAGCATGTCCTGCGAGCGCTGGTTCAAAATGGCGTTGAGCGTGTTTCCGCTGACGTTGAAGGTCATGGAGTAGGCGCAGGGATACAGCGACATCTCGTGCAGATCGGCGAAGTTATAGAGATTCGTCAGGATGCGGCGGCTGGCGGGGTTGTGCTTCAGGTCATAGAGCACGCGGTCGACCTGGTCAAATTCGCCCTCGGGGTATTGGTGCTTCACGCCCAGCTGATAGCCGTAGGCCTTGCCGATGGAGCCGGTTTCGTCCGCCCAGCTGTCCCAGATATGGCTGCCGAGGTCATGGACATTGTTGGATTTCTTCTGCCAGATCCACAGAAGCTCGTCGATGCAGGAGCGGTAATACGTCCGCCGCAGGGTCATGATAGGGAATTCCTTCTTCAGATCATAGCGGTTGACGATGCCGAAGCACTTGACCGTGTGCGCGGGGCTGCCGTCCTCCCAGCGGGGGCGCACCTCGCGGTCGGTGTCCCAGACGCCCTCGGTGAGGATCTTGCGGCAGGTTTCGAGGTAAAGCTTGTCGGCGTAGCTCATGATTACATTCTCTCCGGCGCAGAGAAGCCCAGAAGCTCGATGCACTCCTCCATGGCGCGCTTGGCCAGCGCAATCAGGGCGATATAGCCCTTCTGCTTTTCCTCGTCCGGCTCGGCGAGAATGCGCGTCTCGTGATAGAACTGGTTGACCGCCTGCGCAAGGTCGTAGACATAGGCGCAGACCGCGTTCGGCGCGGAGTCGCGGTAAGCCATTTGCAGCTGGTCGGGCATCTGCGCGAGCGTGAGCTGAAGCGCCTTGGCGCTCTCGTTCTCCGCGGAGCGGATGGGCAGCCCGGCGTCCTTGCCGTAGCGGCTCAGGATGGACTTCACGCGCACGATGGTATAGAGAATATAAGGACCGGTATTGCCCTCAAAGGCGGAGAAGCGCTCCAGATCGAAGATATAGTCCTTCGTGGCGAGATTGGAGAGATCGCCGTATTTGAGCGCCGCGACGGCAATGATACGCGCAGTCTCATGCGCCTCCGCCGGCTCGACAATCTTGTTTTCCAGAATTTTGCTCTCGACATAGGCGGTGATGTCCGCAATCAGGGTTTCCAGCCGCATGACGCCGCCGTCGCGGGTCTTGAAGGGCTTGCCGTCCTTGCCGTTCATCGTGCCGAAGCCGATGTGCTGAAGCTCCGTCGTCTCGGCGACGAGGCCGCCCTTGCGCGCGGCGCGGAAGACCTGCTCAAAATGCAGATTCTGCCGCTTATCCGTGACGTAGAGAATCTTGTCGGGGTGATAGTCCTGCATTCTCTGCACAATGGTGGCAAGGTCCGTCGTGGCATAGAGCGTCGCGCCGTCGGACTTGACGACGATGCAGGGGGGCATCTCCTTTCTGTCGCCCGGCTCGGCGACCTCGATGACCTTCGCGCCCTCGCTTTCGGTCAGCACGCCGCGCGACTCCAGCTCCTTGAGCATGGGCGGGATATAGGGCTCGGCGTCGCTTTCGCCCTTCCAGACGTCAAAGCAGACGTTTAAATTTTCATAATTCCGCTTGAGATCGGCCACGGAAATGGCCAGAATGCGCTGCCAGAGCGCATAATAGCCGCGCTGATGCGCCTGAAGCTGGGCCGTGATCTCGTGCGCCTTTTTGGCAAAGGCGGGGTCCTGCTTGCTCTTCGCGCTGGCAAAGGGATAGATCTCCTCCAGCTCCGAGACGGTGCAGGGCGCTTCCGCGGGATACTCCGTCACGGAATCGTCGAAATACGGCAGATTGGGCTGCCGCTCCTGAAGCTCCGCGATAACCAGACCCATTTGCAGGCCCCAGTCGCCCAGATGGATATCGCCGATGACCTTGTCGCCGAAGTAGCGGTAGATGCGCTTGATGGACTCGCCGATGATCGCCGGGCGCAGATGGCCGACGTGCAGAGGCTTGGCGACATTCGGGCCGCCGTAGTCCAGCACTACGGTGCGCGCCGGGACGCTGCCCGTGACGCCGAGATGCGCCTGGGCGCGCATTTCCTCCGTGTGCGCCGCCAGAAACTCCGGCCGGACGCGCAGATTCAGGAAGCCGGGGTTGACCGCCTCGGCAGAAGAGAAAACCTCGCTGTCTTGCAGCTGCGCGGCGACCTCTCCGGCAATCAGGATGGGAGCCTTGTGCTCCTTTTTTGCCGCAGGCATCGCGCCGTTGCACTGAAACTCACACAAATCGGGGCGGTTGGAGACCGTCACCTTGCCGCAGGCGGGGTCGTAGCCCGCGGCCTGAAAGGCGTCCGCAACCGCGCGGGACAGCTTTTCCATCAGCTTTTCCATAATAAAAGCTCCTTTATCATAATTCCTCTGTATTTTAGCAAAAAAAACGCAAGAAGTCCATAGGGCGCGGCGTCGAAAAGAGGATTTTCCTCCGCGAGAGGGCTTTTGCAGACAAAGCCGCCCCGCAAGGCTTATAACCTCGCGGGGCGATGAACGTTATTCTCTCCAGAGCGGCATGCTCATGCAGCGCGGGCCGCCGCGGCCGCGGGACAGCTCGCCGCTGGGAATGCGCAGCACCTCGACGCCCGCCTCCTCCAGAACGCGGTTGGTCACGTCGTTGCGGTCATAGGCAATGACCGTGCCGGGGCGGATGCACAGGGTGTTCGAGCCGTCGTTCCACTGCTCGCGCTGCGCGGCAATCTGGTCGCCGCCGCCGCATTGCAGCAGCGTTACCTCGTCCACGCCAACGCCGCTGGCCAGGGATTTTTCCACCGGCTCGTCCAGACGGCGGGCAACAACACGGTGCTGCTTGCCGGGCGTCAGCTCAAAGACCTGCAAATTTTGCAGAATTGAGGGATGAATCAGGAATTTGTCGCGGTCGAGCTGCGTCAGGACGGTGTCCAGGTGCATGAAGGCGCGGCGGCTCGGAATGTCAAAGGCCAGCACGCGGCGAATCTCGCTGCTCTCGTCCAGGAAGATGTTTTTTGCCAGACGCTCCACGGCCTCGGGCATCGTGCGCTGGGAAATGCCAACGGCCAGCGTCGTTGCACTGAGGTTCATGATGTCGCCGCCCTCGAGGGTAAAGGGCTCGTCCGGCGTGTAATAAAGCGGTACCTTCCCGGCAAAGCTGGGATGGTAGTGCAGGATATAATCGCCGTAGATCGTTTCGCGATTGCGTGTAACAGAGTACATGTGGTGCAGCGAGACGCCGTTGCCGATGGAGGCAAAGGGGTCGCGCGTGAAATAGAGGTTGGGGATCGGCTCGAGGATAAAGTGCGTGCGGTCGCTGCGCATGGAGGCCAGGCCGCAGTTCAGGTGCAGCGGCAGCTCGTCAAAGCGCACGCCGCCCATGGTCTTCAGGACGAGCGCGTGCGGGTCCTCGATTGCCATCAGCAGCTCGACCAGCGCCTCGCGGTAGCTGTCGGCGACGCAGCCGCTGCGGTGGATAAAATCGTTGATAAACTGCTGCCGCAGCGTCTCGCTCTGCGCAAGCGTCTGCGCAGTCAGCTCGGAAAGGTAGAGCACCTGCACACCCTGCGCGCGCAGGACATCGGCAAAAGCGTCGTGCTCTGTCTGCGCACCGCGCAGGTAGGGAATGTCGTCAAAAAGCAGACGCGCCATGGAATTCGGCGCAAGCTGCTCCAGCTCGCTGCCCGGACGGTGCAGGAGGACGGTTCGGAGTTGCGTAATTTCGCTTTGAATATGAATGGCCATGGGGAGTTCCTCCTGCTGTTTTTTGTTATTTTATCACAGCAGGAGGAAATTATCAAGAATTATTCAAACTTTTTTGCGAGCAATCTCGTGTAATATGCACGGATTCGGAGAAAAACGAAATTAATTTCACTATTTTCTAATGTTCATTCAAAACGAGGGGATATTATCCGCGTAACGACCCTTTCGCACGTATGAACATCCACCTGCCGCGACGTCCTGCAAGTTTGAAATGAGGAAATTGCAAATTTGCAACAGGAAAAAATAGCACGGTCTGCGTTTGGCAGACCGTGCAGCCCGAATTTAGCCTTGTTACAGACTTGCCGGGATTGCGTACCATACGCCGTCGATTTTTACGGCAAGCATGGCAAACGTGCCGTCATCTTCATCCGTATAGCCTTCCCTGGTATATCTATAAGAAAATCCATACATGTAGGCTTCTTCGATATCCAATTCCACGCCGGCCTCATTGGCATATTCATGTTCAGTATAGGTCAACTCATCCGCGTACTCTCCGACAAGCTTGATTCCCCCAAACAGGGTGATTTCGACCTCATCCGCTTTCCAATTCGCGCTTCGCGTAGATTCTGCCATATATTCTCTCAGTTCGGCAGGTACGCATTCGGCGACCAGATCCGGTTGGGTCTTGAAATCCGCGATTAAAAAGCGTTTCACGAGCGCTTCTCTTTCGTCCGCTTCATTGACGGTCGGGGCTTCGGTTTGTTCGACGCGCGGCCGTTCTGTTTTCTCCGGGTTTTCCAGCAGCACGGACGCGGGGTTACAGGAGGATAGAAGGATTGTAAAGGCGCATGCAAGGCAAAGCAGGATTCGTTTCATCTTGGCTCCTCTTTTCTACAGGATATTAACCGATATTGGTTGATATTATTATAGACCGGATTCGGTTATCATGTCAAGTACAAAAGGAGCTGTTGGCATGATTTCCTACGAAAAACTTTGGAAAGTGATGAAGCAATGCGGCGTCTCGCAATACACGCTGATCAAAACCTATCACATCAGCCCTGCGCAGATCACCCGTTTGAAGCGCAACGAGAGCGTCAGCACGCACACAATCGAAATGTTCTGCCGCATCCTGCAATGCGACGTCGGCGACATTATGCAGTATATTCCGGATGCCCCAACGGATGAAAAAAGATGACCTGTTGATCCAACAGGTCATCTTTTTTCAATTATCTTACTTCTTGAGTGCTTCTTCGACTGCAACTGCCACAGCGACAGTGGCACCGACCATGGGGTTGTTGCCCATGCCCAGGAAGCCCATCATTTCGACGTGCGCCGGGACGGAGGAGGAGCCTGCGAACTGCGCATCGGAGTGCATACGGCCCATGGTGTCGGTCATGCCGTAGGAAGCGGGGCCGGCGGCCATGTTGTCCGGATGGAGGGTACGACCCGTGCCGCCGCCGGAGGCGACGGAGAAGTACTTCTTGCCCTGCTCAATGCATTCCTTCTTATAGGTGCCTGCGACCGGGTGCTGGAAGCGGGTGGGGTTGGTGGAGTTGCCGGTGATGGAAACGTCCACGCCCTCGTGGTGCATGATGGCAACGCCCTCGCGGACGTCGTCAGCGCCGTAGCAGCGGACGTCGGCGCGTTCGCCCTCGGAATAGCGGATCTCGCGGACGATGTTCAGCTCGCCGGTGTAGTAGTCGAACTTGGTCTGCACATAGGTGAAGCCGTTGATGCGGGAGATGATCTGTGCGGCGTCCTTGCCGAGACCGTTCAGGATGACGCGCAGCGGGGTCTTGCGGGCCTTATTGGCGTTGCGGACGATGCCGATGGCGCCTTCGGCGGCGGCGAAGGATTCGTGGCCGGCCAGGAACGCGAAGCACTTGGACTCCTCGCTCAGCAGCATGGCGCCGAGGTTGCCGTGACCGAGGCCGACCTTGCGGTCATCGGCGACGGAGCCGTCGATGCAGAAGGCCTGGAGGCCCTCGCCGATCTTCTTGGAGGCTTCGGCAGCGGTGGTGACGCCGGACTTCAGCGCGATGGCAGCGCCGACGGTGTAAGCCCAGCAGGCGTTTTCAAAGCAGATGGGCTGGATGCCCTTGACGATCTCATAGGGGTCGAAGCCCTTTGCCTGGCAGATCTCACGGCACTCCTCGACGGAGCCGATGCCGTACTGTGCCAGCACGCCGTTGATCTTGTCGATTCTTCTTTCGTAACTTTCAAACAAAGCCATGTTGCGCTCCTCCTCTTATTCCTGACGCGGGTCGATGTACTTGGCGGCGTTGTCGAACTGGCCATAGTGGCCCTTCGCCTTTTCCATCGCCTCGGCGGCGTCGATGCCCTTCTTGACGAAGTCCATCATCTTGCCCAGGTTGATGAATTCATAGCCGACGATCTCGTCGTCCTTGTTCAGGGCGATGCGGGTGACGTAGCCCTCAGCCATTTCCATGTAGCGCGGGCCCTTTTCACGGGTGGCGAACATGGTGCCGACCTGGGAGCGCAGGCCCTTGCCGAGGTCTTCCATGGACGCGCCGACGGACAGGCCGCCCTCGGAGAACGCGGACTGGGTGCGGCCGTAGACGATCTGAAGGAACAGCTCGCGCATGGCGGTGTTGATGGCGTCGCAGACGAGGTCGGTGTTCAGGGCTTCCAGAATGGTCTTGCCGATGAGGATCTCAGAAGCCATGGCGGCGGAATGGGTCATGCCGGAGCAGCCGATGGTTTCGACCAGAGCTTCCTCGATGACGCCGTTCTTGACGTTCAGGGTCAGCTTGCAGGCGCCCTGCTGCGGAGCGCACCAGCCCACGCCGTGGGTAAAGCCGGAAATGTCGGAAATTTCCTTTGCCTGCACCCACTTGCCCTCTTCGGGAATGGGAGCCGGACCGTGGTATGCGCCCTTTGCGACGGGACACATATGCTGAACTTCTGTTGTGTAAATCATTGCAAAAATCCTTTCCGTTCTTTTCATTGCGCCCGAAAGGGCCGCAAAAAAATAACCTTTTGCCGTCCTGCGGGACGGGCCGATTCGCAAAACGCCGATTTTGACGAATACTGAAGTTATTATACAAAAACTCTCGTGGCTTGTCAACGAGCCGGGCGCGGTTTTTTCAGGAAACCGCCGCCGTGTATGCTTCATGCCCCGAAAAAACGCCCGCCTGCGGCTTGGGCAGGCGGGCGTGCGGGTTTATTTCAATGCTCCGGAAAAGAATCAGTTTTCCTTCTTCTTTTTCAGAGTCAGGCAAGCGCCGAGCGCGAGGACGGAAACAACGCCGGAGATCATGAAGAACTCGATGCCGCTGTTATCGCCGGTTGCGGGGCTGGGCTTGGGACCGACTTCCTTGGTCAGGACGGTGATGCGGCCCTGAGGCTTGCCATACTGCTTCTCGGTCACGACGCCGTTCAGAGCCTCGGTGATGTATTCCATCAGGACCTCGTCCAGAGGCAGGCCGGTGTCAAACTGAGAGGTGGCGCTGGCGAAAGCATAATAGGTGTCGCCGCCGGCGGCCAGGAAGTTGTTGGTGATGACGGCGTAGGTCGCCTTCGGGTCGAAGGGCTTGCCGTTGACTTCCTGGATGGTCACGCGCTTGATGCTCTTCGGACCATGGTAGGTGGAGCCGGGATAGGTGTCGGCGTTTGCATCGTATTCCTTGGTGGTGTCGATGGTGAACTTGATGCCGGCAACCTGCGGGAAGCCGCCGACTGCGCCGGGCGTGCAGTAGGTGGAAGCTTCGAGCGCTTCGAGCAGCTCAGCGCCGGTGATGTAGACGACTGCGAGGGTGTTGCCGAAGGGCAGAACGGTGTTGACGTCCTTCTTCGTGATATTGCCCTTGGCGATGGAGGCGCGGATGCCGCCGCCATTGGTGATGGCAAGGATGTTCTCCTCGGGAACGTCGAGGTCTTCCGCGTTCTGGAGGATCTTCCACAGCATGGCGTCGGTGATGAGGTCGCCCAGGTTGGTCTCCTCGGTACGGTTGCCGGGAGCCTTGTTGCCGTTCAGGTCAGTTTCGGTCTTGGCAAAGACTTCGCCGTAGGCGGCGTCGATGTCGGCCTTGATCTGGTCGGCGATTTCCTGAACCGCGCCGTCCTTCGGAGTGGCGGGCTCGCCGTCTCCGGCCTTCTCTCTGACCTTGACGAGGAAGTTGCTTTCGATCTTCTTGGTCGCGTTGTCGATCACGACGACGCCGATGTTGGCAAATGCGGTGCCGGTGGACTGGATGGGCTCGCCGTTTGCACCGGCGGTCATGACGGTATGAGAGTGAGCGTCGATGATGAAGTCGATGCCCTTCACGTTGGCATACAGATCATAGGAGCGGTTCGGCTTGGACTCGTCGTCCACACCGAGGTGGGCCAGGCAGACAATGATGTCGGCGCCTTCGGCCTTCAGAGCCTCGACCTGCTTTTCGGCCAGCTGGTACATTTCCTTTTCGGCGGGGAACAGCAGACCCTTGATGAGGGCCGGGTTCGCCTTGGTGCTGGCCTCCGGCGTTTCCAGACCGAAGAAGCCGATCTTCACGCCGCCCTTTTCGATGATGGTATGGCCGTCATAGATGGACTTGCCGTCCTTGAGGACGTTGGCGCAGAGAACCTTGCCGTTGAAGGCGGCCATGTTGGCCTTGAGCTGCTCGTAGCCGTAGTCGAACTCGTGGTTGCCGAGGGTGATGACGTCGTAGCCGGCAGCGTTCATCATGGTGACCGCGTCGGCGCCCTTGGAGAGGCTGACATAAACGGTGCCCTGGCTGTAGTCGCCGGCGTCGGCAACGATGACGTTCGCGCCCGCGTTCTCATAGGCCTTCTTCACGCCTGCCATGTAGGCATAACCGTCGATGGCGCCGTGGACGTCGTTGGAGTGGAGGATCACGGTCTTGCCCTCGAGGGCCTTGCCGTTGATGAGGCTCCAGGTGGACTTGATTTCGGGGGTGATACCCTTCTCGCCGGCCTCACGGATGTAGGAAGCCAGCAGCGCGCGGGCCTGGCCTTCGTCCTCGCCCTGGATCATATCCCACTGGGTGGAATAGATGACGCGATTTTCGTCCTTGTCGTTGGAGACGAAGTTGCAGCCGTGCTCGTTCAGGTAGGCAACGTATCCGCCGCCGCCCGTGAAGCGGTAGTTGTTCATGACGACGGTGAAGTTCTGATCGTCCGCGACTTCCTTATTCTTGTAAGTCACGCTGACGACACGGGAGCCTTCCGGCTTGGTGTAGTCGATCTGATAGGAGAAGTCGTCGCCATAGATAACGTCGTAGTAGGTCAGGTCGCCGTTGGTGACATAGGGATTCCCCTCGCCGTCAACGCGGATCTTGGTAGCGGAGAATTCCAGCCAGGTGCGGATTTCCTTGCCGCTCATGTTCAGCTGATAGAACCAGTTCTCGAAGCGGTACAGGCCGAACATATCGCCCAGCATGATATCGCCCTTCGGGATGAGGTTGGCGCTGTCGCCGGAGGTCAGCGGAGCGGAGATGGAGAGCTGAGCGGGGGTGTCGTCAGACTTATCGTCCGGGGTATTTTCGCCGGTGCGGTCGTACGCGCCCCAGATCTGAACCTGATTGATGAGGTCCATAAAGGCGGACGGCGCGGTGCCGAGACCTGCGGCAGGATAGTCGTTGTTGGCGGTGCCGATCTTCTGGAGCATGTAATCCTTCCAGACGGTCTCCTCATAGGGCTTGAGGAGCTCGGCCAGCTCGGTATCGAGCTTGTAGCCTTCCATGTTGATGTTCTGCGCATCAATGGTGGCTTCGCCCTTGGTCTTGTTGTAGGAAACCTTGACCTGCGAGATCTTGCGGGCCTTGGTGTAGGGCTGAAGGACGTTGACGTCCTTGCCGTCCTTGTTTTTCAAAACGGTGACATTGGGGCCATGCTCGTGGCCGGAGAATACAAAGCTGATGGAATTGGTATTTTCAACCAGATACTTCACGGAGTCCTCGCTCGAATCGCCGGAGACGGCCTCGGAGCCGAAGCCGCTGTGGGACATGACGACGATCATGTCGGCCTTTTCGAGCATCTCTGCCTCATAATGCTTATAGGTTTCATAAATGCCTGCAAAGTAGATGCCCTTGCGGTTTGCGGGGCCGTCCCACTTGGCAATGTTGGGGTTGCCAAAGCCGATGACCGCGACTTTCACGCCGTCAAATTCCTTGATGACGTAGGGCGCATAGCCCTTCCAGGTCTTCCAGCTGCTGCTGTCGGCTGCCTTGGCATCGGCATCCAGATAGTTGGCCATCGAGACGGTGAGCTGCTTCTCGGTTTCGGTAGCAGCGGAGGTAGCGTAGTCCAGCTGGCGGTTGAGAATATCAATGCCGTAGTTGAACTCATGGTTGCCGACGACCCACATATCGTAGCCGATGGTGCGGAAGGCCTTGATGGCGGGATCATCCGCTTCGAGCTTCTTGCCGTTGAAGGCATAGTACCAAGTCAGAGGCGTGCCCTGGATGGTGTCGCCGATGTCGGCAATGAACAGATTCTCGCCGTACTGCGCCTGCATCTCCTTGATGTAGGAAGCGACGCGGGTCAGGCCGCGCTTGTAGGTGCCGCTGGAGGCGTAGCCTGCGGTGTAGTCCGTGGCGTAGATCTGGCCGTGGAGGTCAGAGGTGGTCAGGAAGGCAAAATCGACGATTTCGTCTTCGGCGGGCGTACCGCCAGACTGCTTTACTGTACCTGTGAGGGACAGCTCATAGATATACAGAGCGCCGGCATTTGAACCCTTGCCGTTTTTCGGCTGGGCGCCTTCGGCCTGTGCAAGGCGGAAGTAAACCAGCTCCTGATCGGCCACCTCGGCGGGAAGATCGACTACGGTGCTGATTGCTGCGTCTTTTGTATCCTTGTTGTCGCAATCGATGGTCTTGTCAACCTTTTTCCAGATTTCGTTGTCTAAGGAGTAGAGAAGTGCAAATGCGTGAGGAACACGGGCATTGCCGCCGAGAAGGGCAGACAGCTTCAGGCTTTCATAACCCTTCGTGCTGAGTTGGAACGCAACGTAGGCATACTGTGTGTTTTTTGCGTAGTATTCCGTTCCGTACCAAGGAGTTGCACTGAGATTGCCATAACCGGTAGATACTTTGATGGTGTGGTTGCTCAGGGTCGAATCGTTCTTGACTGCACCAACAGTCAATTCGACGTCCGCCAGAACGTCATTCTTGCCATTACTGGTCACGGCAGCGCCGTCGATCCAACTGGCAAGGGTTTTCGTTTCTGTCTCTCCCGGATCTGCGCTGACAGCCGGTACGAGAAGACCGACGATCATTACCAGAGCCAGAAACAGGGATAGAAATTTCTTCATGTTCTTCCTCCTTTATACTCACACGGGAGCTTGTCCCGTATTGTGGTCTTTTCATTATACACAGGGAAAATGGAAAAGAAAAGGGTTTTTGAGAGAGTTTTTTGTAAAAAAACATGCGACTTTTTTGTGCATATTGTTGCAATTTCTTTACATATGTTCCTGAAAAACACAACAATCCGCAGCGCGCGCACAGAGCGCCCGAAAATTTCACATGCCCCTTTATTTCTGCCCGCGTCCGCATCGCCGCAGCGGGTTTTGACGAACGATTTGCCCATAGGGATGGGCTTCCCGTTCCGCGGGAGAAGTTTGCAAATCAACAGCTGCCTGCACCGGGCACGGTGCAGGCAGCTTCAAATATTGCAGGCGCTTTACAGTCCCATTTCCTTCTTGACCTCGCCGAAGGCCTTCACGGCGAAATCCAGATCCTCCTTCGTGTGACCGGCGGAAATCTGCGTGCGGATGCGGTCGCGGCCCTTGGGCACGACCGGGTAGCAGAAGCCGACGACGTACACGCCCTTATCGAGCATCCGGCGGGAGAACTCCTGCGCAATGCGCGGATCGTAGAGCATGACCGGCACGATGGGGTGCTCGCCCGGCAGCAGGTCGAAGCCCAGCTTTTCCATCTCCGCGCGGAAGTAGCGCGCGTTTTCGTGTACGCGGTCGCGCAGCTCGGTCGAGGCCTCCAGAAGGTCAAGCGTCTTGAGCGTCGCGGCGCAGATGGCGGGCGCAACGGTGTTGGAGAACAGATACGGGCGGGAGCGCTGGCGCAGCAGCTCGACAATCTCCCGCCGCGCGGCGGTGTAGCCGCCGGACGCGCCGCCGAGCGCCTTACCGAAGGTGCCGGTCAGAATATCGACGCGGCCTTCCACGCCGCAGAATTCCGGCGTGCCCTTGCCGTGCGTGCCCATAAAGCCGACGGCGTGGCTGTCGTCCACCATGGTCAGCGCGTCAAATTCGTCCGCAAGGTCGCAGATGGCGCGCAGATTTGCAATGTAGCCGTCCATGGAGAATACGCCGTCCGTGGCAATCATGATCTTTTTGCAGCCGGCGGCGCGGGCGTCGGTGAGCTGGCGGCGCAGATCGTCCATGTCGTTGTTCTTGTAGCGATAGCGCTTTGCCTTGCACAGGCGCACGCCGTCGATGATGGAGGCGTGGTTCAGCTCATCCGAGATGATCGCGTCCTCCGGCCCGAGCAGCGTTTCAAACAGTCCGCCGTTGGCGTCGAAGCAGGAGGAGTAGAGAATTGCGTCGTCCGTGCCGAGGAAGCGCGCCAGGCGTCCCTCCAGCTCCTTGTGGATGCCCTGCGTGCCGCAGATGAAGCGCACGGAGGACAGGCCGAAGCCCCATTTGTCATAGCTCTCCTTCGCTGCGGCGATCAGCGCCGGATGGTCGGACAGACCCAGGTAGTTGTTCGCGCAGAGGTTCACAACCATGGGCTTTTCGGTGGTGGCGATGCGGGATTGCTGCGGGGTGGTGATGATGCGCTCGTCGCGCCAGGTGCCCGCGGCGCGGATGGCGTCCAGCTCATTCTGGAATGCGGTCAGTGCGGATTTCACAAAAAAACGTCCCCTTTCTTATTTCGACCAGTCGAGCACGACCTTGCCGGAGTTGCCGCTCAGCATGGCGTCGAAGCCCTTCTGGAAGTCGGTGTAGTGGAAGCGGTGCGTGATTACGGGCGTGAGATCCAGCCCGCCCTGTACCATATAGGACATCTGGTGCCAGTTGTCCATCTTGCGGCCGTAGATGCCCTGAAGCGTCAGGCCCTTGGTGATGATTTGGTTCATGTCCACGCTGACGGGCCCGTCGCCCAGCCCGAGCAGGGAAATCTTGCCGCCGTTGCGCATAACGGAGACCATCTGGTGGAAGGCCGCGCCGCTGCCGGACATCTCCAGACCCACGTCAAAGCCCTCGGTCAGGCCCTGCTTGCGCATGATCTCGCGGATGTCCTCGTTCTTGATGTTCACGGCGGCGTCTGCGCCCATTTTCTTTGCCAGATTGAGGCGGTATTCGTTCATGTCCGTAATGACGACGCGGCGCGCGCCGGCGTATTTGCAGATGCCCGCGGCAATGATGCCGATGGGGCCTGCCCCGGAGATCAGCACGTCCTCGCCCACGAGCGGGAACATCAGCGCGGTGTGCGTGGCGTTGCCGACGGCGTCGAAGAAGGCGACGACGTCCTCCGGCAGGCTCTCGTCGATCAGGATGACGTTGCGCGAGGGGATGCAGACATATTCGGCAAAGGCGCCGTCGCGATCCACGCCCACGCCGACGTGATCCTTGCACCACTGGATGTTGCCGGAGTGGCAGTTGCGGCAGCGGCCGCAGGTGATGTGGCCCTCGCCGCTGACGCGCTGGCCGATTTGCAGGCCCGTCACGCCCGCGCCCAGCGCGGCGATTTCGCCGACGTATTCGTGGCCGATGATCTGAGGCGGCCGGACATGCTGCTGCGACCATTCGTTCCACTTGTAAATGTGGACATCCGTGCCGCAGATGGCGGTTTTGTGTACCTTGATCAGCACCTCGCCCGGGCCGGGCACGGGCACCGGCACGCGGCGCAGCTCCAGCCCCTCGGCGGCGGTTGGTTTGACAATGGCATCCATGAATTCCTGCATGGTGATCCCTCCAAGACGCGCACATATGTGCACGATATAAAGACAAGAAGAAAGAATGTGTCTTTCCTATAAAGACAGTATATCGAATTCCAGATGCGTTGTCAATTCCCCGAAGAAAAAATTTCCGGCCATGGCACATCGCGCCCGCAGATTCCTCACGCAGCATCAAATTGTAGCTGTGCCTGTTTCCCTCCGCGGCTTCGCATACTTTGCCTGCTTTTCCATATCCTACGAAAAAAGGGAGGAAGGATTATGGAATCTCTTTGGCAGAAAACCTGCAACACGACCGCGCGGCCGCCGCTCTACGGCGACGCGGAAACGGAAATTGCCGTGGTCGGCGGCGGAATGGCGGGCATCCTGACGGCGCTGTATCTTCAGGAGCGCGGCCGCCGTGTGCTCGTCCTCGAGGCGGAGCAGGTTGGCGCGGGCCAGACCGCGCACACGACCGCAAAGCTGACCTCGCAGCACGGCGCAATTTACGCCGAGCTCATCGAGCGCTTCGGCCGGGAAAAGGCGCAGATGTACGCAAACGCCAATCAGCGCGCCGTCGGCGCCTATCGAAAACTGATCGAAAAATACCATATTTCCTGCGATTTTGAGGAAACCGACGCGATTTTATACACCCATGCGCACGAGGACGCCCTGCGCCGCGAGGCGGAGGCCGCGGCATCCCTCGGCCTGCCCGCATCCTTCACAACGCATCTGGCGCTGCCGCTGCGCATCAGCGGCGCGGTGCGCTTCACCGGACAGGCGCAGTTTCACCCTCTGAAGCTGCTCTATCCCCTGGCCGACCTACTGACCGTCTATGAGCGCACGCCCGTCGAGCGCGTAGAAGGGCACTGCCTGCAAACGCCGCGCGGCCGCGTCCGGGCGGACAAGATCGTTTTTGCCTGTCACTATCCTTTCGTCAACTTTCCGGGCTGGTATTTCACCCGCATGCACCAGGAGCGTTCTTATATCCTCGCGCTGGAAAACGCGGCGCTCCCGGCGGGGATGTACTACGGCTACGAGCCATACGCGCCCAGTCTTCGCAGCTGGCAGGGACAGGTGCTGCTCGGCGGCGGGGCGCACCGCGCCGGAGAAAACCCAACGGGCGGACGCTACCGTTCTCTGCGCGAGGCGGCGCAGATTCTCTTTCCGGACAGCCGCGAGACGGCGCACTGGTCCGCGCAGGACTGCATGACGGCCTCCGGCGTGCCGTATATCGGACGGTTTTCGCGGAAAAGCGAGGATTTTTTTGTGGCAACGGGCTTTGGGAAATGGGGCATGAGCAGCGCAATGGCTGCGGCGGAGCTGCTGACGGCGCTGATCTGCGACGGCGGCCACCCGGACGCGGCGATTTTCGATCCGACGGCGCTGGAGCAGCAGCGCGCCGGGAAGGTTCTCTCCGAGGGTGCGCACGCGGTGCGCGGTCTGGCGCACCGCGTGCTGCACGGCGCGCTCCCGCTGCCGGAGGAGCTGCCGGTCGGGCACGGCGGCCCGGCCCTGGTGGACGGCAGGCAGATGGGCGTCTACCGTGCGTCGGAGACGGAATACTACGCCGTGGAGCTGGCCTGCCCGCACCTCGGCTGCCGCTTGGAGTGGAATCCGGATGAGAAAAGCTGGGACTGCCCCTGCCACGGCTCGCGCTTTGACTACCGCGGCAACCGTCTGAGCGCCCCGGCGCAGACGCCGCTTGCGGGCTGCCATCTGCCGGAACACCCGGCGCAGCGGGATACGAAATAATTTCGCCGCGCCCGCCCGGAATCGTTTCCTTTCGCGCCCGGTCCGTCATAGAATGGATAAATGTCAGCGCTTTGACGGGAGGTGCTTTTATGAATCCGACAGACCGGGGCGACATCGATGATTTGATCTTCGCCGACGAGGAATACTGCCCCAGCACGAGGTAAAAATTTTCCTTTACAGATCTCTCCGCATGGGATATACTATAGAAAAACATGGAATATCGGAGAAATGAATTATGATCGAATTTGAAGAATACAAAGGCAAGCTCAACGATCTGAAGCCCAGGCTCGACGGGCTGAAGGCGGCCTTCCTGCCGCAGGCGGCGCTCGATGAGCTGGAGCGCCTGCACGCCATGGCGGAGGCGCCCGGCTTCTGGGATGATCCCGCCCGCTCGCAGAAGGCGGTCATGCGCACAAAGCAGCTGGAGCATAAAAAGGAAAAATATGAGGGCATGTGCCGCTCCTGGGACGATCTGATGACCATCTGCGAAATGGCGCTGGAGGAAAACGACGACTCCATGCTCGAGGAGCTGAAGGAAGGCTATGCCAGGCTGGAGGCGGACATGGAGGAGGCGCGTCTGGAGACGCTGCTGACCGGCGAATACGACGCAAACAATGCCCTTCTGTCCTTCCACGCCGGCGCAGGCGGCACCGAGGCGCAGGACTGGTGCTACATGCTCTACCGCATGTATACCCGCTGGGCCGAGTCGCATGGCTACACCTATAAGATTCTGGACTATCTGGACGGCGACGAGGCCGGACTGAAGTCTGCCGACATCATGATCGAGGGCGAAAATGCCTACGGCTTCCTCAAGGGCGAGGCGGGCGTGCACCGTCTGGTGCGCATCTCTCCCTTTGACGCAGCGGGCCGCCGTCACACCTCCTTCTCCGCGGTGGAGGTCATCCCGGAGATCACGGACGACGTCGAGGTGGAGATCCGTCCCGAGGACATCGAGATGCAGGTCTACCGCTCCTCCGGCGCGGGCGGCCAGCACATCAACAAGACCTCGTCCGCCGTGCGCCTGATCCACAAGCCGACGGGCATCGTCGTGTCCTGCCAGACGCAGCGCGACCAGTTCCAGAACAAGGAGACCTGTATGCGCATGCTGCGCTCGAAGCTGCTGGAAATCAAGGAGCGCGAGCATCTGGAAAAGATTTCCGACATCAAGGGCGTGCAGCAGAAGATCGAATGGGGCAGCCAGATCCGCAGCTACGTTTTCATGCCCTACACGCTGGCGAAGGACACGCGGACAGGCTTTGAGTCCACGAACATCAACGCCGTCATGGACGGAAACATCGACGGCTTTATCAACGCTTATCTGACCTGCGCCGCCACCGGCAACTGGGCGACGAAATAAGCGAATAGTAACCATCGGCAGCGCCGCCGGTTCCCTGTGAACCGGCGGCGCTTTGCAAATCGATGCGCGGAGCACGGCTCGTGCCAGGCGCCGCGCTCTGCGCACTGACTCCGAATACATCAAATGCCGCCCTTCTCCTTGCGAGAAGGGCGGCATTGCGCTGCTGCCGTTATTTTTTTGCCAGAGCCTCGCGAATCTTCGCGCAGATGCCGTCCGGCGTCAGGCCGTAGGCTGCCAGGACGTCCGCGGCCTTGCCGCTGCGGCCGAACTCGTCGTTCACGCCGTGGCGCACGACCGGGACGGGGCAGTGCTCGCTGACGTATTCCGCAACCGCGCCGCCCAGACCGCCGATGACGCTGTGCTCCTCGGTGGTGACGATGCAGCCGGTTTCCTTTGCGGCCTGCTCCACCAGCGCGCCGTCGAGCGGCTTGATCGTGTGCATGTCGATCACGCGGACGGAAATGCCTTCCTTGGCCATCGTCTCGCGCGCCTGAAGCGCCATCTGGACCATCATGCCGGTGGCGATGACGGTGACGTCGCTGCCGTCTGCCAGCACGGCGCCCTTGTCCAGCTCAAACTTGTAGCCGGGGATTTCGTCCGTGACGATATCGACGGCGGAGCGGCCGAGACGCAGGTAGGCCGGGCCGTCATAGTTCAGCAGCGCCTCGACGGCGAGCTTCATCTCGTGGCCGTCGCAGGGGCACAGCACCTTCATGCCGGGGATGACGCGCATGAGCGCGAAGTCCTCGATGCACTGGTGCGTTGCGCCGTCCTCGCCGACGGACAGGCCGCCGTGGGAGCCGACGATTTTGACATTCAGGTGGGGATAGGCGACGGAGTTGCGCACCTGCTCCCATGCGCGCCCGGCGGCGAACATGGCGAAGGTGTCCGTGAAGGGCTTGAAGCCGCAGGTGGCCATGCCGGCGGCGACGCCGGTCATGTTGCATTCTGCGATGCCCATGTCGAAGAAGCGTTCGGGATACTTGGCGGCAAAGCCCTTGGTCATGGTCGCGCCCGCGAGGTCGGCGTCGAAGACGACCAGTTCGGGGTACTTTTCTGCCAGCTCTACCAGCGCCTCGCCGTAGGCGTTGCGCGTTGCGATTTTACCTGCCATATTACTTGCCCTCCAGTTCCGCTAATTTTGCTTCCAGCTCGGCCTTGCCCTGTGCGTACTGCTCGTCGTTCGGGGCCTTGCCGTGCCAGCCGGCGTTGTTTTCCATGTAGGAGACGCCCTTGCCCTTGACGGTTTTCATCAGCACGACCGTGGGCTTGCCCTTGACGGTCTTTGCTTCCTCAAAGACGCGCACCAGCGCGTCGAAGTCGTGACCGTCGACGTGGATGACGTTCCAGTTGAAGGCTTCAAACTTCTTATCCAGCGGCTCGGAGGGCATGACGTCCTTTGTCGCGCCGTCGATCTGAAGGCCGTTGACGTCCACGATGGCACAGAGATTGTCGAGGTGGTACTTTGCCGCGGACATGGCGGCCTCCCAGACCTGACCCTCGGCGATCTCGCCGTCGCCCAGGACGGCGTAGACGCGGTAGTCCTTCTTTGCAACCTTGCCTGCCAGCGCCATGCCGACGGCGGCGGAGATGCCCTGGCCCAAAGAGCCGGTGGACATGTCCACGCCGGGAACGTGGCGCATCTCGGCGTGGCCGGAGATGTGGCCCTTGATGGAGCGGAAGAGCTTCAGCTCCTCTGCCGGGAAGTAGCCGCGCAGCGCCAGCACGGGGTAGAGCGCCGGGGTGCAGTGGCCCTTGGACAGGACAAAGCGGTCGCGGTCGGGCCAGTGCGGGTTCTGCGGGTCGATGTTCATGACGTTGAAGTACAGCGTGGTGATCGCATCAATGGCGGACAGACTGCCGCCGATATGACCGGAGGCGGCGGTGTGCACGGCGTCGAGGCCGAGCAGGCGCGCCTTATAGGCCATGATTTCCAGTTGCTTTCCGTAGAGCTTTTCCATGGTGTTCCTCCTCAGAATTTGATTTTCTCGGTGAGATAGGCCTTCAGCTCGCTGATGGGGATGCGCTTCTGCTGCATGGTGTCGCGGTCGCGGACGGTGACGGCGTTATCCGGGGCGATGCCGTTTTCTGGGTCGCCGACGGTGTCAAAGTCTACGGTGATGCAGTAGGGCGTGCCGATCTCGTCCTCGCGGCGATAGCGCTTGCCGATGGAGCCGGCGTCGTCGAAATCGATCATGAAGTCCTTTTGCAGCTCGTGATAGATCTTCTCGGCTGCCGGGGAGAGCTTCTTGGAAAGCGGCAGGACGGCGGCCTTGAAGGGAGCGAGGGCCGGGTGCAGGTGCAGCACGACGCGGATGTCGTCGTTGCCCTTCTTGTCCTGACCGACGACCTCTTCGTCGTAGGCGTCGGCAAGGAAGGCCAGGAAGCTGCGCTCCACGCCGAGGGAAGGCTCAATGACATAGGGGATATATCTCTGGTTCTTTTCCTGATCGTAGTAGGTCAGGTCGCGGCCGGAGGTGTTCTGATGCTGGGTCAGGTCGTAATCCGTGCGGTCCGCGACGCCCCACAGCTCGCCCCAGCCGAAGGGGAAGAGGAACTCAAAGTCCGTCGTCGCCTTGGAATAGAAGCAAAGCTCCTCGGGATCGTGGTCGCGCAGGCGGAGGTTCTCCTCCTTCATGCCCAGGCTCAGCAGCCACTGCTTGCAGAAGCCGCGCCAGTAGGCGAACCATTCCAGGTCGGTGTTCGGCTCGCAGAAGAACTCCAGCTCCATCTGCTCGAATTCACGCACGCGGAAGATGAAGTTGCCCGGCGTGATCTCGTTGCGGAAGGACTTGCCGATCTGGCCGATGCCGAAGGGCAGCTTGCGGCGGGTGGTGCGCTGGACGTTCGTGAAGTTGACGAAGATGCCCTGTGCGGTTTCCGGACGGAGGTAGACGGTGTTCTTCGCATCCTCGGTGACGCCCTGGAAGGTCTTGAACATCAGGTTGAACTGACGGATATCGGTGAAGTTATGCTTGCCGCAGGTGGGGCAGGGGACGTTGTGGTCTTCGATGAAGGCCTTCATTTCCGCCTGAGAGAAGGCGTCGATGGGCTTTTCCAGCTCGGTGCCGGTTTCGGCGCAGTAGTCCTCGATGAGCTTGTCGGCGCGGAAGCGCTCGTGGCACTCGCGGCAGTCCATCAGCGGGTCGGAGAAGCCGCCCAGGTGACCGGAGGCGACCCAGGTCTGCGGATTCATCAGAATCGCCGCGTCCAGACCGACGTTGTAGGGGTTTTCCTGCACGAATTTCTTCCACCAGGCGCGCTTGATGTTGTTTTTCAGCTCGGCGCCGAGGGGGCCGTAATCCCAGGTGTTGGCCAGGCCGCCGTAGATTTCGGAGCCTGCGTAGACAAAGCCGCGGTTCTTGCAGAGCGCGACGAGCTTGTCCATGGTTTTTTCGGTATTTTTCAGCATAATTTGCCTCCAGTTCTTCTATATCAACAACTAATTATAGTATATGGACGGGGGAAAGTCAACGATTATCCGGCAGGAGGGCGCCGAAAACGCCGTCTGGCCGTAGGGCCTCGAGACGCACGCGGTGCAGCTCATTGTGCAGATTTTCGCCTGCGGCATAGACCTTGACGCCGTTGGGCGCGTGGCCGGTGAAGAGGCCGTCCTCCGTCTGCTCAAAGAGCACCTCCGTCTGCGTGCCCAGAAGGGCGGCGTCGTATGCCTCGCGCAGCTCCTGCGCCACGGCGATGGCGCGGCGGGCGCGCTCCTCCTTGACCTGCTTCGGCACCTGGCCGGGCATGGATGCGGCGGGCGTGCCCTCGCGGCGGGAGTAGGGGAAAATGTGCATGTGCGCAAAGCGGCAGCGGCGGATGAAGTCCAGCGACTGCGCAAATTCCTCCTCGGTTTCGCCGGGGAAGCCCGTGATCATGTCCGTCGTGACGGCGCAGCCGGGGAAAGCGCGGTTCAGGTCCTCGACGCTTTGCAGATAGCGCGCGGTGTCGTATTTGCGGCGCATCCGTTTCAGAACGCTGTCGCAGCCGCTCTGCATGCTCAGGTGGAACTGCGGGCAGAGGTTTTTGCAGTCCGCAAGCTTGCAGAATTCCTCATCAATCACGCGCGGCTCCAGAGAGCCGAGGCGCACGCGCACCTGCGGCACAGCCTCGCACAGCGCCCGCACAAGCTGCGACAGGCGGCTGCCATCCTTGAAATCCCAGCCCCAGGAGGCGATCTCGATGCCCGTGACGACGATCTCGCGGTAGCCCGCCCCGGCGAGGCCCCGCGCCTGCGCCACGGCCTGCTCCAGCGGCAGCGAACGCACCGGCCCGCGGGCATAGGGGATGATGCAGTAGGTGCAGAAATTGTTGCAGCCGTCCTGCACCTTGAGCATGGCGCGCGTGCGCTCCGCCAGGCCGCCGGCGGGGAGCACCTCGAAGCTGCGGCGCTTGAGCGCCTCGTCCACCTGAATCTGTGCGCCCTGTGTGCGGTCGCGCAGCTTTTGCAGAAGCCGCTGGACGAATTCCTCGCGCCCGGCGCTGCCGGAGACGATGTCTACGCCGAGCGCAGCGATGTCCTCGGCGTTGAGCTGGGCGTAGCAGCCGCACACGCCGAGGACGGCCTCCGGATGCTCGCGGCGCAGACGGCGGATGAGCGTGCGGTTCTTGCGGTCTGCAACGGCGGTGACGGTGCAGGTGTTGATGATGTAGGCGTCGCAGGGCGTTCCGTTTGGACAGAGCGTGTGTCCCAGAGCAATGAGCTGCTGCTCCATCGCCTGGGTTTCATATTGATTTACCTTGCAGCCGAGTGTGTAACATGTAAAATTCATAATTCTCTCCAAAAATCCCGTCAGGGCACGGCAAAATATTAAACAAAAAACGAATTGAAAATTTGTTCATTTCGCCAGTATACTATACATACCCTTATTATACAGGGTTTTGCCCGGATTGTACAGTTTTTCTTTGGAGGGATGCCCATGACCGTTCGATTTTCTTCTATGCGCGATATTCGGGAGTTCGTGAGCCTCGCGACCCTTCAGAGCTATCCCATTCGTGTTGCGGATCCTGCGGGGAACACCGCCGATGCCAAGTGCTTTATGGAGATGTTCACGGTGGATTTCACCCAGCCCCTGCGCCTGCTCATCCAGGAGGGACAGGATACCGCCTCCTTTTCGCGCAGCGCCTCACGCTTTCTTGTGCCGTCGGCGGCAGAGCAGAAAAACCGCAAAGCAGCGCCTCAGCTCGTATGAGCCGAGGCGCTGCTTTTGTTTCCTGGGACACCCGTAGGGGGTGCGCCGTGCCCGCAATATGGCGCTTGCAATTCTTGCACGCATCATCGAAATAACGTCTGCACTGCGCAGGGGCGCGGGCTTTTCCACGGTGCTCAGATGTCATAAACGCCCAGAATGACAATACCCGCGACGACAAGCGCAATCATCAGATAGTGCTTCCAGGAGAGCTTTTCCTTCAGGAAAATGCGCCCCCAAACCGCCGAGAGCACGCAGTAGGCCGAGATGATCGGCGCGGACATCATCACATGCTCCTCGTCCGCCAGCGCGTAGATGTAAAAAAGCTGGCCAATCGTCTCGCAGGCGGCGCCGATGTACTTCGGCAGCTCCAGCTTAAAGACGAATTTCTTCCGGCGGATGAGCAAATAGGCAAGGCAGCACAGTCCGGCAAACAGGAAGGTCAGCTCATAGGCGACGTTCGCGGAGTCCTCGTTGAGCGTTTCGAGCACGCGCGAGTCGGCGAAGGTTCCGGCGGCGTCGAGCAGACAGTAGGCGATGGGCAGGCAGATGGCAAGCCAGCTTCTGGAATATTTGCGGTTGGCCTGCTCCTGACGGCGGGCGCGCAGCTCGTCGTCCTCCCGCGCCTCCACGACGCCCAGGCCGATCACGCCGGTGCAGACCAGCGCAATCGCGCCGACGACCAGCACGGGATTCGCGCCGTCCAGCGCGGCAAGCCCGCCGGTCAGCATGGTCAGAACGGCCACCAGCGCGCCGGAGGAGTTGCAGATGGGCGAGGAGATCGAAAGCTCAATGTAGCGCAGGCCGACATAGCCCAGCGCCATGGAGACGATGTACAAAAGGGAAACGGGCAGATAGGTCCAGATGATCTGCCAGGTGATAACGACGTCGTGGAAGAAGACCATGTACGCCGCATGCAGGCCCATGACGATGCCAACGGCGACGACCATTTTCAGGTGGGACGTGTGGTCCTCTTCACCGCAGCAGCCGATTTTTGAGAAAAGATCCGAGCCGCTCCAGCAGAGCAGCGCGATCAGTGCAAACCAGAACCAGTTCATTTTTTAACCTCCGGGAGTTTTGCAAGGCCGGCCTCGGCCATCTTCTGTACGGAAAGCAGAATGCCGAGCTTGGCGTGATACCAGGTCAGGCCGCCCTGGAAATAAACGGCGTAGGGCGGGCGGATGGGGCCGTCGGCGGAGAGCTCAATGGAAGAGCCCTGCACGAAGGCGCCTGCGGCCATGATGACCTCGTCCTCATAGCCGGGCATGGCCCAGGGCAGCGGGTCGGCGTAGCTGTCCACCGGCGCGGCGGACTGGATGCCCTTGCAGAAGGCGATCATGCCCTCGCGGGAGCCGAGCTCCACGGCCTGAATGATGTCGTGGCGGCTCTCCGTGCCGTTCGGAACGACGCGGAAGCCCATGCGCTCATAGAGGTTCGCCGCGAAAATTGCGCCCTTGAGCGCCGAGGCGACGACCGTCGGCGCAAGGAAGAAGCCCTGATAGAACGCGGGCATCAGGCCGAGGTTTGCGCCGACCTCCTGCCCGAGGCCGGGCGCGGAGAGACGGTAGGCGCAGCGCCGGACATATTTCTCCTTGCCGCAGATATAGCCGCCGATGGGCGCCAGACCGCCGCCGGGATTTTTGATCAGACTGCCGACGACCATGTCCGCGCCGACGTCGCTCGGCTCGATCGTTTCGACGAATTCGCCGTAGCAGTTGTCCACCATGCAGATGATGTCCGGCTTGATGGACTTCAAGAAGGTGATCAGCTTGCCGATCTGCAGGACGGAGAAGGTCGGGCGGGTGGCGTAGCCCTTGCTGCGCTGGATGGTCGCGAGCTTGGTGTGCTCGTTGACGGCGGCGCGGATGGCGTCGTAGTCAAACGTTCCCTCCGGCGTCAGGTCAACCTGACGGTAGCTCACGCCGTATTCCTTCAGAGAGCAGGTGGACGGGCGGATGCCGATGACCTCCTCCAGCGTGTCATAGGGCGCACCGACCGGGGAGAGCAGCTCGTCCCCCGGCAGCAGATTGGCGGACAGTGCGACGGTCAGCGCGTGCGTGCCGCAGGTGATCTGCGGGCGGACGAGCGCAGCCTCGGTGTGGAAGGTGTCGGCATAGACCTTTTCCAGCACGTCGCGGCCGACGTCATCGTAGCCGTAGCCGGTGGTCGCTGCGAAGCAGGACGCGCCGACGCGGTTTTTCTGCATCGCGGCGATGACCTTCGCCTGGTTATACTCTGCCACGGCGTCCACCGCGGCAAAGCGCTCGCGCAGCTGGGCAAGAACCTTCTCTCCGTAGGCATAGACCGCCGGGGAAACGCCGAGCCGCAAATACATGTCTCTCATTTCTCTTCCTCCATCTCCTGAAATACGCGCTGCGCCATGTCGCTGACGACCTCGGGGCGCGTGACGATGATTCCGCTTTTTTCGTCGCCGAGAATCAGCAGGGTGTCGCCCGGCTGAATGCCGAAGAGCGCCCGTGCGTCCTTCGGGATGACGATCTGGCCGCGTTCGCCCACCTTTACGGTGCCGAAGACGTGCCTACCGTGCGACCGGCCGAGCAAGTGCTTTCCTCCTGCCATGGCAGCCTCCTTTTCATACTTTTCATATTTGTACGAACGAGATTGTAGCAAAGCGGCAGCGGTTTGTCAAGGCCCAAAGCTGCTCCGGCTGAAATGACACAGCGCCCATGCCGGACGAAAACCGGTCCGGCATGGGCGCTGCCCTTGCATGTCGCCTTACTGTTTATCCTCCAGATAGACGCGGGTCTCATAGGGGCGCGTGGTAAAGCCGTCGCCATCGAGCGCGGCGTCATAGTTTTGCAGCAGCAGCCGCATCTGCGCCAGCCGGAAGCCCTTCGGCGCACGGAAACGGACGGGTTTCTCCGTAAACGAGCAGACAACCAGCAGCCGCTGTGCCGCCGTCTCGCGCACATAGACATAGAGCTTGCCGGAATGACGGTAAAGCTCGCGGTAGCTGCCCTCGCGCACTACGGGCAGCCGCTTTCGCAGCGCAATTGCCTTGCGGTAGAAATTCAGCAGGGAATCCGGGTCGGCCTCCTGCGCGGCAGCGTTGATCTGCGGATAATTTGGGTTGACATAAAACCACGGTGTGGCTTCGCTGAAGCCCGCGTTTTTCTCCGCCGACCACTGTACGGGCGTCCGCGCGGAATCGCGCGAGGCGCGCCAGAGACGCTTGAGACGCTTTTCTCCCCTGAGATTCAGACACTGATTGCGCGTCTGCACATCCTCGTACAGCTCCGCGCTCTCCGGACGCCAGTTCGTCATGCCAAGCTCCTGCCCCTGATAGACAAAGGGCGTGCCCTGCTGGAAGAGATAGGAGGCCGCCAGCATCTTGCCGCTTTCGGTGCGATAGGCCTCGGAGCCGTAGCGCGAAATAACGCGCGGGTGGTCGTGATTTTCCAGATAGAGCATGTTCCATGCCCGCCCGCTCAGGCCGCGCTGCCACTTGCCGAAGGCGCTGCGCAGGCGGCGCAGCGAAAACGGCCGCGGGAAGTAATCCGTAAAATAGCAGTCGGCGCACATGCACTGGAATTGGATCATCATGTCCAGCTCGGCGGGGCCGTCCTCCGCGATGTACTCCAGCGCCCGCTTCGGGCTGACGAGCGGCGCCTCGGCGAGGGTCATGCAGGAATAGTGGTCGAAGACGTCCCTGCGAAATTCCTGCAAGTATTCGTGAATATGCGGCCCGTGGTTATAAAAGCGGATGCCGCGGAAGGCGGGGAAGAGCCGGTCGTTGGGCAGACCCTCGCGCTTGGAGATATAGGTAATGACATCCTCGCGGAAGCCGTCGACGCCCATGTCCAGCCAGAATCGGAGGATTTTCTTGACCTCCTCGCGCACGAGGGGATTGTCCATATTGAGGTCGGGCTGCTTGATGGCGAACAGATGCAGATAGTATTCCTGCCGCAGCTCGTCCCACTGCCAGGCCTTGCCCTCGAAATTGCTGTCCCAGTTGTTCGGCAGCTTGCCGTTTTTCCCGGCGGGCCGCCAGATATAATAGTCCGTGTACGGCTCGATGCGGCGGCGGGACTTCTGGAACCACTCGTGCTCATCGCTCGTGTGGTTGACGACGAGATCCATGATGAGCTTCATCCCCCGCGCGTGCAGGCCGTCCAGCACCCTGCGGAAGGCCTCCATGCCGCCGTACATGGGGTCGATGTCCATATAGTCCGAAATGTCGTACCCGCAGTCCGCGCCGGGCGAGGGATACAGCGGGGAAAACCACACGCCGTCCACGCCGAGGCTTTGCAGATAGTCCAGCTTCTCATACACGCCCCAGAGATCGCCCATGCCGTCGCCGTTGCCGTCCTTGAAGCTCCGCGGCCAGATTTGATAAAAAACGAGGTCCTTGTACCAGCGTTCACGCGCCACATGCCTCACATCCTTTCTGCCTTCATTGTAGCATATTGCACAGAATAGGTCAAACAGAAAGAAAAGATTTGACAGAAAGCACAGAGCACAGTACTATATCTATATAACGACGGCATGAAGATTTCGTGCGCTGCCGGATTACCGCGCAGGGGACGCACCGAAGATTAGGACCTGCCGTGGCTCTGCGGAGGGTACAAAATCGCGGCGTGTCCCTTGCGGGCAGACCCTACGGACATGCCAAAAATTGGAACGTCTCTTACGGGCAAGCATCATTTTGACAAAAAACGTATCTATATATTAAGGAGGACCACGAATGAAGCTCCGTTTTCCCGAAGGCTTCCTGCTGGGCGTTTCCTCCGCCGCAGCGCAGATCGAGGGCGGCGAGGTCGGCAGCAACTGGAACGACTGGTATCACAAGGGCCGCATCAAGGACGGCGGGGATCCCGCCGTGGCAGACGACCACTGGAACCGCTGGCGTGAGGACTGTGACCTCATGGCGGCCATGGGCCTGCGCATCTGCCGGCTTGGTCTGGAATGGGCGCGGCTCGTGCCAAAGCGCGGCGAGCCGTCGCAGGAGGCCATCCGGCATTATCGCGACGAGCTGAGCTATCTGCGCGAGCTTGGCATTCGTCCGCTGGTGACGATCCACCATTTCTCCAACCCCATGTGGTTTGAGGAAAAGGGCGCATTCACGCGCCGGGAAAATCTGGAGGATTTTCTGGACTTTGTCCGCCTGTGCGCCGACTCCTTCGGCGACCTCGTAGGCGACTGGATTACCATCAACGAGCCGAACGTCTACGCGACGAACGGCTACTGCTTCGGCGCGTGGCCGCCGGGGCACACCTCCTACAGTGAGACCTTCCGCGTGATGGAGAACATGGCCTACTGCCACATCCGTGCCTATGGTATCCTCCACGAGACACGCAAAAAGCAGGGGCATTCCGATACCTTTGTGGGTTTTGCGAACCACGTTCGCGTCTTTGATCCAAAAAATCCGAAGAATCCGCTCCACCGCCTGCTTTCCCGCGCTGCGGAGTGGCTCTTCCAGGGCGCGCTGACGCTGGCGATGGGACGGGGAAAATTCCGCCTCCCGCTGCACAATCACTGGCATGTGAAGCCGGGCGAATACTGTGACTTCAACGGCGTGAACTACTATACGCGCACGACGGTTTCCGGCCTGGCCGACGGCGTCCGGGCCAACTCGCCGCGCAACGATCTGGACTGGGAAATTTACCCCGAGGGTCTGGTGCGCTGCGCGGAAAAGCTGCAAAAGGTTCTGCCGCGCCCGCTCTGGGTGACGGAAAACGGCACCTGCGACAACGACGACCGCTTCCGCGCCAGGTACATCTACGAGCATCTGGAGGCCGTCTGCACCTCCGGGCTGCCCTTCGAGCGCTATTATCACTGGTGCTTCTGCGATAATTTTGAATGGATCGAGGGCTACAGCGCCCGCTTTGGGCTGGTGCACGTCGACTACGAAACGCAAACGCGCACCGTCAAGCGCTCGGGCGAATTCTACCGCCGGATGGCGGCGCAGGGCGGCGTGACGCAGGCGCTTTATGACGCCTATATTGCCGGGGAGGTGTACGACGTCCGATGATCGAGGAGAAAAACGGCGTATTTCATCTGCAAAACGAATCCGCCTCCTATCTGTTCCGCATCCGGCCGGAGGGCTTCGCGGAGCACCTGCATTTCGGCGTCCCGGTCTCCATGGATGACGCGCAGGCGCTGGCCGTGCGGCCGGGGCTGGGCTGGGGCGACAGCGTGCAGTACAGCGAGGAGAGCAACGCCTGCTGTCTGGACATTCTGCCGCTGGAATGGAGCGGGCCGGGGCAGGGAGATTATCGCGAAAGTCCCGTTTCCCTGTCGCGCGGGGAGGCGGCCTTCGCCCCGTTATTTCATTACGAGGGCTTCACGCGCCACGAGTCGGACGCGCTTATGACCTGCGGCCTGCCGCAGTCGCGCGGCGGGCAGACGCTGGAGCTGCGCTTTTTCGACCGGCTGCACGCGCTGCGCCTGCGGCTGTTCTACGGCGTGTTTGAAACCGCCTTTACCCGCCGCGCCGTGCTGGAAAACTGCGGCGAGACGCCGGTGATCATCCACAAGCTGATGAGCTTCTGCCTCGATCTGCCGGGCGAATTTGAAATGCACACCTTTCACGGCGGCTGGATCGCCGAAACGCACCGGCAGGTCACGCCGGTGGGCCGTGCAGGGGTGGTCAGCGGCAGCACCTGCGGCGATTCCTCCAACCGCGCCAACGGCGGCTTTCTGCTTGCGGCGCCGGGCGCGGACGAGACGCGCGGCCGTGTCTACGGCGTCAATCTCGTCTACTCCGGCAGCCATTTTGCCGCTGCGCGGCGCAGCCAGCAGGGCCTGACGCGCGTGATGCAGGGCATCAGCCCGGCGGATTTTCACTGGGCGCTCGCGCCCGGCGAGAGCTTTGAAACGCCGGAGGCGGTGCTTGCCTTCTCCGAGAATGGCTTCGGCGGGCTTTCTGCCTGCATGCACCGCCATGTCAACCGCCACATTATTCCGGCGTACTGGCAAAACCGCCCGCGGCCCGTGCTTTATAACAGCTGGGAGGGCTGCATGTTTGACTTCACCGAGCGCCGCCTGCTGCGCCTTGCCGCAAAGGCGAAGGCGCTGGGCTGCGAGCTGTTCGTGCTGGACGACGGCTGGTTCGGCGCGAGGAATTCCGACCGCGCCGGTCTGGGTGACTATGCGGTCAACCGGAAAAAGCTGCCCGGCGGTCTGAGCCGTCTTGGACGCAGACTGAACGAAATGGGGCTGCAATTCGGCCTCTGGTTCGAGCCGGAGGCGGTCAACCCGGACAGCGACCTTTTCCGGGCGCATCCCGACTGGATCATCCCGGAGGACGGCACGCCGCTTCTGGGCCGCCACGAGCTGCGGCTCGACCTGAGCCGCCCGGAGGTGCGCGACTACATCGTCGAAAGCGTCGGCGGTGTTCTGGATTCCGCTCCGATCTCCTATGTCAAATGGGACATGAACCGCCACAGCCCCGCGCTGGGTGCGGCGGCGCACCGCAATGTGCTCGGGCTTTATGAGGTGCTGCGCCGCATTTTCGGCGCGCGGCCGGAGATTCTTCTGGAGAGCTGCGCCTCCGGCGGCGGGCGTTTTGACCTCGGCATGCTCTGCTTCTCGCCGCAGATCTGGGCCTCGGACGACACCGACCCCGTCGAGCGGCTGGACATTCAGGACGGTCTGAGTTATCTGTATCCGCAGTCGGCCTGGGGCGCGCACGTTTCCCAGTCGCCGCATGCGCAGACGCTGCGCGCAACGCCGCTGTCCACGCGCGGCAACGTCAGCTTCTTCGGCCTTCTGGGCTACGAGCTGGATCTGGACGAGCTTTCGCCCGTGGAAGAGGCGGAGATTTCCGCGCAGATTGCCTTCTATAAGGCGCACCGCAGCGCCTTCCAGTTTGGAGAATTTTCCCGCCTGCCCTGTGAGGACGGCGCGGTCTGCTGGCAGGTGCGCGAGGAGGGGCGAGTGCTGGCCGGGCTGTTCCAGCGGTTGGTGCACGCCGCGCCGGGGCATGAGCGCCTGCGCGTGCCCGGCCTGCCGCGGGAGAAGCGCTATCATATCGTCTCCCGTCCCCAGCTTCTGAAGGTGGGCGGCTTCGGCTCCCTGCTGCGCCACGTCGCGCCGGTGAAGCTCAAGCCGGGCGGCCTGCTGCTCTCGGCGGCGGACCGGCACTACAAGCTCTATGACGCACAGCTCGACGTCTGCGCCTCAGGCGCGGCGCTGGCCGCGGGGATCGCCCTGCCGCAGCGCTTCGCCGGAACGGGCTACGACCCCGCCGTGCGCGTGCAGGGCGATTTTGGTTCAAATATTTATTGTATTGAGGAGGAAACGGAAAATGGAGAAGCTTGACCGCCGCAACAAATATTTCTTTGGCCTCGGCACGATCGGCCGGGATATGTTCTACTCGTTTGAGGCGAACGCACTTTTGTACTTCCTGTCGAATGTGCTGTCCCTGCCGCTGAAGGTCTTCGCCGCCGTCAGTCTGGTGCTGTCTATCCTGCGCATCGCCGATGCGCTGAACGACCCGATCACCGGCCTGGTCATCGACAACATCCACACAAAGTGGGGCAAATTCAAACCCGCCATTCTGGTCGGCGGCGTTCTGAGCGTGGTGTTCTACCTCGTGCTCTTCGGCAACATTGGCAATGGCGCGGCCTATGTCATTTTCTTTGCCATTGCCTATATTCTCTGGGACATCAGCTACGGCATCAATGACATCGCCTACTGGACGCTCCTGCCCGCCCTGACGCAGGATCAGAAGCGCCGCGAGAGTTACGGCGCCTTCGCGCGCATCTGCGCCAACATCGGCATGTATATCATCATGGTGGGCTGGCAGCCCCTGACGAAGGCGCTCGGCAATACGCCGAAGAGCTGGCTCCTCGTTGCTACGGCGGTCAGCGCGCTCTATCTGGGCTTCCTCTGCTTCCCGCTGTTCGGCGTGAAGGAAAACCGCAGCTACCGCGAGGAGCCGTCGGAGAAGATCGGCCTGAAGGACATGTGGCGCGCGCTCGTGTCGAACGATCAGCTGCTCTGGACGACGCTGGCCATGAGCCTGTTCATGATCGGCTACTGCACGACGACCGGCTTTGCCACCTATTACATGCAGTACCTCTATGGCGACCTTGACATGTACGCCGTGCTCGCTGCCGTCTGCGGCGTGGCGCAGCTGGCCGCGCTGATGATTTTCCCGCTGTTTTCCAAGCGCTTCAACCGCCGCCAGCTCTACACCGCCGCGACGGTGCTGGTGATCGTCGGCTACGCCGTCTTCGCCTTTGCGGAAAAGAGCCTGGTCATGATTGCCGTCGCCGCCGTCATCATTTTCGTCGGGCAGGCCTTCATCCAGCTGCTGATGCTGATGTTCCTGGCGGACACGATCGAATACGGCCAGTGGAAGCTGGGCCGCCGCATGGAATCGGTCACCTTCTCCATCCAGCCTCTGGTCAACAAGATCGGCGGCGCACTGTCCACGGGGCTGATCTCCCTGTCCGTCATTCTGGCTGGCATCAAGACCCACGAGAGCGACGCCCCGGCAGAGATGATCGATGCCGCCGGAAAGCTGACGGTCAAGCTGGCGATGTTCGCCGTGCCGCTGATTCTGATCGTCGCGGGCTACATCATCTACCGTGCAAAGTATAAGATCGACGAGAATTTCTACGGGCAGATTCTCTCCGACCTGAAGGAAAAGGAGACGGTGGAAAAATGATTTAGCACTCTTTTGCTCAGAGTGCTAAATGTTCACAGACCGTTCATATTTGAAGCATGATTCGTTCATATTCCGGCGGGATAATGAAGCCAGAAATAAAGAAAAGAACAAACCACGGGACACCGTGGGGAATTCCAAATGGAGGAATGAATCATGTTGAATCTCACACCGTATCGTAAGCATAACGAAGCAACAATGTATAACCCCTTCCGTGAGCTGGAGGACTTCGAGCGCAGCATCTTTGCGCCGGATACCCTGGCCTCCTTCCGCACCGACATTGAAGACGAGGGCGACAAGCTGGTTCTCTCCGCCGATCTGCCGGGCTTTGACAAGAAGGACATCCACATCGACGTTGACAACGACCAGCTCGTTATCCACGCCGAGCGTCATTCCAACTACGAGAAGCAGGAAAAGAAGAACGGCTATCTGCGCTGCGAGCGCTCCTATGGCAGCTACAGCAGAAGCTTCAGCCTCGACGGCATCGACGCCGACAAGATCAGCGCATCGTATAATAACGGTGTCCTGACCCTGAACCTGCCGAAGCAGGCACCCGCAAAGGCCGCCGCCCGCCGTCTGGAAATCGAATAACGATTTTTCGTCTTCGTTCATCGTCCGAAATAAGGAAGCGCCTCAGTTCATCCGAACTGAGGCGCTTTTTTGCGGCCACGGCACGCCGTGGCCCTATGGATGAACCGGAAATCAGAATCATTTCGGCAAAATCACGCGGAAGGTTGCGCCCTGCTGCGGCGCGCTTTCCACCTCCACAACGCCCTGCGAAAGCTCCACGATGCGCTTGACCAGCGCAAGGCCGAGACCGTTGCCGAGGGATTTGCGGGAGCTGTCGCCCTGATAAAATTTCTCAAAAATATGCTTCTGTACCTCAGGCGTCATGCCGCAGCCGTGGTCCGTCACGCTCACGACGACGCATTCGGTCTGCTCGAGCAGGCGGATGCCGATCTCCTGCCCCGGCTCGCTGAACTTGATGGCGTTGCCGATCAGATTCGTCCAGACCTGCCCAAGCAGGCTCTCGCAGCCTGTGATGCTCACGGGGTCGAGGACGGCGTCAAAGCCGATGTTTTTCTCCGTCCACTGCGGCTCCAGCGCGACGACCGCCTGCCGGATCTGCTCGTCGAGCCGGAAAACGACGCTCTGCTCCGAGAGGGATTTGCTCTCGATTTTCGAGAGCATCAGAATATTGCCGACCAGCGTGGACAGGCGGTGGATGTTCAGAAGAATCTTGTTCAGGTATTCCTCGCGCTCCGCCTGGGACAGCGCGCTGTCCTGAAGCAGCATGGCATAGCCCTCGATGGCGGTCAGCGGCGTTTTGAACTCGTGGGAAACGTTGGCGACGAAGTCGTTGCTGAGCGTGGAGATGCTGTCCAGCTCGCGCACCATGGCGTTGAAATTGCGGAAGGTTGTCTGCACCTCTTCGAGCTTGCTGCCGTCCTCCACGGTGATGCGGAAATTCCCGCGCGCAACCTCCTTAGAGGCGTTGCTGAGCTTGACCATGGGCGCAAGCAGGCGGCGGCCGATGAAAAAGCTCACCAGACCGCCCGCAATGGCCGAGACGAACAGCAGACCCAGCAGGGTGGAGAAATTCAGGTTGTGGATCACGTTCAGCCTTTGCAGCAGATACAGCGCCCCGGCGACGGCGGCGAAGGAGATCACTACGACCACGAAGATAATCAAAAGATAGTACGTCCGCATCCGCAGGGAATATTTTCTCTGCTTCATTTCTTGACCGCCTTATATCCGATACCGCGAACGGTGATAATCTCAAAGTCGGGATTGTCGCGGAAGTGGTCGCGCAGGCGGTTGATGTGCACATCGACCGTGCGCGGGTCGGTCTGAGAATCCACGCCCCAGATGTCGTCCATGAGCTGCTGGCGCGTGAAGATATGCGCAGGCGAGGACACCAGCTTGTAAAGCAGGAGAAACTCCTTCTGCGGCAGGACGACCTGACTGCCGTCCGTGCGGACGGTGAAGGAGTCAAACTCGAAGGTCGTGCCGCCGATGCTCTGGCGGCGGTCGGCCACCATCTGCGCCCGGCGCAGCAGCGCACGGATGCGCAGCACCAGCTCGTTGACGTTGACGGGCTTGACCATATAGTCGTCCGTTCCGGCAAGAAAGCCGAACTGCATGTCCTGAAAGCTGTCCTTGGCGGTGATCATCAGCACGGGGATGTTATTGCCCGCGTCGCGCAGTGAGCGCACGAGGGCATAGCCGTCCATGCGCGGCATCATGATGTCCGAAACGATCAGGTCGATATATTCCTTTTCCAGCGCCTCCAGTGCGGCGGCGCCGTCCGGAACGCCGATTGCGGTAAAGCCGCTGCGCGTGAGCACGCGGCAGAAAAGCTGCTGAAGCTCGGCGTCATCCTCGGCAACCAGAATTTTAAACATGGAATCACCTCCGCTGCGACAAGTATACCATAAACGGCGGAAAAAGTCCAACCGCCGCGGGAAAAACCGGGCGAAAGCGAAGCGGTTTTTTAACGGAAGTTGATGTCCAGTTGATGTTGCGTTTATATTTCCGGAGTATAATAAAAACATAATAGGAAACGGAGGGGTCATCCCATGAGAAAAGGCCGCTGGAGAAGCTACCTGGAAGGCAAGAGCAAGCTGACCGTCGCCCTGTATGCCATTGTGCGTATCATCGTGCTTGGCGTTCTGGTGCGTTCGATTTTTACGGGTCAGCTGGAAAGTGTGTATACCTGCCTTCTGACGCTGTTTCTGCTGTTTCTGCCGGCGATCGTTTCGCAGAAGCTGCACATTCAGCTGCCGACCGGTCTGGAGGTCACGCTGATCGTGTTCATCTTCGCGGCGGAAATTCTGGGAGAGCTGGCCTGCTTCTATGTGACGGTGCCCTTCTGGGATAAGGCGCTGCACACGACCAGCGGCTTCATCTACGCCGCCGTCGGCTACTCCATGGCGGATATCCTCAACCGCGACCACCGCGTGAGCTTCCAGCTTTCGCCGATCTTTCTGGCGCTCGTCGCCTTCTGCTTCTCGATGACCATCGGCGCACTGTGGGAAATCTTTGAGTTCTCCGTGGACCGCCTGTTCATGAAGGATATGCAGAAGGACACCGTCGTCAACGTCATCACCTCGGTTGCGCTCGACCCGACCAACAGCAACATTCCCATTACGATTTCCGGTATTACGGATGTCGCCGTGAACGGCCAGAGCCTCGGCCTCGGCGGCTATCTGGACATCGGCCTTTATGATACCATGGGCGATCTGATCGTCAATCTCATCGGCGCGCTGGTTTTCAGCACCATCGGCTTCTTCCAGCAAAAGCATCGCAAAAAGTCGAAGGTTGCGGAAATGTTCGTGCCGACCGTGCAGGAGGGGGAGAAAACGAATGAGCGAGAAGGAACAGGAGAGAATTGAAAACGCGCAGCGCGCGGACACGCACAAGGTTTTGACCCTGCCGAATCTTCTGAGCTTTTTCCGGATTCTGCTGATTCCGGTCATCATCGTGCTGTACTATCATGCGCAGTATGTCTGGGCCTTTGCGCTGCTGCTGCTCTCCGGCGCGACGGACGTCGTCGACGGCTGGATTGCCCGTACCTTCCATATGGTCTCAGATTTCGGCAAGGCCATTGACCCCGTCGCCGATAAGCTGACGCAGATTGCGGTGCTGCTGTGTCTGATGCTGCCGGATTACTGGTGGATGGTCGCCATCCTTGCCTGCAAGGAGGTCTCCATCGGCATTCTGACGCTCATTGCGCTGCGCCGGACGCACAGCGTCTACAGCGCGGGCTGGTACGGTAAGCTCTGCACCGTGGCCATTTATCTGTCCATGTTCGTTCTGGTGCTCTGGCGGAATCCGAATCCCACCTTTGTGCTTGTGGATGCGATCGTCTGCTCGGCGCTGATCGTTCTGGCCTTTGTGCTCTACCTGATCCGCTACACCGCGATCCTGCGCGGCGCCGGCCGAAAGGGGGAGACGGCATGAGAAGGCGGTTTATCGCGCTGCTGGCCGAAAGAAAGGCAAAGCTGCGCCTGCGTCAGCGGAGAAAGAAACGCTATTTTCGCTGTCCTGCCTGCCGCGCGGTGCAGTCCGTGCCCGTCTCCGGCGGCCAGACCAAGATCGTCTGCCGCAAATGCGGAGAGATTTTTCTGAGAAGAACCTGAAAAGCAGCCGCCGGGAAACCGGCGGCTGCTTGCATCTGCGCGGCAAGCCGAGAAACGAGCTTACAATGTGTAGGGGCGCGGCAGAGGCTTGCCCCTACGAATTAGTTCTGATTTTCGGCACACCCCGTAGGGCGGTACCCCTGTGTGCCGCCGGGGCCGGATAGGCAAAAACCGCCGGTGAAACCGGCGGTTTTTGCCTTATTCATCCTCTTTTAGCATATCGATGATGGCGGCGGCCTTATGACTCCAGTCGTTGGCCTCGGCCTCCTGCGCCAGCAGGGCGCGGTAGTCCGGGTCGTTTCTCAGTGACAGCGCCTTGTCCAGCTGCGCAAGGAACTCCTCGTGGTCATGGCCGATCAGGACGGAGCGGTACTTGCGGCATTCGTTCATATCCGTCGTGACGATGGGCTTTTGCAGTGCCATATATTCGAAGATCTTGACGGGGCTGGTTGCTCGCGTGATGTCGTTGATCTGGAAGGGAATGGTCAGCACGTCCGCGCAGCGGGCATAGTTTTTGAGCACCTTGTAATCGCGCGGCCCCATGAAATAGATGTTCTCCTCGCCGTGGATGTTCTCGTCGTAGGATTCGTCATAGCGGATGCCGAAAAGGACGACGCTGTATTTTCCCGTCGCGGCGATTTTTTTCAGCAGGTCATAGTCAAACCACTTTGCCAGCGCGCCGTAGTAGCAGACGATGGGCTTGCCGAGATCGAGAATTTTCTGAAATTCCGGCTCGAAGGCATAGTCCTCGTCGAAATGACGGAAGAAGGAATTGTCCACGCCGTTGGAGGAGAAGGCGACGCGCTTGCCGCTGCGGTGAGACAGCACGTCCTGCCGCAGCAGGTCCGCCGTCACGACGACATAGACGTCCTCATGGCTCATGGCATAGTTATACTTGTCAACGATATACTGCGGCAGCTCCTTGGTTCCGGCCAGCTCCGGGCTGATGTCGTCGATGTACTCGTAGATGAAGCCAAAGCCTCTGGCGCGGTAGTCCTCGATGTTTTCCTTCGAGAGCTTCCAGTCCGTGGAATAGACCTGAATGTACTTCGGCTTTTTCAGCGCGTCCAGCTCGCTCATGAGCAGGCGGTTGAGCAGGACGTTATTGAAATTGAAGAGATAGAGGTTGTCTTCGTGCTTGCGGAAGGTCTTGACCTTGTCGGTCATGGTCGTGACCTCATAGAAGACCAGACAGCGCTCCCGCGCGAGGTTGCGCGCAATGTGCTGCGGCCGCTGGAACAGCGGTACGTTATAGCCGAAGCTGCTGCGCCAGAGCACAACGCGGTCAAAATCGCCGGAGAGCACCTCGCGCAGCTGGCGGCGATAGCGGCGGCGGCGCAGCAGGGTCACAAGGCTGATCTTGTCGAGATAATTTGCCTTGACATAGGCGTAGAGCTTTTTGCAGAAGCCGCAAAAGCCGTACTTTTTATAGACGTTTCTGAGCTTGGACCATTTTTGCTTCATGGCATTTTCCTACCTTCCCTCGCCGGACCAAACGGGCACCGGCGCACTTTCTTCCGGGCAGACGTCCAGCCGGAAGGCCGGGCGGACCGGGTAGAGCTCCTGTGTGGCGGCATTGTAAAAGCGCAGCAGGCGGCGCAGACAGCCCTCGGGGCTGAGGCTTTCAAGCCAGGCGTCCATGACGGCGTAGTCCGCGTCCGACACGGCGTCCGGCCGGCGGAACTCGCCGGAGAAGGGCCGCGTAAAGGGATAGACCGCGTAGGAGCCGTCCGTATCGCTCAGGCGGCGGCCGGTGGCGTAGGCCAGCAGCAGGTTCTGCATGCGCGTGGCCGTATCCATGGTCGGGAAAGCGATGACGCGGGCAAAATCGGAATACAGGCCGGAGGCGGTGCCGTAGGGCGTGTTTTCCAGATACATCAGGTTTTCCAGCTTGGAGGAGAGGGCAATCATCGCCTCGCTGCGCGAGGTGTCCAGGAAGACGAAGCGCAGGCGGGGATTTGCCTCGACGATGCGGCGGACCTCCTCGGGATCGATGTGCGCCGAGGAGACATGGCAGCCGAAGACGGGCCGCCGGTCGCTCAGCAGCGCCGAAGGCGCGGGGTGGGAATAGAGATTTCGCGCCCGGAAGGCCTCGCGCGGCATGGACAGCCCGCGGAAGACCCGCGCGATATCGCGCCCGCCCAGCCGCAGAAAATATTCGTCCTGTCCGACGCGCACGCCCTGCGCGGCAGCGTCCGCAGAGAAGACGATGTCCTTTTCCGACAGCGGCGCGTCAATATCCGCCGCGATGCTTTCAAGCGCAAGGCGCAGCGCGTCTTCTTCGGGAAGCTTGCCCTCCAGCAGCAGATTTGGCCGCTTCTGCGCCCAGGCGCGGCGCTCCTGCTCGTAGGCGCGGAGCTTTCCCAGGCGGTCAAGGTGCTGCTTGAGCTTTTCCGTCTCGAGCACGTGGCTCATGGAGTTGTCGTGCACGCGGTAGAAATAGTAGGGCGTCGGGCTGCAAAGGTGGACGATCTTTCCACTCTTTTCCAGCCGCAGCCAGTAGTCGTAGTCCTCCGCGCCGATGAGGTCGTCGGCGTAGACGCCGCCGAGCAGCTCGCTGCATTCGCGGCGATAGAGGAAGCTGGCGTTGATGTAGTTGTTGTCGCCGAGGCTCAGCGGGCGCTCGTCGCGCAGCAGACGGATGATGCGCGGCGTCTTATAGTCGCGGTCCGTGTCGCGGTAATTGCCGTAGTAGGGCTTGCCGTCCGCACCGATGAGCGCGACGTCGCCGTAGACCAGCGCTGCGTCCGGGCAGGCCATGAGCTTTTCCACGAGCTTTTCGATCATCTGCGGGTGCATGACGTTGTCCGCCGAGGTCCAGGTGATGAAATCGCCCGTGGCCAGCGCGTGCAGATGCGTCAGCGCCCGCGGCAGCTTCTGATTCTTCTGCGTGTAGACGTGCAGATTTTTATGACGGCGGTAGGGCTCCAGCTTTTCCAGAAGGCCGTCCTGCGAGCCGTCGTCCAGCAGGATGATCTCCAGATTGGAATAGGTCTGCGCCAGGATGGAGTCCAGCGAGGAGAGCACCACGCCCGCATGGTTATAAACGGGCATCAGCACGGACACCTTCGGCCCAAAGACCGGCGCTCTGTCCGGCTTGGCGTAGCCGTCTGGGATCCAGCGGCGCGGCTTGCGGCGCCGCTCCACCTGCCAGGCAAGGTAATTCTTGATCTTTCTGTTCTTTTCGCGCAGCGGAAGCGCCAGAAATTTTTTGATACGGTTCATATATTGTGTCCTTTGCGGGACTCAGGCGTCCCGGCGCCCGGCGAGGGCGTGATAGATTTTTTTGAGCAGAACGTTCAGCTTCAGCGCCTTGGCAACGCGCAGCCCGGCGCGGTACCAAGCGTGGCGGTACATGCGCTGGCCAAACCGCTCCAGCGGAGCGGTGTCGGGGATGGGGTTGTCATAGTAGACGCGGGTGGCCTCGTTGAAGAGCACGAGGTAGCGCGCGGCAAGCTCGCGGTTTGCGCTGAGCGCAGGGTCAACCCGCGAGCCGTTTTCCATCAGCTCGTCCACGATGGCCCGGAAGCTGGCGTAGAGCTTGTGATAGGAGAAATTGCGCACGATGTTTTCGCGCAGCGCCGCGCGGTCGTAGTCCGCGGCGAAGACGCGCTCGACGGCGTCCATGTATTCCTGCAATTCCTCAGGGCTGTAGTCATAGTTGTAGACGTCCTTGCGGATGTCCTGATACACGCGGACGACCGCGCCGTTGGAATCGTTGACGACCTCCTTCTGCCCGCCGACGTCCGAGGTGATGACCGGCACGCCCATGGCAAGCGACTCATAGGTCGTCAGCGTCAGGCCCTCGAGCAGGGAGCAGATGAGCGTGACGGAGGCCATCTTGTAATACTGCCGGATATTGGGGCAAAGCGAAATGATGCGCACCTTGTCCTCCAGCTGATACTGGGCGATCTGTGCGCGGATGTCGGCATCCGCCGCGCCGCCGCCGACCATGACGCAGACGACGTCGTCCCGCCGCTTGCACAGCTCCGCCATCAGCCGAATCAGGAAAAGCGGCCGCTTTTCGTAGACGAAGCGGCTGGGATAGAGGATCATGTGCTTGCCCTCACAGAAGGCACGTGTCTCCTCGTCCGTGATTTCCACCTTGGCGGGATCGAACAGGTCGGTGTCCACGCCGATGTAGAGCGTTTCGACGTTTTGCGTCGGGCGGTGCATCCGCGTGAGCATCAGCTCGGCCAGATGGGCATTGCAGGTGTAGGTCTTTTCCAGCAGCGGGGCCACGGCGTTCGAATCGCGCGGATAGCCGCCGTTGCGCCAGAAGAAGTCCTCCATGTGGACATAGTCAAAAATCGGGATCTGCGGGAAGCGGTTTTTCAGCCAGGGGAGCAGATGATAGCCGTAAAGGCTGCTGGACTGGAAAATCACGCGGATATTCTGCGTGCGGATCAGGCTGCAAACGAAGTCCGGCCAGTATTTCCGCTCGAGGAAGGTGGTCAGGTCGTAGTATGCCTCGACGGCGTCCTCCATATCCTGCCGCGCCTCGTAGGGGCAGACCTCCGTGCTGACGGTGAAGACGCGGTAGCCCTGCGCCTTGAGCTCGGACAGCACATTGAGATTGAACTTGTCCGCACCGCCGATCTTTGCCCAGGGAAGAATGCACAGCAGCGTCTTTTCCTCCGCAGAGGCGATGGGCGTGAGGGCAAATTCCGTCTCCGTCGGGTCGGTTTCAAAGAAATGAAAATCGGAGGAACGGGGGAAGGAACGGTATTTTCCGGTCAGCGCAAAGCGGCTGCGGCGCAGCCCGGTGTCCCAGACACCGTAAAAATCCAGATGGAGCACATCCACGTCGTGTGCCGTGGGCGTCAGCTCCTGCGCTCCGTTCAGGCCCGCGCCCTGCAAAAGACGGCGGTGGAAGAGAAAGCCCGTGCCGGGCAGCCAGATCTCCCGGTGCTTTGCCGAGGCGACCCAATCCGTGCAGGAAACCTTGTTCTGATAGTCCAGCCGGTCGGTGAGGACGATTTCGGCGGGCGTGTCCTGCGCGGTCAGCGCGGAGAAAAGCAGCGTCAGCAGCGTGACGTCCAGCCGCATTCCTGCGGAGAGCTGGAAAAGATATTGCGTCTCGGCGGGAAAGAGGGAATCCAGCTGCGCCGCGCCGGAGAAAGCCTCGACGCAGATGCGCGGATCGGTCAGCCCGGCTTCGCGCAGCGCCGCCTCGGCGGCGGCCTTCTTTTCCGCAGCGGCGAGCAGAACGAGGGAAAAATTCGTATAGGTCTGCGCAAGCACGCTGCGCAGGTTTTCATAGCAATAGCCCTCCGGCACGATCAGGAACAGACCGAAAAACGGCGCTGCTCCCTCCGGCGCGGGATAGGCGGGGAGCTTCCGCGTCAGAACGCGGTCGTAATAGAGATACTCTTTGGCCATATTGTTCTCCTTTATTTGTCCAGCAGGCACAGGATTTCTTCGCACTTGTTCTGCCAGCTGTTCTCCCGCGCTTCACGGTCGAGCAGCGCGAGATAGTCCTTATCCTGTGCCAGCTTCTCCGCCTGCGCGATTTTTTCGCAGAATTCCTCCGGCGTTTCGGCGGTCAGAACGGAGCGGTATTTTCTGCACTCCGGCAGAGCGGTGGTGACGATGGGCTTGTTCATCGCCATGTATTCAAAGAGCTTCACGGGACTGGTGGAGCGGGTGATGTCGTTGATCAGGAAGGGAATGGTGCACACGTCGAAGTACGAGGCATAGTCCAGCAGCTCGTCATAGCGCTTCGGCCCGAGATAAAAGACGTTGTCCGGCGCCGCAAGACCGGAGCCGGCGAACGTTCCGTCATAATCCACGCCCAGAAGCACGACGGCATAGTGCTGATTCTCTGCCAGGCGGCGCAGCAGGTCATAGTCAAACCATTTGGCAAGCGCGCCGTAGTAGCCGACGATGCAGCGGCCGGCGGCCTTCTGCTGCTCCAGCAGCGCGACGGGCGTGCGCGGCGCGGCGCTGTGGAAATGGGCGTAGTCCGCGCCGTTCGTGACCAGCGCCGTGCGCAGGTTCGGATTGGCCGCCCTTGCCAGCTCCAGAAGGCGCGTGGCCGTGCAGACAACATAGGCGTCCCTGAGCGCAAAAACACGATCCTGACAACGCTGTAACAGGGCGCAGTGTTCCCGGCTGGAAAGATCAGGATCGATGGAGTCCACAAACTCGTAGAGCACGGAAAAGCCGCTCTGAATATAGCGGTTCAGCAGAGCCTCGTCCGTGAAGTCGGTGGAATAGATCATCAGATATTTTTCGTCCCGCTCTGCCAGCAGCTCCATCAGGGGCTTGCGGTAGACGTTCAGGTCGAGCAGGACGGCATTGGAGGACAGGCGGCGCGTGAAAACGGCGTTGTCATACTCCGGATAGGACGAGCCGTAGAGAAACAGCACGTCCTCCGGAAAATTCAGCGCGATCTGCTGCGGCCGCTGGCGCATGATGCGCTCCCAGCCGAGGCCGTTTTCAAACACGATGATTTTCCGGTAATTGCCTGCCAGCAGCTTTTTCAGCACGCGTTTGCGGGAGAAGGTGTACCTGCGCACGCGGCGGAAGATCTTGCGCAGCAGCCCGCCCAGGCCGTCGCGCTTCAGAACGGTAAGCACTTTGTTCATAAAATCAATGTTCCTTCAGAGTAAACTGGAAATATTCGTCGCAGGTTTCCGGCCCGCCGATCTTCATGATCTTGCCATGGTTGAGCCAGACCACGCGGTCGCAGAGCTTCTTGATCGACTCCAGGGAGTGTGAAACGTAAAGCACCGTCGTGCCGCCGCGGATCATGTTGAGCATCTTCGCCTCGCTCTTGGCCTGAAAGGCGATGTCGCCCACGGAGAGGATCTCATCGACGATCAAAATCTCCGGATCGACGACCGTCGCGACGGAGAACGCCAGGCGCGCGATCATACCGGAGGAGAAATTCCGCACCGGGACGTCCAGAAAGTCCTGCAATTCCGAGAATTCGACGATTTCGTCGAACTTGCTCTCGATAAACGCCTTGGAGTAGCCCATGACCGCGCCGTTGAGATAGATGTTTTCCCGCGCGGTCAGCTCCATGTCAAAGCCCGCGCCCAGCTCGATCATCGGGCAGATGTTGCCATAGGTCGAGAGCGTGCCCTTCGTGGGCTTCAGAACGCCCGCGACGAGCTTGAGCATCGTGGACTTGCCTGCGCCGTTGCTGCCGATGAGGCCGACGACCTCGCCGCGCCCGACCTCAAAGCTGACGTCCGACAGCGCCCAGAATTCGTTGGCGTCCTTTTTCTTTTTCCGGCGCTTGCCGGAGAGCAGATCGATGAAGAACTGCTTGAGAGAGAAGCCCTTGTCGATGCCCAGATTGAATTTCATCGAGACATGCTCGACCTTGATGATGCTGTTGTTGTCCATACTTCCGGCTCCTCAGATGTAATAGATGAACTTGTCCTGATTCTTGCGGAACACCACGACGCCCAGCAGGAGGAACAGCAGCGCCGAGCCGAGGCAGGCGGCGAACAGTCCGAGCGTCGGACAGCTGTGGTAGAGGATGATCGTCCGGGCGAAGTTGATATACTGGTAAAGCGGGTTGCACTTGAGCACATTGGCGATGAAGCCGATGTTCAGCGTTTTGATGTCGTACATGATGGGCGTCAGATACGTCCAGAGCGTGAGAACGATGCCGTAGATATAGAACATGTCACGCATGAACACGGCGATGGTCGAAAGGAGCAGTCCCATGCCCAGCGTGAACATAAACAGGCACAGGAAGGAATACGGCAGCAGGAAATGATACCAGTTCAGGCCCGTGCCGGTGAAGAGAATGACGGCGTAGAGCGGGATTAGCGTCAAAAGGAAGTTGATGCCGACGAAAAGACACTTCGTGAAGGGGAAAATGTACTTCGGAATATAGACCTTATTCAAAAGGCCGAAGTTTGCCACCACGCTGCTCATGGCGAGGTTCGAGGCCTCGCTGAAGTAGTTGAAATAGACCAGGCCGGTCATCAGATAGGCAAGATAGCTCACGCCCGGCGTGGAAAACTTGAAGAAATTGGAAAAGACGATCGCCATGACCGACATGGTCAGAAGCGGATACAGCAGGCTCCAGGCCACACCGAGGAAGCTGCGCTTATACTTGACCTTGAAGTCGCGGCCGACGAGCTGCTGGATGAGAAAGCTGTATTTGTGAAGGGAATAGCGGATGTTACGAATAAACTGCATAGCTGCCTCCGAAGAAAATCCATTGACTTGTCTGCATTTTTCCATCAGTATACCACATTTTCCACCGAAAGTCTACCGCTTACGGCCCGTCGGAGAAGATTTAAGAAGTCCCGGCTGCCCGAAAATGAGAATTTATCAGGGACACCTGAAAAAGCATTCGCTGCGTAGGGGCAGAGCCGCGTCCCTGCGGAATGGTTCAAATTCATGCTGCACCCTGTAGAGCGGCGCCCATGCGTGCCACCGCGCGGACGGAGTGCAAAACAACCCCCGGCCCTGCGGATGGCAGGGCCGGGGGTTCTGTCTCATGATAACGTGCTAAAAGAGCGAATGGACCTTAGGCCGCAAAGGTGACGGTCTTCGCCGCCTCGATGAAATACGGCTCGTACTCCTCGGCATGCTCCACGTCGCAGGCGAACTGCACCAGCCAGAAGGCGTCGCTTGCCTTGTACATGACGGCGAGGTAGTGATATTCTACCTTGGTATCCTCATTATAGAACTGATAGATCATCGTGGGGTTGCCGTTGATGTCGTCGCCGTGCTCGGGGGATTTGTCCGCATTACTCTGGAAAACCAGGTCGCAGTACTCCTCAAGCGTGAGGTCCCCCAGACCCTCGGCCAGCGTGAACTCCTCCTTCAGCGCAAAAACGGCTGCACGGGAGGAATCGAAGCAGACGGTGTAGCCCTGCTGGCTGGTTTCCTTGAAGCCCTTGGTCAGCGTGATGCTCATGCCGCTGCTGGAGAATTCCTGCTTCTCCGCGGCGAAGGGCTCGGCCGAGAACACGCAGCCGGCCAGCAGTGCGGCAGTGAGGAGCAGGCAGAGGACGGTGATCGCGATTCTTTTCATGGGTTTCTCTCCTTGTTGTTTATATTTTCCGGAACTCTCCCGGGGTTTTCCCTGTGTCGCGGTGGAATACGTTGGCAAAGGCGTTCGAGGAGGAGAAGCCGCACAGCGCGGCGATTTTCGCCACGGGATACGGCGTGCTGCGCAGCAGAACCTTCGCCTTGGCCAGCCGCAGGCGCGTGATGCGCGTGTAGGGTGCCTCACCGCAGCGCTTTTTAAACAGCGCCGTGAAATAGCTGCGCGTGAAGCCGCTGCGGGCAACCAGCTCCTCCAGCGTGATTTTTTCGCAAAAATGCTGATCGATATAGGACTCGATCTCCTCCATGACGGACGCGGTGTCAGGCAGCGGGGGAAGGGCGGCAGGATGGAAATGGTCCTCGATCAGTGCAGAGACGATCAGCCCGCCGAGGGCGTTCAGATCCGCCAGATCTGCGGCCGCCTGTTTGGAAAACTCCTGCTCGAACAGGCGCAGATAATCCTTGAGCGTCTCGGAAACGGCAAAAATCCGCCCAACCTGCGCGCCTGCCAGACCCTTTTCGGCCAGCCTCTTTTCAAAATAATCCCGGTCGACGACGATGCTGCAATTGGAAACGTCGCACAGCTCCACGGCCTGCGCGTGGCGGCAGCCGCTCTGCACGGGATAGGCATAGCCCACCCTGCCGAAGTATACCTCGTCGCCCTGCATGATCTGCGGCGCGGGCGTCAGCGGCAGGAGAAACTCATAGGCTTCGTGCCGGTGCGCAAAGGGACGCACGGTTTTCTCGCGGGTGCGGCGCAGCACCGCCACGGAGAGAAAGCCGCAGTAGTAGTGGTCGCAAAGCTCCGTCAGATAGCTCCTGTCCGGATAATGCGCGTCAAAAAGCGCCTGCAAGTCCGCCATGGCTCAGCTCCGGTCGTCGGATTCCCGCTGCTCTACGCAGTGGTCGAGGTCACGGTGGAACAGCATGGTGCGGAAGGGCGTTTCCTCCATCCGGCCGAAGAAATTCTTCCGGTGGGACCAGAGCATCAAGGGGATCATCAGCGCCAGCAGCAGCGCGACGCTCCCGTCGCCCGTGTAAAGATAATAGCTCGGGATGTACAGCGTCGCCGTCAGCAGCGGCAGGACGCTTGCGCGGTTGATGATCATGCCGCACACAAAGGCCAGCGCCAGCAGAGGCAGCACGAGCGCGGGCGTCAGCGCGAGGATGATGCCGCACATGCAGGCCGTCCCCTTACCGCCGCGGAAGTGCAGCCACGCGGGCAGCACATGGCCGACCATGCAGCTCAGACCCGCCGCCGCACCGGCGCAGGCGAGCTTGGGCAGCAGCAGGCGCGCCGCCGTGACGCACAGCGCCGCCTTGGTCACATCGAGCAGCATGATGACGATCGCCAGCTTCATGCCCAGAGAGAACATGGCGTTGGTCGCCCCGGCGTTTCCCGTACCGCATTCGCGGATATCCACGCCCTTTTTCCAGCGCGTAAACAGATAGGCGGGATTGATGCTGCCGACGAGATAGGCAGCGATGCAAAGAGCTGTCAGCTTCATGGATTTCCCTCCGTTTCGCGTTTTTTCTTTATTTTTATTCTATCATACTTTTGAACTTTCGTAAAGGGGCAGCGTCGAAATCCGCCGCTTGCAAATCCCATGAAAATGTGATATAAAGGAAAAGGAATATACTGCAAAAGGAGGACTCCATGCCGAATTTTACGAAGATGGCCATTAAGGCCTCGTTCATCAAGCTTCTGAACGACCGCCCGCTGAGTCAGATCACCGTGAAGGATATCGTCGTGGACTGCGGCATCAACCGCAACACCTTTTATTATCATTACCCCGACATCCCCACACTGGCGCAGGAAGTGATCACACAGGAGGCCGAGGAAATCATCCGCAAATATCCCACCATCGAAACGGTGGAGCAGTGCCTGGACGTCGCGGTGGAGTTCGCGATGGAGAACCGCCGGGCAGTGCTGCATCTTTATAATTCCGCCAACCGTGCGCTGTACGAGCAGTACCTGATGAAGGTCTGCAATCACGTTGTCACCGCCTATGTGGACACCACGCTGAATGGGCGGCCCATGCGGGAATATGACAAGCAGCTTCTGATTCGCTTTGTCAAATTCATCTGCTTCGGACAGATCATTGAATGGCTGGACGGCGGCATGAAGGAGGACATCCGCGTGCCCTTCCACCGCCTGTGCGAGCTCTGCCGCGGCACGGCGGAGGAGATCGTCAGCCGCAGCCTGACCCTGCCGGATCCCTGATTTGCTTGATACGAAAAAGCGCTTCTCTTCATGGAAGGGAAGCGTTTTTTAATACTTCTGCGTCATCAGCTGAATCTCCTTTGATTATGCCTACAATCATTGTAGCAGTGCTGACGGCGGTAATCGAATGTGCGGATAAAAGAAAATCACCGAGAAAAGTTCGGAATGAACCAATCTCGGTGATTTCCCTTGCCATTGCTACGCCTGATAACAGAGCTCTTTTAATACTTCGTTATCAGCCCATAGCATCCTCCACAGACGTTTTTTGTGCGCCGTTAGCGGTTATTATAGCGCTCAATGGCGATGCGCAGAAGATCGAGCGCACGCTCCAGCTCCTCCTCGCAGCGGACATAGGCGATGCGGATTTCGCTCAGGCCCGCGCCCTCGGTGGCATAGAAGCCGCTGCCGGGCGCGAACATGACCGTCTCGTTGTGGTCGGAGAATTCGTTGAGCAGGTACATCTGGAAGTCCTCGGCGTTGTCCACCGGCAGCTTTGCCATGGTGTAAAACGCGCCCTTCGGCTCGGCGGTCACAACGCCCGGAATCTCCAGAAGCTTGCGGTAGCAGACGTCGCGGCGGCGCTGATATTCCTCGCGAGTGGCGTCGAAGTAGGACGGCTCCACGCCGTACAGCGCGGCGGCGCCGACCTGGTCGAGCGTTGCGACGGACAACCGCGCCTGCGCGATCTTCATCGCGTTTTCCATAAACGCCTGGTTGCGCGAAAGCAGGGCGCCGATGCGCGCGCCGCAGGCGCTGAAGCGCTTGGACACGGAGTCGATGAGAATCAGGTTTTCGCGGATATCGTGGAAGGCGGCAATGGAGGTCAGCTCTCCGCCGTCATAGACGAACTCACGGTAGACCTCGTCGCAGATCAGGAAGAGGTCGTGCTCCTTGGCAATGTCAGCCACGAGGCGCAGCTCCTCCGGCGTCAGGACGGTGCCGGTGGGGTTGCCGGGGTTTGTGATGAGAATGGCGCGGGTGTTTTCATGGATCAGCGGGGCGATCTGCTCGCGTGTGGCGTAGCGGTAGCCCGTTTCCGGCGTGGTGCGGATGGGGCAGATTTTGCCGCCCGCCATGCGGATAAAGGTGTGATAGTTGGGATAGAAGGGCTCCGGAACGAGCACCTCGCTGCCCTCGTCCAGAATGCACAGCATGGCGATCAGAATTGCCTCGCTGCCGCCGGTGGTAATGAGAATGTCGTCCAGGGAGAAGTCCACGCCAAGGCGGGCATAGTACTTCTGTACTGCCTCCATCAGGCGCGGGATACCGGGCGAGGGCGCATAGGCAAGTACGTCCTCGCGGTAGTTTGCCAGCGCTTCAAAGTAGGCGGGCGGCGTTTTGATGTCTGGCTGACCGATATTCAGATGGTGAATGGTGACGCCGCGCTTCTGCGCCTCGACCGCAAAGGGATAGAATTTGCGGATGGGCGACAGCTCGCACTGGCTGATCTTCTGGGAGAGCTTCATGGGCATTACCTCTGGGGATGGAATTACACGTTGGCAAGCAGGGTCTCAACGGCGTCGGTCTTTTCCCACGGGAGGTCAAGATCGGGGCGGCCGAAGTGACCGTAGGCCGCGACCTGCTGATAGATCGGGCGGCGGAGATCGAGTGTTTTGATGATGGAGGCCGGGCGCAGGTCAAAGCAGCGCTGCACCAGCTCACTCAGACGGTCGTCGGAGAGCTTGCCGGTGCCGTAGCTCTCAACAAGGACGGACACGGGATGCGCCACGCCGATGGCATAGGCCAGTTCGATCTGGCATTTCTTTGCCAGCCCGGCGGCCACCAGATTCTTGGCGACGTAGCGGGCCATATAGGCGGCGCTGCGGTCGACCTTTGTCGGGTCCTTGCCGGAGAAAGCGCCGCCGCCGTGTGCGGCATAGCCGCCATAGGTATCGACGATAATCTTGCGGCCGGTCAGTCCGGAATCGCCCATCGGGCCGCCGATGACAAAGCGGCCGGTCGGGTTGACATAAAACTTCGTATCGCGGTCGAGCAGCTTTTCCGGGAGCGTGGGCTTGATGATCTGGTCGATCACAGCCTCGCGCAGGTCCTTGATGTCGATCTCGGCGGCGTGCTGCGTGGAGACGACGACGGTGTCGATGCGCTCGACGGCGCCGTTTTCGTCATACTGCACGGAAACCTGGCTCTTGCCGTCCGGGCGCAGCCAATCCAGCGCGCCGCTCTTGCGCTCGGCGGCCAGGCGGCGGGTGAGCTGGTGGGCGAAGGTGATGGGGGCGGGCATCAGCTCGGGCGTTTCGTCGCAGGCGAAGCCGAACATCATGCCCTGGTCGCCTGCGCCGAGGGTGTCGGCCTCGTCGTAGGAGCTGTTGACGCCCATGGCGATGTCGCCGGACTGCTCGTCAATGGCGGTCAGAACGGCGCAGGAGTGGCCGTCAAAGCCTGCGTTCGGGCGGTCATAGCCGATGCGGCAGATCGTCTCGCGGGCGACCTTGGGGATGTCCACATAGCAGCTCGTGGAAATCTCGCCCATGACGAGCACCATGCCGGTCGTGGCGGCGCATTCGCAGGCCACGCGGGCGTTGGGGTCCTTGGCGTAGATGGCGTCCAGAACACCGTCGGAGATCTGGTCGCAGACCTTGTCGGGATGTCCTTCGGTTACGGACTCGGAGGTGAAAATTCTTTTCTTCATTTTGATTCATCCTTTCTCCATAACCTTATTACGCTACAAAATATACCCTGCCTCTTCGACAGGGTACGCAGTTGTGTCCTCATCTGTCGATCAAATCGCTGGAATTGGCACCTTGCTTACGCAGGTTGTCGGGCTTCATTGGGCCAGTCCCTCCGCCACTCTCGATAAGGTTATGAAATGTGCTATTATCATAGCACAAATCCCGCCAATGTCAAGCAAAGATTGTCCGCCGGGCACATTTTTTCGTTTTTCCGGCGCGGACATGAAAAAGAAATTGCACATTGCGCCGCCGCCCGATATAATAAAAGAAAAAACGGGAGTGACCGCAATGAGAATTGTCGTTTTAGATGGATATACGGAAAATCCCGGCGATCTGAGCTGGGACGCGCTGCGCGCGCTGGGTGAGCTGACGGTCTACGACCGCACGAGCCTGACGGACGAGGCGGAGATCGTCGAGCGCATCGGCAGCGCCGAGATCGTGCTGACGAACAAGACGCCGCTCTCCGCCGCCGTGCTGGACGCCTGCCCGGCGCTGCGCTTCATCGGCGTGCTGGCAACGGGCTATAACATCGTGGACTATGCGCACGCAAGGCAGCGCGGCATCCCCGTTTCCAACGTGCCTGCCTACGGCACGGCGGCGGTGGCGCAGTTTGCCGTGGCGCTGCTGCTGGAGGTCTGCCACCATATCGGGCTGCACAGCGACTCCGTGCACGCCGGGGACTGGGCGGCCTCGCCGGATTTCTGCTACTGGAAAACGCCGCAGATCGAGCTGGACGGCAAGACCATCGGCATCATCGGCTTCGGCCGCATCGGCCAGGCGGTGGGCAGAATCGCCTCGGCGCTCGGCATGCGTGTGCTGGCAGCGGGCAGCCGTCCGACGGAGGCCGGACGCGCGATTGCGGAGTATGTTTCGCTGGACGAGCTGCTCGCCGCGTCGGACGTCGTGTCGCTGCACTGCCCGCTCTTCCCGGAAACGCAGGGGCTGATCAACCGCAGCAGCATCGCCAAAATGAAGGACGGCGCGATTCTCATCAACAACGGCCGCGGCGGCCTGATCGTCGAGCAGGACGTCGCCGACGCGCTGAACAGCGGCAAGCTCCTCGGCGCGGGCGTGGACGTCGTCTCAACCGAGCCGATCTCGCCGGAGAATCCCCTGCTGCACGCGAGAAACTGCGTCATTACGCCGCACATCTCCTGGACGTCGGCCGAATGCCGGGAGAGAATTCTCAACTGCACGGTGGAAAACGTCCGCGCCTTCCTGCGCGGCACACCGCAGAACGTCGTGAATTCATAATTTGCGGATCTATAAAATAGCATTCCCCCGGAAGGCCTCGCACCTTCCGGGGGAATGCTATTTATGCCGCAATGTCCCGCATGCGGGACGATTTGGCGATGCATACAAAATTCGCAGGAGCCCTCCCGCGGCCACGGCGCGCCGTGGCCCTACGGATGGTGCAAGATTGCGGTGCATATGCTGCGGCGAGTTCGGAATCCCGGCTTACTTTATCAGCAGACGCTTGGCCGTTACGCCGGGGCGACGGTAATGGTGACCGTGAAAATACCGGACTGATACTCCGCCGTTTCCGCGGCGGTGACGGTGATCACGCAGGTACCAGCGCCGGTGACGCTAACGGTGCCGTCTGCGCTGACCGCAGCGACCGCGCCGTCGGAGCTTTCATAGGACAGTGCCGCGCCGCCCAGCGCCGCCACGTCCAGCCGGAAGGGCGCGTCGCCCACGGTGCAGGCGTAGGCTGCCGTGCCGGACAGGCTCTGCGCCCGGCGCACGACCTGCACACTGACCTTCTTCACGGAAGCCGCATAGGTATCCGTCTCCGGGGAGGTGATCGTGATCTCGCAGACGCCGCAGCCCACGGCAGTGACGCTGCCGTCCGCGCCGACCGCCGCGACCGATTCATCGGAGCTTTCATAGCGCAGCGTTCCGCCGGTGAGGCAGGAGGCATTCAGCACAGCCGACGCACCGGGGTTCAGAATCAGCGTGCCGGAGGCAGTGATGGCGTTTTCCGTCTTCTGGACGGTAATGCGGATCTCCTTTTTGGAGTTGATATAGGTGACCGTGCCCTCGGATTCCACGGTGATGACGCAGGAGCCGAGGCCGACGGGCGTGACCGTGCCGTCGGCGGAGACGGTGCACACGGCGTTGTTGCTGGAGGAATAGCGGCTGACCGGCGCATTGCCGCTGGGGCGGATGTCCAGCCGGAAGGGCGCGGCGTCCGGTGCGAGGACATAGCTGTCCTTGCCGGTCCAGACCTGCTCGCGGCCCTCGACGGAGGTGATGCCGCCGTAGACCACGACGTGCGTGCCGACGCTGACGTTCTGGAAGAAGGTCATGGCTGCCGCATGCGGCATGTTGATGCAGCCGTGGCTGCCGAGGTAGAGATACCGCGTGCCGCCGAAGATGCTGTGCCACGAGCAGTCGTGCAGGCCGATGCCGCCGTTGAAGGGCATGAACATATCCACCCAGACGCGGTAGCCGGGGCCGGAGAGATAGCGGTTGGTGTCCTTGCTCTTGATGGTGTAAACGCCGGTGGGCGTCCAGTTGTCATAGTAGACGTTGCCGGAGATGATGGGCGTGGAGCAGATCAGCGCGCCGTCCTTGTAGCAATAGGCCATCTGGCTGTCGAGGTCGAGCTCGACGTAGTTTCCGCCGAAATCCACCGTGCCGCTTGTCTTTACGGGCGCATAGTAGGGCGCAGTGCGGCTGCCGCCCCGGCGGTTTTGCAGGCAGGAGAGCAGGTCGGAGTACAGCGCGTCCGTGTTGACGGACTGCCCGCCGCCGTACATATTGACGTCGATCAGGGAGCCGTAGGTCGTTTTGAATTTCACGGGCGAGCCGCCGACGGAGTGCGCGTTTGCCAGACGGCTGCAATAGGCGGAGATGGACTCGGTGTCCAGCGCGACGCTGAGGCCGTCCGGCTGGATCAGCAGCCATTGGGCGATCAGGCCTCTGCCGATGGCTTCGTGCGAGGTTTCCTTGCCCTCCGGGGTAAAGCTGTAGTCCAGAGAAACGGCAAGATAGGCGTTGGCCTCGTCGATCGCGGCGGCAAGCGCCTCGTTGCCCTCGGCCTTTTCGCCCTCGGTCTGCTGTGTCTCGGAGCTTACCTTGACCTCCGGCGCAAGCCTGCAGGCGGCTTCGCAGATTTCCTGCACTGCCTTGTCATAGAGAACCGTGACGCCAGACGCGCCGTCCGCGCCGGTGAAGACACCATTCTCCGCGTCGTAAACCAGGTGCGCACGCGTGGGGTCGTCGAGAAGGAGCACCGGCTCGGCCGGCTCTGAAGACTCCGAGGGTTCTGCCGGCTCAGACGACTCAGACGGCTCAGACGGTTCGGCCTTCGCCGCATCGCGGGCAGTCAGAAGGGCCGCCGGGAGCGCCTCCGGAGCTTTGATCTCATAGAGCGCCGGAAGCTCGAAGCGCAGCTGCTCCCGTGCCGCATCCTGCTGTGCCAGGAGCGCGGCAAGGTCGGTGGAATCTATGTAGGAAAGGCCGAGCTGCGCGGATTTCATCGGGAAGGTCACGCCGTCGAGCGTGACGCTGAGGGTATAGTCCTCACAGGCCTTTTTCAGCTGCTGCGCCGCCTCCTCCGGGGTTTTCCCGGAAAGCTCCGCGCCGTTGAGCGTCGTGCCCGGCAGAAAGGCCGTCAGCGCCTCCGGGGCAGGCGGCTCCGTCGCGGCAGGTTCGGCTTTACAGGCGCACAGCAGCAAAACGAACAGGAACAGGAACGTCAAAATCGGTATGTTTCTCTTCTGCATCCCAGGGTCCTCCTCAGCGATTATTGACATTGATGGCACCATTATACTATAAATATAAAGCGGATGCAAAGAGTATTTATGCGAAGTTTATAAAAATATACCGTCACGGAATTTTCGTGACGGCACAGATTGGCAGGTGTTCTCCCGGCGGTACGCAGGAACGACGCTTTGCGGGATACGCGGAAAATCAGAATCCATTCGTAGGGGAGCGGCTCTGCCGCACCCGTGTGCAGGAACCTACGATTTTGCGAATTCAGGGACAGGTCAGGACCTGACACAGCAGCGTCAGCGCCTCGCGGCAGGCGGCGAGACGGTTTTCCGCGCGGTCGCCGGAAAGCGAAAGCTGCCGGATGGCGCAGCCGTCCTTCGATGCGCAGGCAATGTAAATTTCGCCGACCTGATGATTCTTTTCGTCCGTGCCGGGACCGGCGTTGCCGGTGGTGGACAGGGAAACATCGGCGTGCAGGCGTTCGCGCACGCCGCAAGCCATCTGTCCGGCGACCTCGGCGCAGACCGCGCCCTTTTCGTTCAACAGTGCGGCGTCCACGCCCAGAAGCGCTTCCTTCACGGCGTAGGCATAGGAGATCACGCCGCCGAGGTAGGCCGCGGAGCTGCCGGGGACGTCGGTCAGCAGCTTGCCGAGCAGGCCGCCCGTACAGCTCTCCGCCGTGGCGAGCGTCAGGCCTCTCTCCTTCAGCAGCGCGATGGCGCGGAACGCCTCATCCATCGTAGCGCACCTTGACCATCTCGGTGTTTTCCAGCGCACGGGCGATCAGACCCTCGAAGTCCAGCGTCCGGCAGGCATGGTCGACCTGACCCTTGGTGGGCTTGGTCTTGGGGTGGCGCGGGGTGAAGACGGTGCAACAGTCCTCGTAGGGCAGGATGGAGGTCTCCATCGTGCCGATCTTCCGTGCGAGGGTGACGATTTCCTCCTTGTCCATGCCGATGAGCGGCTGGAAGATCGGCAAATCGACGCAGGCGCCCGTGACGGCCATGGCCTCCATGGTCTGCGAGGCGACCTGACCCAGATTCTCGCCGGTGACGAGGCAGCCGCAGCCGTGGTCGCGGGCAATGCGCTCGGAGATCATCATCATAAAGCGGCGCATGATGAGCGTGAAGAATTCCTCGGGGCAGTTGTCGCGGATGGCTTCCTGAATTTCGGTGAAGCCGACGACATTGACCGTCATCCGGCCGCAGTAGCGCGTCATCAGGCGCGCAAGCTCCAGAACCTTGTCCTTTGCCAGCTCGCTGGTGTAGGGATAGGAGAAGAAATGCACGCACTCAAGCTCCACGCCGCGCTTGGCGATCATATAACCGGCGACGGGGGAGTCGATACCGCCGGAGAGCAGCACCATCGCGCGGCCGCCGACGCCCGTGGGCAGACCGCCGGCGCCCGGCTCTGCCGGGCCGTGGACATAGGCGGCGTGGTCGCGCACCTCCACATAGACCGTGTATTCCGGATGGTGCACGTCCACGCGCAGAGAAGGAATGGCCTCGGCGATGCGGCCGCCGATTTCCTGAGAGATGGCGATGGAGTTCAGCGGGAAGCGCTTGTCCGAACGCTTGGATTCAACCTTGAAGGAGGCGGCGCAGCGCAGATCGTCGCCGAGGTATTCCATGGCGGCGCGGTAGATGTCGTCCAGCTCCTTTTCGCAGGGGCGGCAGCGGCACAGGCTCACGACGCCGAAAATATAGTGGCAGGCGTCCCACGCGCCGTCGAGGTCACAGCTTTCGTCCTCCGGCTCGATGTAGACCGTGGACTGCACAATGTAGACGCGGAATTCTCCGAAGGGGCGCATCCGGCGGCGGACGTTCGTCTTCAGCCGGTTTTCAAACTGGAAGCGGTTGCCGCCCTTGAGGACGATCTCGCCAAGCTTCAGCAAAAACATTTCATTCATATTGGTATTCCTCAGTTCTGTGAAAATTGATAGGTGCGGTATTGAATCGCCTCGGCGATGTGCTGCGGGCCGATGGCCTCGCTGCCGTCGAGGTCGGCAATGGTGCGCGCGACCTTGCGGATGCGGTCATAGCTGCGGGCGGTCAGACCCAGCGCGTCGAAGGCTTGACGCATCAGCTCTGCGCAGGCGTCGTCCAGCTCGCACCAGCGGCGCAGCTCCGGCGCCTGCATATTCGCGTTGCAGAGGCACCGGCTCTGCCCGAAGCGCTCGCGCTGTCTTGCGCGGGCGGCCTCCACGCGCTGCTTCACGGCGGCGGAGGACTCCGGCTCGGCGTGGCTGCGCAGCTCGTCAAAGTTCAGCGCCGGAACCTCGACGATGATGTCGATGCGGTCGAGCAGCGGGCCGGAAATGCGCGAAAGATAATTGTGCACGGACGATGGCGTGCAGGTGCAGCGCCCGGAGGGGTCGCCGTACCAGCCACAGCGGCAGGGGTTCATTGCACACACGAGCTGGAACTGGCAGGGGAAGCTCGCCGCGCCGCTGGCGCGGGAGATGGTCACGACGCCGTCCTCGAGCGGCTGGCGCATGACCTCCAGCGTTTCCTTGCGGAATTCCGGCAGCTCGTCGAGAAACAGCACGCCCTTGTGCGCCAGGGAAATTTCGCCGGGGCGGGGAACCGTGCCGCCGCCCGTGAGTCCGGCGGAGGAAATGGTGTGGTGCGGGCTGCGGAAGGGACGGCGGGAGACGAGCGGCGCGTCGGCGGACAGAAGCCCCATGACGGAGTGAATCTGCGTGACCTCGAGCGCCTCCTCGCGGGTCATGTCCGGCAGAATGGAGGGCAGGCGCCGCGTGAGCATGCTTTTGCCGGAACCGGGAGGGCCGACCAGCAGCACGTTGTGCGCGCCCGCCGCGGCGATTTCCAACGCCCGCTTGACATTTTCCTGCCCCTTGACATCACGGAAATCCGGCAGGGCGGTGTCGTCCATGACCGGCTCCCAGACCGGCTCCGGCGCGATGGGCGCTTCGCCGTTCAGGTGCAGGACGAGCTGGCGCACGTCCGTGACGGGGAAGACCGTGATGCCTCCGGCGAGCGTCGCCTCCCGCGCGTTCGCAGCGGGGACATAGAGCGCCCGGAAGCCTGCCTGCCGCGCGGCAATGGCCATGGGCAGCACGCCGTTGACCGGCCGCAGCTTTCCCTCCAGGCTCAATTCGCCCAGAAAGGCGCTCGGCTCCTTCGGCAGGCGGCAGAGCTCCGTGGCCGATAAAATGCCCAGAAGGATCGGCAGGTCGTAGAGCGTGCCGCTCTTGCGGGTGTTGGCAGGCGCGAGGTTGAGCGTGATGCGGCTGACGGGGAATTTGAAGCCGCTGTTTTTCACGGCGGCGCGGACGCGCTCGCGCGCTTCCTTCACCGCCGCGTCCGGCAGACCGACGATCTCAAAGGCCGGAAGGCCGTTTGTGATAAAGCACTCCACGCAGACAGGATAGCCGCTGATGCCGTTGAGCCCCAGCGAATCCACGCGACTGATCATAGAACCTCCTCCATTCGCCCTTTTTCCTTTATCATACAGCATTTGACGCGGAATTACAAATCCTTTTCACAAAAAATACCGGAGGAATTTCCCGCAATTTCCGCAAATTGTGCGGACAGCCGCGTTTTTCTGATTTACAAATCGGGCAAAAGGTGTTAGAATGAAACTGTATGAAATAAATACTCAGGAGGTATTCATTTTGGTTAGAAAACTCAAAACAATGGACGGCAATACCGCTGCCGCTCATGTCAGCTATGCCTTTACTGAAGTGGCGGGCATCTACCCCATCACTCCGTCAAGCCCCATGGCCGACAACGTTGACCAGTGGTCCGCACAGGGACGGCTGAACATCTTCGGCAACCGCGTCAAGGTCATCGAGATGCAGTCCGAGGCCGGCGCTGCGGGCACCGTGCACGGCTCCCTGGCAGCAGGCGCTCTGACCACCACCTACACCGCCTCTCAGGGCCTTCTTCTGATGATCCCGAACATGTACAAGATCGCGGGCGAGCTGCTTCCCGCCGTCTTCCATGTTTCCGCGCGTACCGTCGCGACCCATGCGCTGAACATCTTCGGCGACCATTCCGACGTCTATGCCTGCCGCCAGACCGGCTTTGCCATGCTGGCCGAGGGCAACGTGCAGGAGGTCATGGATCTGGCTCCCGTGGCGCATCTGGCCGCCATCAAGGGCCGCGTTCCCTTCATCAACTTCTTCGACGGCTTCCGCACCTCTCACGAGATCCAGAAGGTCGCCGTGTGGGATTATGAAGATCTGAAGGAAATGTGCGACATGGACGCCGTCGATGCGTTCCGCAAGCACTGCCTGAACCCGGAGCGCCCCGCAATGCGCGGCTCCCACGAGAATGGCGATACCTTCTTCCAGCACCGCGAGGCCTGCAACAAGTACTATGACGAGCTTCCCGAGATCGTCGAGGAGTACATGGGCAAGGTCAACGCCAAGCTCGGCACCGACTATAAGCTCTTCAACTACTACGGCGCGCCCGATGCCGACCGCGTGATCATCGCGATGGGCTCCATCTGCGACGTGGCAGAGGAAGTCATCGACTACATGAACGCGCACGGCGAGAAGGTCGGCCTGATCAAGGTCCGCCTGTACCGTCCGTTCCGCGCCGACCGCCTGCTCGAGGCCATTCCGGCAACCTGCAAGAAGATCGCCGTCCTCGACCGCACCAAGGAGCCCGGCGCTCTGGGCGAGCCTCTGTATCTGGACGTCGTCACCGCGCTGGCAAACGCCGGCCGTATGATCCCCGTCATCGGCGGCCGCTACGGCCTCGGCTCCAAGGATACGCCTCCTGCGTCCGTGTTCGCCGTGTATGAAGAGCTGGCGAAGGAAGAGCCGAAGCGCCACTTCACCCTCGGCATCAACGACGACGTGACCCATATGTCCCTTGAGGAGCATGTCTCCCCCAACACCGCCGCGGAAGGCACCATCGAGTGCAAGTTCTGGGGCCTGGGCGGCGACGGCACCGTCGGCGCAAACAAGAACTCCATCAAGATCATCGGCGACCACACCGACAAGTACGTGCAGGCCTATTTCCAGTACGACTCCAAGAAGACCGGCGGCGTGACCATCAGCCACCTGCGCTTCGGCGATAAGCCCATCAAGAGCCCGTACTACATCAACAAGGCCGACTTCGTCGCCTGCCACAACCCCTCCTACATCACCAAGGGCTTCAAGATCGTCAACGACGTCAAGCCCGGCGGCGTTTTCCTCATCAACTGCCAGTGGGATCTGGCCGAGCTGGAGCACCACCTCAACGCCGAGGCGAAGCGCTATATCGCCAAGAACAACATTCAGCTCTACACCATCAACGCCATCGACCTGGCCATCAAGGTCGGCATGGGCAAGCGCACCAACACCATCCTCCAGTCCGCGTTCTTCTCCCTGGCAAAGGTCATGCCGGAAGCCGACGCCATCAAGTACATGAAGGATGCCGCTGAGCACTCCTATGCCAAGAAGGGCATGGACGTCGTTGAAAAGAACTGGAACGCCATCGACGCCGGCGCTACCGCCTATGTCAAGATCGACGTTCCCGCCTCCTGGGCAACCGCAGAGGACGCTCCTGCCGAGCATGCGCTCGAGGGCAAGCCGGAGCTCGTGAAGATGGTCAAGGACATCCTCATCCCCATCGACAAGATGGACGGCGACTCCCTGCCCGTTTCCACCTTCGTCGACCATGTGGACGGTCAGTTCGAGCTGGGCGCCTCCGCTTATGAGAAGCGCGGCGTTGCCGTCACCGTTCCCGAGTGGGACGCCGACAAGTGCATCCAGTGCAACAACTGCGCCTTTGTCTGCCCGCACGCTACCATCCGTCCCTTCATGCTCACCGAGGCCGAGGCCGCTGCCGCTCCCGAGGGTGCAAAGATCCGTCCCGTCAAGGCCGGCAAGGGCAAGGGCGTCTATCAGTACGCCATGGCCGTTTCCCCGCTGGACTGCATGGGCTGCGGCGTCTGCGTCGGCGTCTGCCCGACCAAGGCCATCACCATGGTCCCGCAGGAGAGCCAGCTGGCACAGCAGGACGTCTTCAACTACATGGTTTCCAAGGTTGCTCCGAAGCCCGAGGTCGAGGACCTGACCGTCAAGGGCAGCCAGTTCAAGAAGCCGATGCTCGAGTTCTCCGGCTCCTGCGCTGGCTGCGCCGAGACCAGCTATGCCCGTCTCGTCACCCAGCTCTTCGGCGACCGTATGTATATCTCCAACGCCACCGGCTGCTCCTCCATCTGGGGCGGACCCGGCGCAACGTCTCCCTACTGCACCAACAAGGAGGGCCACGGCCCCGCATGGTCCAACTCCCTGTTTGAGGACAACGCAGAGCACGGCCTGGGCATGTATGTCGCCCAGAAGACCATCCGCGACAGCCTCGCAGAGAAGACCCGCAAGCTCATCGCCATCGACTGGACCTACGCTCCTCTGAAGGAAGCCGCCCAGAAGTGGCTCGACACCATGGAAGACGGCGAGGCCAACAAGGCCGCGACCAAGGCCTATATCGCCGCTCTGGAAGAGGGCCTCGAGACGGTCGACGAGCTGTATGCCTTCGCATCCTCCCCGGCTGCCAAGGAGCACTTCGGCGACGGCGCAGAAGCCTTCCTCGCCCATGCAACCGAGCTCAAGGAGTCCGGCGCGAAGTACTGCGACTGCGATGCCTGCAAGCTGGCTGCGGAAATCCTGAAGGATAAGGAATACCTCTCCAAGAAGTCCGTCTGGATCTTCGGCGGCGACGGCTGGGCCTACGATATCGGCTTCGGCGGCGTGGATCATGTCCTTGCGCAGAACATGGACGTCAACATCTTCGTCTTCGATACCGAGGTTTACTCCAACACCGGCGGACAGGCCTCCAAGGCTTCCAACATCGGTCAGGTCGCGCAGTTCGCGGCAGCCGGTAAGGAAACCAAGAAGAAGAGCCTTGCGGAAATCGCCATGTCCTATGGCTATATCTATGTTGCGCAGGTCGCCATGGGCGCCAACCCCGCGCAGACCCTCAAGGCCATCTCCGAGGCCGAGGCTTACCATGGTCCGTCCCTCGTCATCGGCTATGCGCCGTGCGAAATGCACTCCATCAAGGGCGGCATGATGCACTGCCAGGAAGAGATGAAGAAGGCTGTCGAGTGCGGCTACTGGAACATGTTCCGCTTCGATCCCTCCAAGCAGACCGGCAAGTTCACCCTGGATTCCAAGGCCCCGAAGGACGGCTATCGTGAATTCCTGATGAATGAGGCCCGTTACAGCCGCCTGACCCGCGAATTCCCGGAGCGTGCAGAACCTCTGTTCACGCGCAACGAGGAAGCGGCCAAGGAGCGCTACGAGCATCTGCTCAAGCTGGTTGAGATGTATAAGGACTAAGTTCCGATTCTGAATCAGAGATAAAAATAAGACGGCCACAGCAGGAATTCCTGCTGTGGCCGTTTTGTCATTGTATTTGGAGGGATTGATATGCCTGCCCCGCCCCCAATTCTTCCGGAGTGGCGTCGAACAGCGCGAAGAGCTGCGCGGCTTCCTCCTCGTTCATGCCCAGGTACTCGACGACCTTCCAGAGCAGATCCTGCCTGCGGATCGTGACCTGCTCCGACGGCAGGCGATCCTTCAGCGCCTGCATGGCAGCCAGCGCGGCGGGGTATCCGTCGCGGAATTGGCCGCTGGAAAAGCCGTAATGCCTGCCGTCGGCCATGGTCAGGCGAATTTCAAAGGCCGCGCCGCTGCGGCCGAGGACGCGGGCGCGGTAGGCGCTCAGTTGAATCGCAGCGATTTCTTCGACATCGTACTCCAGGCTCAGGAGGTTCAGGGCGTTGTAATCCTGCACGCGGTAATCCTCCGTGAGGGTGTTGTGCCCGAAGAGGCTCAGCGCACCGAGGAGCAGCGCGGCGGCTGCCGCGCCAAGCCAGAGCCGCCGCAGGAAGCGGCCCAGCGCCTTTTGACTTTTCCGTTCATAAAGCGCCGGCTTGTTTTTGGCAAACCGGGGATAGATCTCCGGGTTCCATGGCGCATGGCCATAGCGGATGGCTTTGTTTCCGAACAGAGGCTTCTTGTTGGCCAGGGCGCCGGAGAGCGGGATCACGGCGCTGAGCACAAAGAAAAACAGGGGAACCAGAAAGAGCAGGTTGCTTGCGTGGGATTCGGAGGCGATGACCGCCGGATCCCGAAGAGCAAACCATTCCAGAAACAGAGTATAGCAAAAAATAAGCCCCATCCCTGCCAAAAGGGTCAGAAAAAGCAGAGCGCTGTAAATCCCCTTGTCCAGTACGGAAAGGGGCGGCGCGGGGAGCTTTCTTTTTCGTTTTCGGCTCATTGCAGTCACCTCTGCCCTCAGTATACCGGATGCAGGAGAAAATTGCAAGGCTTGCCATTGCGCCGGGCGCGTGCTATAATCGTTGCAATCAGAATCACGAAAGGACAAGCGTATGAATCAAAAGGAACTCAACGAGCTGCGCCGCCGCTTCAAGCTCGATCATAACAGCATCAGCCGCGTCTACGGCTGCTATGTCAACGGCAACCGTGAGATCATCTCCCGCATGGACGCCTCCCTCGGCCTGATGACGCAGGAGGAGCAGGAGATGTACCTCGGCCTTCTGAAAAAATCCCTCTCCGGCTCGCTGGGCCGGAACCTGATCGATATCGTCTTCTCCACCCAGCAGGTGGCCGGGAGCGAGGAGCACCGGCTGCTGCAAACGCTGCGGCAGTCCTCCCTGCAAAATGCCGCCGCGCGCGAGGCGCTTTACCGCAAGATCATCGATGCCATCGACATGCAGGACAGAAACTACCTCATTCTGCTGGCCGCGGACACCTATGACGTGCCGCACAAGGGCAGCGACGACGAGGTGCAGGCAGACGCCTCCGACCGGGTGTTCCAGTATTTCCTGTGCAGCATCTGCCCGGTAAAGGACCCGGAGATGGAGCTGCGCTATTCCAATGAGCAGAAGGAATTCCACAGCGCCTCCACGGGCCACATCGCCCTTGCGCCGGAGCTGGGATTCCTGTTCCCGGCGTTCGACGACCGTGCGGCGAACATCTATAATGCCCTGTTTTACAGCAAAAACGCCGCGCTGCTGCATCAGGAGGTGATCGACGCGGTCTTCTGCGTGGAGCCGCCGATGTCCGCCGAGGAGCAGAAAAACGTTTTCAGCACTGCGCTTGGCGACACCTTGCAGGAGGATTGCAGCTACGACGTCGTGCAGTCGGTGCATGAGCAGCTCCGCGGCCGCATCGAGGAGCACAAGGAGAGCAAGGACCCAGAGCCGTTGGAGCTGAGCGTGCAGGAGGTGGGCGAGATCCTCGCCGGCAGCGGCGTGCCCGGCGAGAAGGTCGAGGCCTTCCGTGCCGAGTGCCGCAGGCAGTACGGCGAGCAGGCCGCGCTGAACCCGAAAAACATCATTGAAAGCAAAAAGTTCCAGGTCAACACGCCGGAGGTCAAAATCTCCGTTGCACCGGAATTCAGCTACATGGTCGAAACGCGCGTCATCGACGGGCGGAAATATCTGCTTATCCCCGCCGACGAGGGCGTCGAGGTCAACGGGATCAACGTGAGCATTGCCAAGGAATAAACAAACAACCGGCAGCCTTCTTTTCGGAAGGCTGCCGGTTTGGTTTGCGTTAAGTTATTCCGCGCCTGCGGTGCCGGTGGGGTCATAGCGGACGATGACACCGAGATCCGTCAGCTCCTTTGCGCTCGTCACCTTCGAGCCGAAGGCGTTGACCTGTACGAGGTTCGGGCAGGTCTTCAGGCACTCGATGTCCTCCACGGCGGTGTAATCCACGTCCACATAGTTCAGCGCGTCCAGCCCTGCGAGGCTGGAAATGTCCGCCAGTTCGCTGTTGTAAGAGGCGTAGAACTGCTGCAAATTGGCCGCGCCGGAGAGATTCGGAATCTCGGCGACGCTGTTGTGGCTGAAGTCCAGATGCGTCAGAGCGCTCAGGTTCTTCACGGCGTCGACATTTGTCAGCTGATTGTTGGAAAGATCCAGCCGCTCAAGCGCGATACACCCGGCAAGGCCGGAGGCGTCCGTCAGGGCGTTGCCGCCTGCGGAGAGCTCCTTCAACTCGCGCATGGGCGCCAGCGGCGCGATGCTCGTCACGGCGTTGGAGGAAATGTCAAGGATGCTCAGCTGCTTGCAGCCGGAGAGCGGATCGACCGAGGTCAGGTCGTTTTCCGCGGCGTGCAGCTCCACAAGACCGGTCAGGCCGCGCAGCGGTTCGAGCGATTTGACCGCGTTGCGGTCAAGATTTGCCTGCGTCAGGCCGGTGAAGGAGGCCAGCGCGGTGATGTCGGAGATGCTGTTGTCCGAAAGGTCAAGCGTGGTGATCGCCGCGGCATCCGCCAGCGGCTGGATGTTCGACAGGCCGCAGCCGGAGAGCGTCAGGCTGGTCAGCTTCGGCAGCGCACCGATATAGCCCAGCGTCTCGGCGGAGATCAGGGAATCGGTGATGCTCAGCGTTTCCAGCTCCGTCAGGGAGGCCAGGAAGGCGTAGCTTTCCACGGAGCTGCCCTGAATGGTCAGGGATTTCAGGTGCAGGAAATAGGCAAGGTCGGCATAGTCCGCCACATCCTCCGGCACGGCCAGCTCGCCGACGTTCCAGAGGTCGCTGGTCATCAGCCTTGTGGGCGCGGGGATGCTGAGCAGATCGCGGATATAGCTCTCAAAGGCGCTGTCCTGAAGCGTGACCTCTTCCACCACGCCGACGATCAGGAAGTCCGCCTCGGTCAGACGGCTGACCAGGCCGTTGTCGCCGACGGCGACGGCTGAGACATGCGTTGCGCCCGCAGGCAGGGCGACCGGCCCGGCGTAGGGCTCGGTGGCCAGGGAAGGGTACTGCTTATCAAGGGAGAGGTAAACCGTTCCCGTCTCATGCGCCACGCTCACGGTGATATATTCCGAGAACTGGCCGCCGTCCGGCGTCAGAACCGGCGCGGCGGGGCGCTCGGCCTCCAGCTCGGCGAGAATGGCCTCGTTATTGATGTTGTCGAGCATCTGCTGCGCATCGAGCAGCTTGTCCTGCGCGACATAGGTGGCCGAAAGCTTGCGGTACAGCTCTGCGCTGGGGGCCACGCGCAGCGCGGAGACGAGCGTGCGCTCGGCGCGGGTGTAGCTGCCGCTGGCAACGCAGGCGTCTGCCAGTGCAACGGCGTATTCCACGTTATCCGGATCCAGAGAGACGGCGGTGGAGTAGCGGCTGACGGCGCGGGAATAGTTGCCCGCCTTCATGGCGCGTGCGCCGAGTGCGGCAAAGTTTTCCGGGGTCCAGAGGAAATAATACAGCCCGAACAGCAGTGCCGCCGCCAGCACCAGCACGAGCATTGTTATCAGAAATTTTTTCATCGGCAAAATCCGTCCTTATTCGTGCAGATATACACCATCATTATAATTCCTTCGCAGAAAGAAGTCAAGGCGGGCGCCGCAGAATTGCGCTGCGGCGGCTCAAAGGCCGTCCTTCTGCCGCCGCAGCGCCCGCACCCAGGCGGCCAGCGCCTCTCCGCCGCCCGCCGCCAGCGCCGCGGTATAGAGGGAGAACAGCTCCGGCGCGTCCCATTGCAGCAGCTTCAGCGCTTTGCGCGGACCGAGGTAGCGCCGCCTGCGCAGTGAGCAGCAGATATTCAGGCTTTCGGTCAGCAGCCAGTAGCGGCGGAAATTTCCTTCTGCGTCGCCGCGCTGCGCACGGCACAGCATCTTTTCGCACCACTGCACGGCGGCCTCCAGCTCCTCGGCGTCCTCCTGCGGCAGGAGAGCTGCGCTCTGATCGACGCGCGCCAGCAGTGCGGCTGCCGTTCCGTCTGCATCCCAGAGCACGCGCCCGCCGCTTAGATGCAAAAAATCCGCGCCGTCTGACGAAATAACAAACTCTTTTGGATAAACATACAGATCGAGCGGAACCCCCGCGACGGCGGAAACGTCGTGCGCCGTGCAGCCGCCGACGGCCAGCGCGTCAAAATCGCTCTGCGGCGTCTGCGTCCCAGCGGCGTAGGAGCCGTAAAGAATCAGGCCGGACGGATGGTATTTCTCCCGGATATAGCGCAGAATTTCTTCCATATGGCATCGCCTCCGGAAGAAAGTTTAGCCGCAAGGAGGGAAAATGGCGAAGCGAAATCTGTCGAAGGGTCCGAAACTTGCGCGAATAAATATTCTTTTTTGTTATTGACAAATGCGCTCCGCTGCGCTACAATACAGAAAAATAAGACAGCACCTGATAGAGGTCGCGGAAACGATCAGTATCCCATGGCAACGCCGGCAAGCGGCTGTGGGAGAAAGGCAATTCCGCCGAAGCCGTGCTGCGGTTGCCGCCGCAGCGCCGCTGGGATCGCGCTTAATAGGCGCGGGACTGTCACATGGGTTCATGTGGAGCGCTATCAATGGCAGATTTGGGAATTTTTCCGAAGAATAAGCCTGCGATACCGTTCGGGTCGCAGGCTTATTACTTTATTTACAGGAGGAATTTCCCATGAGAACAAGAATCACGGCGCTGCTTCTGGCGCTCTGCACCCTGGTGCTTACCGCCTGCTCCGGCGGCGCATCCGCCGACCTCACCGGCGCGAAGACGCTGGAGGATCTGCGCGGGGCGCGCCTGGCAGCGCAGGGCGGCACCTTCCACGAGACTGCGCTGGCGCAGGTGCCGCAGGTGCAGTCCTCGGTCTATCCGGAGTTTGCCGACCTGCTGACCGCGCTCAAGAGCGGCGCGATCGACGGCTACGTCGCAGAGGAGCCGACGGCGCTCTCCGTCTGTGCGGCGGATGAGAGCCTGACCTACATCCCGCTTGTCAACAACGACACCGGCTTCACCGCCACGGCGGCGGACGTCGGCATTGCAGTCGGTGTGGCGGACGGCTCGCCCCTGCGTGCGGAAATCGACGCCGTGCTGGACGGCGTGACCGACGCACAGCGCAGGGAGCTGATGCAGCAGATCGTCGCCGTGTCCGCAGGGCAGACGGTCGAGCGGTTCGCCGTAGCCTGCGATGCCCCGGAGAACCCGAAGGGCGTGCTGCGCGTCGGCATGGAATGCGCCTACGAGCCATATAACTGGACTGACCTTGAGGGAACGGCCAGCGGCTGCTATCCCATCAGCGGCGAGGGCAAGCAGGGGCAGTACGCCAACGGCTACGACGTGCAGATTGCCAGGTATATCGCCGCGCAGCTCGGCATGTCGCTGGAAATCTACGCCTTTGACTGGAACTCCCTGCTGCCCGCGCTGGAGTCCGGCGCGATCGACGCCGTCATCGCCGGCATGAGCCCCACCGCCGAGCGCGAGGCGGAGATTGACTTCACGCAGACCTATTACGAGTCCAATCTCGTCGTCATCATCCGCAGGTGAGCAATATGAGCTTTCTGAACGACGTATTGCAGATTTTCCTGCGCTACCGCGCCCAGCTTTTGCAGGGCGTCGGCACGACCATGCTTATCTCCCTGACGGCCACGGCGGCGGGCCTTGTGATCGGCCTGCTGACCGGCGTCGTGCGTTCCGCGCCGCTGCCGAAGAGCGGCCTGCTGCGCGTCCTGCGGCGGCTGCTCAACGGCCTGATCGCCGTCTATATTGAAGTGTTCCGCAGCACGCCCATGATGGTGCAGGCGATGGTCATCTACTGGGGCTACGCCTTCGCCGCGGGCGGCAGGACGCTGCCGCTGCTGCCCTCGGGCATTCTGATCGTTTCGATCAACACCGGCGCTTACATGGCCGAGATCGTGCGCGGCGGCATTCTCTCCGTCGATCCCGGCCAGCTCGAGGGCGCGCTCTCCATCGGCATGACGCACGGGCAGGCCATGCGGCGGGTGATCCTGCCGCAGGTGCTGCGCAATATCCTGCCCTCCGTGAGCAACGAGTTCGTCATCAACATCAAGGACACCTCCGTTCTGAACGTCATCGGCGTTACGGAGCTGTATTATTTCGCGGGGGTCATCAAGCGGCAGAATTTCCAGACCTTCCAGACCTATCTGGTCATCTGCATTCTGTATTTCCTGCTGACCTTCGCCGTCACGCGCCTGCTGCGCCTGGCCGAGCGCCGCCTGAACGGCAGCGGGACCTACACGGTCTTCGGCTCGCAGAGCGACAGCAGCGCCGAAATCCACATTCCCGGAAAGGAGACGCACCATGGCTGAGCCTGTTTTTGAGCTTCGCGATCTGGAAAAGCGTTTCGGCACGCACGAGGTGCTACACGGTGTGAACCTGCGCGTGGAGCAGGGCGAGGTCGTGAGCATCATCGGAGCCTCCGGCTCCGGCAAGAGCACGCTCCTGCGCTGCCTGAACCTGCTGGAAACGCCGACGGGCGGTGAGATATTCTACCACGGCGCCGCCGCCAACACCCTGCCGCTGGCGCAGTACCGCGCGAAGGTCGGCATGATCTTCCAGAGCTACAACCTGTTTTACAACATGACCGTGCTGGAAAACTGCACCGTCGGGCAGACGACCGTGCTGCGCCGCAGCCGCCGCGAGGCGGAGGAGCGCGCGCTGCACTATCTCGAGCGCGTCGGCATGGCGCCGTACCGCAGCGCCCGCCCGGCACAGCTCTCCGGCGGCCAGAAGCAGCGCGCCGCCATCGCCCGTGCGCTGGCCATGGAGCCGGAGGTGCTGCTGTGCGACGAGCCGACAAGCGCACTGGACCCGCAGATGGTCGGCGAGGTTCTGGAGGTGTTGCGCGGCCTTGCCGCAGACGGCATGACCATGCTGATCGTCACGCATGAAATGGCCTTTGCGCGGGATGTTTCCACGCGCGGCGTGTTCCTCGACGGCGGCACGGTCTGCGAGGAGGGGCCGGAGCTTTTCACCCGGCCGCAGGACCCGCGGACGCGGGAATTCCTCTCCCGCTTCCTGCCGCAGGGCGCGGTTTTCTCCGAAAAGGCATAAAATCCTGCATTTTTTGGGCAAATTTGTCGAAGTGCCCATTGCACGGCGGCGGCGCTGCCTCCTATAATTGAACTAAAATAGCAGGAGTGTCCATTCCTGCGGAGAGAGAGATAACGCCCATGAAAATCTATCATGCTTTGTTCAATCCCCACGCGGGCAACGGCCACGGCGAGGAAGAGACGCGCAAGCTGGACGCACTGCTTTCCGATGCGGAAATCAAGTATTACAACATGACCGCGATCGAAAGCTACGAGGATTTTTTCCGCTCCATCCCTTCGGATGAGGACGTCGTGCTCTGCGGCGGCGACGGCACGCTCAATCGCTTTGTCAATGACACCGCAGGCGTCGGTATTCCGAACGATCTGCTCTATTTCGGCGTCGGCAGCGGAAACGATTTTCTGCACGACCTCGGCAAGGAAAAGGGCGCGGCGCCCTTCTCCATCAAGAAATATCTGGAAAATCTGCCCACCGTGACCGTCAAGGGCCGCGTCTATCGCTTCCTCAACGGCATCGGCTACGGCATCGACGGCTATTGCTGCGAGGTGGGCGATCAGCTCCGCGCCACGAGCACCAAGCCCGTGAACTATGCGGGGATCGCTATCAAGGGCCTGCTCTTCCACTTCCACCCGGCAAACGCCGAGGTCATCGTGGACGGCAAGTCCCACAGCTTCCGCAAGGTCTGGCTGGCCCCGACCATGAATGGCCGCTTCTACGGCGGCGGCATGATGGTCGCGCCCGCGCAGGACCGGCTGAACACGGCGCGGGAGCAATCCGTCGTTGTGATGTACGGCTCCGGCAAGCTCAAGACGCTGATCGTCTTCCCCTCCATCTTCAAGGGCGAGCACGTGAAGCACGGCGAGATGGTCGAGGTACTTACCGGTCACGAGATCACCGTGAAATTTGACCGCCCCTGCGCACTGCAAATCGACGGCGAGACGATCCTGAATGTTACGGAGTACTCCGTCTCCTCCAGGGTCCCCGCGGCGGTCTGAATACTTTTCATAAATTCCCACGGCGGCGAAGGAGCTTTCCTTCGCCGCTTTTGTGATATCTGTCAACATTTCGGCGATGGTGAACGTATTTTCTCTTGCGCTAAATGGGATGCTCTGGTAGAATATATTCGTGGTTATTCTCCTGTGAGAATTTCGACGAATGAAATATTGAGGTTTTCAAGCTCCTGCGCCTAACGCTCTGCCATGGCGCCCGAGCCGCTTCGGGAGCTTCTCCCGATCAGAGCCGTGCCGGAAACAGCGCGACTTTCCGTGTTTGAGAAGAAAACAGCCGTAAAGCCGGGGCGGGAGTCTATCCTGCTGCGGTTTGTATTGGTGCATCTACGGGCCTGTTCGCTTCGCGAGCCGGTCCGGTTTTTGTTACTTTGGAGGAAGCCCATGCCCTTTGCAAAACGTCTTTTGATATTGCTTCTCTGCCTCGGCCTGCTGACCGCCTGCACCCCGCGCACCGCGCCGGAGACGCCGCAGGCGACGGTATCCTTTACGGATTCCTGCGGCAGAACCGTCGAGGTGCCGGAGAAAATCGACCGCGTTGCGGTCAGCGGCCTGACGGCGCAGATGTTTTTAATCACGCTTGCGCCGGAGCTGCTCGTCGGCGTCGCCAGCCGCCCCTCCGAGGCGCAGCAGCGCTACCTTCCGGCCTGCCTTGCCGAGCTTCCCGAGCTGGGTCAGCTCTACGGCGGCCGTGGTACGTTGAATATAGAATCGCTGATCCGCGAAAAGCCGCAGATCATCCTCGACCTCGGCGACAGGAAGGCGAATCACGCCGAGGATATGCAGGCCATTCAGGAGCAGACCGGCATCCCGACCGTCTTCATCGAGGCGGACGGCGAGAATCTGCCCGAGGCCTACCGCATGCTGGGAAAGCTTCTCGGAAAGCAGGACGAGGCGGAGGTGCTGGCGCAGTATATTGAAGCGGCGTTGGCACTGGCGGAGACGAACCGTGCAAAGATCGCTTCGCCCAAGACCGTCCTTTTCGGCACGGGCGTCACCGGCCTGGACTGCAACCAGCGCGGCTCTGTGCAGGCGCGGAACATCGAGATTGTCGGCGGAGAGAACGTCCTCGTTTCCGAGACGATGTCCAATAAAAACGGCGGCTGCTCCATCGACCTCGAGGAGCTGATGGCCCTCGACCCGGACGTCATTCTCCTGACCGCAGACGGCTTTTACGATCTGGTCTGGCAGGACGATATCTGGTCGAAGCTGCGCGCAGTGAAAAGCGGCTGCGTGTATGAAATTCCCGCCCTGCCCTATGGCTGGATGTCCAGCCCGCCGTCGGTGAATCAGGTGCTCGGCATCTACTGGCTGGGCAAGCTGCTCTATCCGGCGCTTTACGATTATGATATGGTGGAAAAAACGCAGGAATTTTTCCGCCTGTTCTGGCACTGCGAGCTGTCGCGCGAGGAGGCGCAGGCGCTGCTGGCCAACTCTATATTAAAATAAGGGGGCGGATGCTTTGAAAAAATTCTGTGCTGCGCTGCTGGCGCTGGCGCTTCTGCTCTGCCTCGGCGCCTGCCGCGCGGATATTTCCGCCTATGCCTCGACGCCCATTACCGTCACCGGATTGACCGACGAGCCCTTTACCGTCACGCCCGGCGAGCTGGCACAGCTGGAATGCGTCCGCGCCACGGCGCGCGGCAACTCCGACAAGGCCGGGACGGTGCAGGCCTACGGCCCGACGCTCGAAAGCCTTGCGCAGGCGCACGGCCGCACGCTTTCGGAATTCCGCTATGTGCGCTTCAGCGCGTCGGACGACTATGATGTGACGATCAATGCCCTGATCTGGGATTCCTACGAGGTCATTCTTTCCGTCGCCAACGGATCAAAGCCTTTGGAGGAGCGGCAGCAGCCGCTGCGCGTTGTGATTCCGGGCTATGACTCCGGCAAATGGGTGCGGCTGGTCACGGAGATCCAGTTTGTCTCCGCAGAGTCGGGAGGTGCGGCATGAGACGGAACCTTCTTCGCAGCCTGCTTTTGCTGCTGTGCGTCTGCCTTGTGCTGACGACGGTATTTGCCGAGGAGGTGTGCGACCACGATTACGCGCTCGTCGCCTATCAGCCGCCGCGCCACCGCGCCGACGGCTTTGAGCGATACCGCTGCACAAAGTGCGGCGACGAATATGAAAACCCGCTCGACCGCCTGCCGGAGCCGCCCGTCAATTGGAGCTATGACAGCCTGAGCAATGCCACGTCAAGCACGCTGACCATCTTCGCCGGGTACTACGGCATGGACTACCAGCAGAAAATCGTGCTCTCCGTCAACGACATCATCAACAACTGCGAGATGGTAACGCAGAGCTTTTCCTACATCAACCGCCGCCCGCGCGTGTGCTACTCCGTGGGCTACGGCCCGCGGCTGCTCGACGTGCTGGACTATGCGGGCGTGGACTGCGGCAGCATCCAGGCCTTCCAGTTCGGCACGGCGGATTCCGGCGGCAACTTCTACAATCAGGAGGAATGGACGTATTCCAGCCTCTACCGTTCGCGCTATTTCTTCCCCGACCTGAGCGTCTATTTTCAGCAGGACGGTGAATTCAGCGACAGCGGCGCGGCGGAGGAGGGCCTGGAATGGGTCGAGCCGATGCTGGCCGTCTGGAGCACTTGGCGAACCTATGACATCGGCGAGGAATTCTGCCTCGGCGACCACAGCGCAAGCATGAGCGCGCAGAACTGCTTCCGCCTGCTCTATGGGCAGAGCTGGATCGGCGAAGCCTCGGCGAACACCTCCGCAAAATGGTGCAACGCAATTTTCGTGCGCTACGCCGGCGCACCCTCCGTCAGCGCGGGCGAGGACCTGAACCTCTCCGTGGAAAAGGACAAAAACGGCTATCAGCTTCGCGCCAGCGTCAGCGCGGCGGACAGCCAGCTCACCGAGCTGTTTTCCGATGCGGTGAGCTGGAGCTCCAGCGACGAGAGCGTTGTGCGCGTGAACAGCAAAACCGGAAAGATCACCGTCGTCGGCGAGGGCAAAGCGATCATCACTGCCACGACGACGGTCGGCGGCATGACCGTCAGCGACAGCATCACCGTCACCGTCTCCAATGACAAGGAGAACACCGGCGGCGGTACGGGCGACGGCTCCGGCAAGGGAGACGGCACCGGCACCGGGGACGGCAAGGGCGACGGAAAAGGCGACGGCTCCGGCGATACCAGGCCCGGCGACGGCTCGGGCAGCGGTGAAAAGCCCGTGAACAAGCCCGGAAACAAGCCAAACAAGCCCGGTACGGCGATCAGCGTGCTTCCCTCCGCTCCCTCCGGCGTGACCGCGCCGGAAAAGGAGCCGGACGGCAGCGCCTCCGGCCAGCTCACAACCCGTGAGCCGGAGAAAATCACGCACGGCGCGCTGCGGCGCATCCAGACCGCCGGAACCCCCGGCGCGGACGCCGCTCCCGGCAGTGCCGGAAGCACCTCCGGCGGCAGCACCGGCGGCGCGGCTCTTCTGCTGACCGACTCGCGCACGCTTTTGCTCACGGCGCTTGCTGCGCTGGCGCTGCTGCTGCTCGGCGGCCTATTGAAATATCTGCAATACCGAAAAGAACTGAAATAGTGCTGAAATAGAGGAGAAACCGAATGTTTTCACAAACACTGTCCAATATTCTGCGCGCGGTTGCGTCTTCCCTGGAGACGCCGGTCGTGCTGGTTTTGCTGCTTCTGATGGCGGCGGCGCTGGTGCTGCTCGGCAACCTGATCGTCGAGTGCTTCACGGAGCGGCGGCATCTGAAGGTCTGCCTGCCGGAGCTGCTTGACGAGCTGCGCGCCGCCTCGCCGGAGGAGCTGCCGGATTGCATTGAAAAAAGCGGCCTTCTGCGGCGGCAGAAGCGGGCGCTTCTGGAGGTCACGCGCCATCCGGCGCTGACGCAGGACATGCGCGAGGCGCTGGCCATCCGTCTTCTGGACGAGGAAAAGCAGCGCCATGCGAAAATCGTCCGCCTGTCCGACCTCGTCGCCAAGCTCGGGCCGATGTTCGGCCTGCTGGGCACGCTGATCCCCCTCGGCCCCGGCATCATCGCGCTGGGGCAGGGCGACACCTTCACGCTGTCAAACTCCCTTCTGACCGCGTTTGACACGACGATCGCTGGCCTGATCTGCGCGGCCTTTGCCGTCGTGATTTCCATGATCCGCAAGAGCTGGTACGCAAACGACATGTCCCTTTTGGAAACCGCAATGGAATGCGTTGTGGAGGTGAGCCAACATGCTGAAACGAAAGCTGAGGCGTGAGGAGGCCGAGAGCGAGGACGTCAACCCTATGGAGGGTGTGGCGAACCTCGCGGACGTGATGCTGGTGCTGGCCGTCGGCATGATGCTGGCGCTGGTCGTCGCATGGAACGTGGACATTTCCGGCTCGAATGACCCGCTGCCCGTTACCCCGGTGCAGGACGGCCACGAGCAGGTCTGGGACACCGACGGCGAGGCGCCGGAGGATCTCGGCCTGACGGAGTACGGTAAGGTCTACAGAGACGAGGACGGAAATCTGTATATTTTGGAAGACAACTGAGCCTTTTGAATAGAAATCAGGAAAAGGAGAAGAAGCGATGAAACATCCTGCAAACAGAGCGCTTGCCCTGCTGCTGGCGGTGCTGCTTGCCGTGGGAACCCTGCTTGTCCCCGCCGCGGCGGCCTCCGGCGACTACGCCATGTCGCTCTCCACCGAAACGGTCGCGCCCGGCGAGACCGCAGAGATGACGCTGCGATTCACGACAGCCAGCGCCAGCCGTTCCATTGCGGTCGATCTCGACTGGGATGCGGACGGCATCACCTTTGACGCCGAGACCGGCGTGGACGCGGGGGACTGCCTCGTGGACACCGACGCCGCCTACCGCAACGGCTTTGAGCTCTTCCGCGACGAGGCAAAGACGCCCTTCGCCGCCGGAAGCTACACCGTGAAGCTCAAGCTCCGGGTCGCGGCGGATACCGCTCCCGGCGAGTATGAGATTTTCTTCGACACGGCGGACATCTGCGACGAAACCGGCGCAACGCCCTGGAATGTGGAAACCACCGGCGGCAAGATCATCGTTGCCGAAAAGGCGGAGGAGTCGCTCCTGCACGGCGGCGAGACGCTGGAAAAGGGCGGCAGCTACACCCTTGCGGACGACGCCGCCGGCATCATCACCGTCGCCACGACCGAGCCGGTCACCGTCTCCGGCAGCGGCGTTGCCTGGGATTCCTCCTACAGCTATACCGCAGACACGGTCAAGTACGCAAACCTGAAGCTTGAATGCTCCAAGGCCTCCGGCGCGCAGCTGACCCTGAAGGACATGTTCCTCGAGGACAGGGCGGACACCAGCCCGCTGGTCAACTTCGCGGGAACCGGCAACTGCCTGAACTTTGAGGGAACCGTCGTCATGGGCAAGTACGGCCAGGGGCAGGGTACCTATGCCGCCATCCATGTTCCGCAGGACGCCGAATTGACCATCGGCGGCGCGGGCACGCTCTACCTCTATAAGACCTCCGGCGGCTCCGGCATCGGCGGCAACAAGGGCGAAATGAACGGCACGATCGTCTTCGCCATGACCGGCACGGCCTTTATCAAAGGCACGAAGCAGGGCGCCGTCATCGGCGTGGGCACCGGCGCAAAGGGCACGGGCCTTCCCGGCACAGTGACCTTCCGTTCCGGCGAATATAACCTGATCTCCAACTCCCGCGGCGCGGTCATCGGCGGCAGCGCGGGCGGCGACGGCGCGTCCGAGGGCACCGAGGTGCGCTTCGAGGGCGGCACCGTCAGCATCAACACCGACTACTCCGGCTCCTCCGTGGGCGGCGGCGGTTACGCCGAGGGCAACGATTCCTCCGGCGGCACCGTGATCCTCACCGGCGGCTCCCTACGCACCTACGTCGATAAGAACGCGGCGAAAAACGTCGGTCAGAGCGGCTTTTATAAGGGCCTGCCCATGCCCGAGGGCGTGAACAACGTCAGCATGACCGCAGAGCGCAAGAACGCGGCGGGAGAGGATGTCTACCTCTGCATCGTGGACACCAAGGGCGTCGAGCCCGATGCCAACGGGCAGTATACCGTCACCGTGGACGGTAAGAAGTACTATACCGGCGGCCTGCATGACTACGGCTTTGTGCAGGAGGGCCTGGACAAGGGCGAGCAGCTTTCGCTCACCTCCACCGTCTCCAACTGGTACAGGAACGGCGAAACCCGCCTGTTCGTCTATCTGACCGGTGAGGCGCACACGATTCAGGTCAACGACGCGGAAGCCTATCAGGTCAGCTTTGACAGCGCTGCCATCGGCACGATTGCCGAGTGCAACGGTGAGATTTTCTCCGCCGCCGCTGCCGACCACATCGAGCTGGACAAGACCGAGCTGCGCCTAAGCGCCGCCGGGGAAGCCGCTCAGCTCACCGCGACGGCGACTGCCGGTCTGAGCGTGAAGTGGGAATCCTCCGACGAGACCATCGCAAGGGTCGATCAGAACGGCCTCGTGACCGCCGTGGCAAACGGCGTTGCGACGATCACCGCAACGGCCGGTGAGGCCAGCGCGAAGTGCACCGTCCTTGTCGGCGCGTGCCCTGTCTTCTTCTTCCCGAAGCAGGAGAATGCGGTCGTCACCGTTTCCGACTATGTGACAAACTTCCCGGTTTATCCCTACGCCTCCGGAGAGGAGAATGGCTATGTCGTCGTTCTGACGCCGGGCGCTTACACCTATACCGTCACCGCCAGCGGCTATTACGGCTCCACCTGCGGCTTTACGGTCAACGCTGACGGCACGGTCAAGTTCACCACGAGCTGGTCGAACACCGTCCTGACGCAGTACGGCCTGACCGATCTGCTCGACGGCGCGAAGGCGACCTTCCGCCCGGAGCTGGAGGTTTTCACGAAGTCCGCCAACGCGGGCGCGTGGGATGGCGTCACGCTGGACGTGAGCTGGTTCGACCCGGCAAACACGACCCACACCATCTCCACCCCGGCGCAGCTGGCCGGCCTTGCCGCCATCGTCAACGGCATTTACAACAACGAAATCGAAGGCATCATCGATTATGACGCCAACGGCGTGCTCACCCGCTTTACCCCGGAGAGCTACGACGCCCTCGCGACCGCCAAGATCAAGGCGCGCTGCACCAGCGGCAACGCGACCAGCGGCGGCGCGGGTCTGAATCAGGTTACCTCCAACGACTACTACTTCAGCGCCCTGGGCTATGACTTTGACGGCCAGACCGTCAAGCTGGCGGCCGACCTCGACATGGGCGGCTATCAGGACGAAAACGGCAATTGGACCGGCGCGCGCTACATGACCATCGGCGGCCAGTCTCAGATGCACTATGTCAAGACCGGCATCGCCGACGGCTATTCCCACCTCGGCGCATCCTTCAACGGCACCTTCGACGGCCAGGGCCACCTCGTTTATAACATCTACTGCAACCGCTATTCCGTCACCGCCTACGGCGACAGCGCCACCATCGGCCTGATCGGACGCCTCGGCATCCACGACAGCGACTACAGCACCTGGAAAAAGCAGGGCACCGGCGGCGGCAATTATCCTCCCGTCAATCCCACCGTGCGCAACGTCGCCGTCGCGGGCTACTTCTACGGCCGCCGCTCTGTCGGCGCGATCGTCGGCAAGACCGGCCACACGGCGAAAAATGACCTCGGCGACGGCTCCGTCGGCGCGATCATTGAAAACTGCGTGAACTTCGCCACCGTGCACAACACGGACTCCAAGGGTGTCGGCGGCATCGTCGGCGCAAGCTGGAACGGCGGCGTGATCCGCAATTGCGTCAACTTCGGCAAGATCTATTCCTCCTACGGCTGCCCGACCGGCGGCATCGCAGGCTCGAACGAGAACGCCATCGTCAACTCCTACAACATGGGCGAGGTCTCCAACACCAGCGGCAAAAACAGCTACGCCATGGCCATCGGCACGAACAACGGCGGCGGCACCGACGTGCGCAACTGCTACTGGCTCACCGGCTCCGCGCCCGGCGGCGGCTACTACGGCTCCGTCAATGACAAGACGCAGATCGTTGAGATCACCGACAACTACAACGAAACCACCCTCACCGCCGCGCAGTTCATGCAGAACGAGAAGTTCGTCACGCTGCTCAACGGTAAGGACAGCCGCGTATTCAAGCAGGCTACCACTACGGATGCAACCTATACCCACCTGAACGCCGCCGGTTACGCCGGCGCGCCCGTGCCGCGCATCTTCTGCGCCGACACCTCCACCCTGACGAAGATCGAAAAGGTTTCCGATCCGGATAAGCTGACCTATGTCGAGGGCGAACGCTTCGACCCGATCGGCCTGGATGTCCGCGCCTACTGGTCCGACGGCACGGAAGAAAAGCTGGAGGATTATACCTACAGCATCGACCGTGCATTCGAGTTGGGCGACACGGAGATCACCGTCAACGTCAAGGCGGGCAGCATGGTTTCCTCCTACACCTTCAAGATCACCGTCATTCCGGTCAGCCTCGATTCCCTGAAGATCAAGACGCAGCCTACTCGCCGCGCCTACAACGAGGGCGACACCTTTGACCCGGACGGCCTGAAGGTTGAGATTCACTACACCAACGGCACGACGGCGACGGCCGTCTGGGCGGACGGCAAGTTCGCCGATTCCGAGGACGAGACCAAAACCTATGACATCAGGCTCGTCGGCGTGGATGCGCCGCTGACCGCGGAGCAGGACGGCAAGCCCGTCGTCGTCTCCTACACCTTCACGGACGGCGTGACCAGGACTGCCGACACGGCGGAGCTGACCGTCATTCCCGCCGCAAACAAGCCCAAGCAGGATGTTAACGGCTATTATTTGGTCGGCACGCCTGCGGAGCTGGACTGGATCGCCGCGCAGGTCAATAACGGCATCGAGCCGGACCTCAAGGCCAGACTGACGGCGGACATCACCGCCTCTGAAGCCTTCGAGCCCATCGGCTCCTCGATCAGCACGAAGCGCTTCAAGGGCATCCTCGACGGCGACGGCCACCGCGTCACCCTGAACCTTGTGCGCGACAAAAACAATACCGCGCTCATCGGCTACAGCGACAGCGCGACGATCCGCAATGTCATTACCGCGGGCACCGTCACCGCAGCGGGCAACCGCATGTATGTCGCGGCGCTGGTCGGTCAGGCGGAGAATAACACGCTGATTGAAAACTGCGGCAACGAGGCCGCCGTTACCTGCGGCGGTACGCCCGTCGGCGGTCTGGTTGGCAGCGCGGCGGGTACGACCACCATCCGCGGCTGCTACAACTGGGGCGTCGTTGACGGTACCGCAACAAGCAACAAGGCCGTCGGCGGCATCGCCGGTGAGGTGAAGGCCGCAGGCTGCAAGGTCGAAAACTGCTACAACTGGGGCAGCATCACCGGCGGCTCCGGCACCATGTACGGCGTCGGCGGCATCATCGGCAAGGTATCGGCCAAGGCGACTGTGACCAATGTCTACAACGCCGGCACCATTACCAACCGCTACACCCTCTATGGCAATCAGGACAAGTACGCCACCGCCATCATTGGCAATGTCTCCAGCACAAATGCGCAGAATGTGAGCAATTATTACTGGCTCGAGGGCAGCAGCGTCAATGCACTCGGCAGCTCCAGCCCCACGGCGGAGAACAAGCTGACCGCGGAGGAGCTGAAGGCGGCGGCAGAAAAGCTGGGCGACGCCTTCAAGACCAATGCCAACGGCTATCCGCTGCTCAAGTGGCAGCCGGACGGCGCGCACGAGCACAACTGGGGCGAATGGACGACCGTGAAGGAACCCACCTGCATGGAAACCGGCACGGAGGAGCGCATCTGCTCCGTCGGCGGCGAGAAGGAAACCCGCGAGCTGCCCATGACCCCGCACATGGATGCGGATCACGATTACAAGTGCGACGACTGCGGCGCAGCGCTGAAGGATGCACCGAAGCTCACCTACGGCGATGGCCAGACCTGGACGAAGGGCACGCAGAAGGAGCTGACCTTTGTGTCCGATGCCGATCTGGAGGACTTCCTGACCGTCATGGTCGACGGCAGCGAGACGAAGGAATATGCCCTGGGCGAAAAGACCACACAGGTCACGCTCAAGGCGGTATATCTGGAAACGCTCTCCGTCGGCAAGCATACGCTGCGCATCGTTTCCCGCAACGGCGCGGTCGAGGTCAAGTTCGAGATTCTGGCTGCAAAGTCGGCGTCTCCCGCGACCGGCGACGCCGGAATGCCGATGCTCTATGCGACGCTGGCAGTGGCTGCCCTGGCAGGCATGCTGTTCCTGCTTCGCAAAAAGCAGTACCGCGCCAAATAAAAGAAGTATTTCAATAAAAGGCCCCGCCGGTCGATGACCGGCGGGGCTTTTGCATCATGGGCAGTATGTTCAAATGCGCGGAAGACAAAAACGCGCAGGGGACGGGTTTTCCGCTACGTCGGAATCGGCCTCTGTTTTTGATGGTGCGTATCGAATTTGCGGCCGCTGCGCGCGGATTTGGTATGGTCATTGTTTACCCTCTCCGTCCTCGCTACGCTCGGCTGCCTCTCCCAAAGGGAGAGGCAAAGGAAAAACTGTCAATCCATGGGGCAGTAACGGCTCAGCTGATAAAAGGCGACGGCGCTGGCGGCGGCGACGTTCAGCGAATCCACGCCGTGGGACATCGGAATGCGCGCAACATAATCGCAGTGCGCGATGGTGTCGCGTGCGAGGCCGTCGCCCTCCGTGCCGAGCACGACGGCAAGCCGCGGCTCCGCCGTCAAACGCGGGTCGGCAATGTCCAGCGAGTCCTCGCGCAGCGCCGTGGCGACGGTACGAAAGCCCATGCCGTGCAGCAGCGCGTGCCAGTCGGCGTCCTCCGGGAAATAGGCCCAGGGAACCTGGAAAACCGTCCCCATGCTCACGCGCAGGGCGCGGCGGTAGAGTGGGTCGCTCCCGGCGGCGGTCAGCAGCACCGCTTCCATGCCCAGCGCGGCGGCGGAGCGGAAAATGGCGCCCAGATTCGTCGGGTTCATCACGTTTTCCAGCACGGCGATGCGCCGCGCGTTCCGGCACACCGCCTCCGGCGCCGGAAGGGCGGGACGGCGCATGGCGCAGAGCATGCCGCGCGTGAGATGAAAGCCGGTGAGCTGCGTCAGAACCTCCAACTCGGCGACGAAAACCGGAACATCCGGGCAGCGCTCCAGAAGCGCCTTGCCCTTGCCGAGGGCGTGCTTTCGCTCCATGAGGAAGGAAACGGGCACACAGCCCGCGTCCAGTGCCCGGCCGATGACGAGGGGGCTTTCCGCAATGAACAGGGCGTTGACCGGGTCGGCGCGGTTGACGAGCTGATTTTCCGTCAGCCGGGCGTAGACGTCCAGTGCAGGGTCGGAAAAATTCGTAATTTCAATGAATTCAGGCATGGCCGGTCCTCCTGTCAGGCTTTTTGATAGACGTTGAAAATAACCTGCGTGCGGTCCTCTAAGCGGGAGACCTGCGCCAGGCGCTGCGCGCCGTCCTTGGTGATGCGCCAGAAATGCGGTGTCATGGACAGCAGATTCTCCACCTGCTGCGCATCGTCCAGACAGAAGGAGAATTCCAGGGTCTCTTCGTGCAGGCGAGTGAAGCCGGGGAGCTGCGGATGCAGCTCCTTTTCTTTATGGTGCAGCTCCGGGTAGATCAGCGATTTCAGCTGCGGCAGGTGGTTCTGTCCGGCAAGCACCTGGAGGAAAACGCCGCCGCTTGTCAGAACGCGGGAGAATTCCTCCGGCAGCGTCAGGGCGAACATGGACAACAGCGCGTCAAAGGACGCGTCTGCAAAGGGCAGGTGAGAGGCCGTGGCGACAAGAAAATGCGCGCTCTTTTCCCGCACGGCGGCGAAGCGCACGGCCTCGCGGGAAATGTCTATGCCCCACCGCTCGGGAATCTGCGGCAGGCGGGAGAGATAATAGCCCTCGCCGCAGCCGGCGTCGAGCAGGCTCCGGCAGTCTGGACAGAACTGCGCCAGCAGCGCGTCGATGCGTTCGGCGATAGGCGCGTAGTAGCCGCCGTTCAGAAAATCCCGGCGCGCGGCGACCTGCTCCCTTGTGTCGCCGGGGTGTAGAGAGTGCTTTTGTGTGACGGGCAACAGGTTTACATAACCATGCCTTGCGACGTCAAAGCTGTGCCCGGCAGGGCAGAACCAGACTCTTTCGCCGCGAGTGAGCGGCGCAGTGCAGACGGGACAGCATACGGTTGTCATGGGGAAGACTCCAATTCTATCAAAAATTTCCACCCCGCTTCACTGCGCAGCGGCACATACTAAATGGGAAAGGGGCGGGGAATATGAGACGATTTGTCGCAGCGCTGTGCACTCTTGCGCTTTTGTGCCCGGCGGTGCGGGCGCAGACGCCGCAATACATTGCGTTGACCTTTGACGACGGCCCTTCCGGGCGCTATACCGAGCGGCTGCTCGACGGTCTGGCGGCGCGGGAGGTGCACGCGACGTTCTTTCTCTGCGGCTATCGCGTGGAGCAGTATCCGGCGCTTGCTGCGCGAATCGCCAGGGAAGGGCACGAGATCGGCAGTCACAGCGACCGGCACGAATTTTTCACGCATATGAGCGCCGAGGCCGTCTGCGCCGATCTGTCCGCAGCGGCGGAGAAGATCACGACGGCGACGGGGGTAACGCCCACGCTTCTGCGGCCGCCCGGCGGGCTTTACGATCTGGATGTGCTGGCGCGGTCCGTCTGCGCGGATGCGCCGGTGATCCTCTGGTCGATCGATCCGGAGGACTGGCGGGATAAGCAGGCTGCGGCAGTGACCTCGTTTGTGACGAAGCGGGCGAAAAACGGCGACATCATTCTGCTGCACGACATGCACGCCTCCAGCGTGGAGGCGGCGCTCGGCATCATCGACGCGCTGGAGGCGCGGGGCTTCGTTTTTGTCACGGTGTCGGAGCTGGCGCTGCTGGCAGGGACGCAGCTGTGCGGGGGAAAGGCCTACTGCAGGATCGATTTTCCGAAATATGAATAGAAGAAGGCCTCAATTTGCGCGCGGCTTGCCGTAACGGAGCCCTGGACAAATTCGGGCTTGCCGCCGCCGCGCCCGGTCAGGGCGGCGTTCAGCTCGCGGACGAGGGGGCGCAGGTCGCCGCCGGGCCGGCCGATGGCATATTTGTAGCTCCCGTCCGCCCCGGCAAAGACGGCGCAGCAGCCGCCGCAGCGCTGTGCCACGGCGTCGGCAAAGCGGCGCAGGCTGTCCGGCTGCATCGGCTCTTCCAGCAGCAGTACGTCTCCTGCACCGGCAAGCCGTTCGGCACGCAGGGCAAAAACGGCGTTCTCCGCCTGAGCCAGGCGGTATTTTCTCTGCTCGGTCTCCGCGCTCAGGCGGCGCACGGCGGCCGCCGTTTCCAGCGGCTTGGCCGAAAGCAGGCCGGAAATCTCCCGGTTCTGAGCAAGCACGGCGCCGAGATAGCGCAGGGCGCGTCCGCCGCAGACCATTTCAATGCGGGAGCCTGCGTGAAAGCGCACGCAGGACAGAAGCAGGATCAGGCCGAGCTCGCCGGTCGCGCGCACATGTGTACCGCAGCAGGCGCACAGGTCGATCTCGCCGAAGCGCACCAGACGCACTGCGCCGGTCAGCGCCTTTTTGCTGCGGTAGGGCAGACAGGCAAGCTCTTCCGGCTCCGGATACCAGATTGTCGAGGGAATATTGGCCCAGACGGCCTCGTTTGCGGCGCGTTCGACCTCCGCCAGCTGCGCCAAGGTCAATTCGCCGCTGAAATCGATGGTAATCAGCTCGCTTCCCATGTGAAAGCCGACGTTTTCATAGCCGAAGCGGGCGTGGATGATTCCGGAGACGAGATGCTCGCCGGAGTGCTGCTGCATGAGGTCAAAGCGCCGCGCCCAGTCGATGGCGCAGGGAACCTCGCTGCCCGGCTCTAATGAGCTGCCGCACAGATGGAAGATGTCCTCGCCGCGCTCGGAAACCTCCAGCACCTGCGCATCGCCTATCGTGCCGAGGTCGCAGGGCTGACCGCCGCCCGTGGGATAGAAAATCGTCCGGTCGAGCAGAATTTCCCAGCCGCCCTTTGCGGGGGCGCAGGAAAGCACCCGCGCGGTGCTCTCGCGCAGGTAGGGTTCGCGATAATACAGCTTTTCCGTTGCCATGGTTCCGGCTCCTTTGCGGTTTTTCGTTATTTTAGCATATTTTGTTGCCAAGCGGAAGAAGCCAGCGTTATTTTGTCCGCTTTTTCTTTCTTCGGGATTGACAAAACCCGGAAAATTGACTAAGATATCAGATGGAGTAATCCGTATTTTATCAAGGAAAGGTGGGAACGTCATGGACGCTGGGAGTAATAGCGGCATATCAGTAGGCCGAAGTCCGCAGGGACAGCTCTGCGTCCGCGCAGGACGTTCCTGAGTTTGCCTTTGGCCGCCGTGTCTGCTTCCGAATCTCTGACAATTTATGAATCAGGAGGAAAAGACCGATGGCAGAACATAACGTTACCGTCGAGAGCACGCTGGACGCGCTTTTGGCGGAGAAGAAGTACCCGACCATTCGCGACATTCTGATCACGATGAACCCGGCGGATATCGCCTCCGTGTTCGATTCCATGGAGGAAGAGCGTCTGCCGCTGCTGTTCCGGCTGCTGCCGAAGGAGCTGGCCGCCGAGACCTTCGTGGAGATGGAGCCGGACGCGCAGGAGCTGCTGATCCGCGGCTTCTCGGATTCCGAGCTGCGCGAGGTGGTCGATGAGCTGTACGTGGACGATGCGGTGGACATCGTCGAGGAAATGCCCGCGAATGTCGTGCGGCGCATCCTCTCCCAGGCGGATCCGCAGATGCGCAAGGATATCAACGAGATCCTGCGCTATCCGGAAAACTCTGCCGGCTCCATCATGACAACGGAGTATGTCTCCCTGCGCCCGGATATGACGGTGGAGGAATCCATCCTCCGCATCCGCCGCACCGGCGTGGACAAGGAGACGATCTATACCTGCTACGTAACGAAGGACCGGCTGCTGCTCGGCCTGGTTACGGTCAAGGATCTGCTGCTGGCACAGGACGACGGCATGCCCATCAGCGAGCTGATGGAGACGAACGTCATCTCCGTGAATACCCAGGCCGACCAGGAAGAGGTCGCGCAGATGCTTTCAAAATACAATTTCCTTGCGCTTCCCGTCGTGGACGGTGAGGACCGTATGGTCGGTATCATCACCTTCGACGACGCCATGGACGTCATGGAAGACGAGGCCACGGAGGACATGGAGATCATGGGCGGCATGACGCCGTCGGACAAGACCTATCTGCGTTCGACCACCTTTGATCTCTTCAAGCACCGCATCCCCTGGCTGATGCTCCTGATGGTCTCCGCGACCTTCACGGGCCTGATCATTACGAAATTTGAGGACGCCCTGAGCACCTGCGTGGCGCTGACGGCCTTTATCCCCATGCTGATGGACACCGGCGGCAATTCCGGCTCGCAGTCCTCCGTCACGGTCATCCGCGCGCTGTCGCTGGGTGAGCTGGACTTTTCCGATATCGGCCGCGTGATCTGGAAGGAGGTTCGCACGGCTGTGCTGTGCGGCCTGGCGCTGGCGGTCGTCTGCTTCGGCAAGGTTATGCTGGTGGATCATCTGCTGATGGGCAACCCCGACGTCAAGCCCATGGTCGCGGTCGTGGTCTGCATCACCATGGCGCTGACCGTTCTGGTCGCAAAATTCATCGGCTGCACGCTGCCGATGCTGGCAAAGAAAATCGGCTTTGACCCTGCGGTCATGGCCAGCCCGTTTATCACAACGATTGTTGACGCGCTGTCCCTGCTGATCTATTTCGGCATGGCGGTGCTGCTCCTGCCGCAGGTTGCAAATGCGGTGGCATAAAAATCAGAGCCGTCTCACCGAGACGGCTCTGATTTTTATGCTTTTCAGGATTTGATTTTCTTGAAATTGCCCATGGTTTCCTTCACGCTGGAAAGGTACGCGAAGGAATTGGGGAAGCGCTGCATGATGCGCTGGAATTCCACGATCTGGTGCTTGTTGATGACGCAGATGAGCATGGTCTTGTTCTGGTGCGTGAAGCCGCCGATGGCGGGAACCTCGGTGACGCCGTGCTTTAGCCGGGCCATGAGAACCTGCGCCAGCTCTTCGGGCTGGTCGGTGATGATCTCAAACTTGACCGCTTCCTTAAAGCCCTTGAGCATCGCGTCGCTGACACGGCTGGTTGTGAAGCAGTAGAGAAGGCACAAAATGACAGGCTCGATGTTGCAGCTGTAGACGAAATAGGAAATGGCCGCGACGACGGCGTTGATGCCGAAGATCACCCAGACAAGATTGAATTCCGGATACTTGTGGTGAATCAGCGCGGCGACGAGGTCCGTGCCGCCCGTGCAGCCGCCCAGACGCATCACGCAGCCGTAGCAGAAGCCGCAGACCACGCCGGCGGCGACCGGGGCGAGGATGGTGCTGGTGCCGGTTGCGGTCTGGTAGACGAATCTATCCAGCGGAACCTTGTACAAAAGCAGCAGCGTGGCCGAGAAGACCGCGGAGAAGACCGCCGAGCGGACGGTATATTTTTTGCCGATGATAAAGAAGGTCAGAAGCAGCAGCGGGATATTGACGATGATGTTCATATAGCCAACCTTGAAGCCGAAAATATACTGGATCATCGTTGCGATGCCCGGAATTCCGGCGGGGGCGAATTCGTTCGGAAAGATGAAAATGTGGTAGCTGAGGCCGAACAAAACGGCACAGATCACAATGGTGGCGTACATTTTGAAATAAGTCCAGAATTTTTTCATATCTGTTCTCCCAAGCTGCGGTTTTCCTGTACATACATGCGCTCCGATTTCTCGCGAGGAATCAGAGCATGTACATTATACCATTTGCTAACGGTTTGTCAATCCCAAGCGCCACGGTGGGATATTGACAAAAATGGCAGTCGGAAATATAATATATCTGATTGGAAATCCGGCCTGTGCCGGAGAAATGCTTTGCTTTTGGAGCCGACTATGCTGGAAAAGCTGAAACTTGTGGAAGAAAAATATCTGGAGCTGTGCGCCCGCACGGAGCAGCCGGATTTCTATGCCGACCCCAAGCGTGCCGCCGCCTATCTGAAGGAACAGAAGGAGCTGGAGCCTGTCGTCACGGCCTACCGCGCCTACTGCCGCGCCCGGCAGGACATGCGCGACGTGGAGGAAATGATGACCGGGCAGACGGATGCGGAAATGAAGGCGCTGTGCCAGGAGGAATACGCCGATGCAAAAAAGCGCGGCGAGGCGCTGGAGCAGGAGCTGAAGCTTCTGCTGCTGCCGCACGACCCGAATGACGACAAGAGCGTCATCATGGAAATTCGCGGCGGCGTCGGCGGCGAGGAGAGCGCGCTGTTTGCCCACAGCCTGTTCCGCATGTATTCGCTCTACGCCGCCTCAAGGGGCTGGACGATCGAGCTTTTGAACTACAGCGAGACGGAGCTGGGCGGCGTCAAGGAGGCCGACTTCACCGTCAACGGCGCGGGGGCCTACTCCCGTTTGAAGTTCGAGTCCGGCGTGCACCGCGTGCAGCGCGTGCCGGAGACGGAATCCGGCGGACGCGTGCATACCTCCACGGCGACGGTTGCGGTGCTCCCGGAGATGGAGGAGGCGGACGTGAACATCCGCCCGGAGGACATTGAGATGCAGGTCTACCGCTCCTCCGGCGCGGGCGGCCAGCATATCAACAAGACCTCGTCCGCCGTGCGCCTGATCCATAAGCCGACGGGCATCGTCGTGTCCTGTCAGGAGGAGCGGAGCCAGTTTCAGAACCGGGAAAAGTGCATGATGATGCTCTCGTCCAAGCTCTATCAGATGGAGCAGGAGCGCATCGAGTCCGCCGTGTCCTCCGAGCGCAGGAGCCAGGTGGGCAGCGGCATGAGAAACGAAAAGATCCGCACCTATAATTTTCCGCAGAGCCGCGTCACCGATCACCGCATCGGTCTGACGCTCTATAAAATCGACGCGATCATGAACGGCGGTCTTGACGAGATCATCGACGCGCTGATTGCGGCGGATCAGGCGGAGAAGCTCCGCAGAAGTGAGAGGGAACAGCAATGACAACGCGCATGCTTTCAACCGAAAAGCAGGAGGAGATTGCACTGGCGGCGCAGCTGATCCGCGAGGGCAAGCTCGTCGCCATCCCAACCGAGACGGTCTACGGCCTCGGCGCAAACGGGCTTGACGAGAACGCCGTTCTGCATATTTTTGAAGCCAAGGGGCGTCCGCAGGACAATCCCCTGATTCTGCATATTTCCGAGCCGCGGGAGATGGAAGTCATCTGCCACGATATTCCGCAGACGGCATGGCTGCTGGCGGAGCATTTCTGGCCGGGTCCGCTGACCATGGTGCTGCCCGTGCGCGACTGCGTGCCCAAGCGCACCACGGCGGGGCTGGATACCGTCGCCGTGCGCTGTCCGAAGACGGCCGCGACGCGCGAGCTGATCCGGCTGGCGGGCGTGCCCATCGCCGCGCCCTCGGCAAACCGCTCCGGCAAGCCCTCGACGACCACGGCGGCGCACGTGCTGCACGACATGGACGGCAGAATTGATGCCATTCTGGACGGCGGCGCCTGCGAGGTCGGCGTGGAATCGACCATCGTCGATCTGACGGGGGAGCGGCCGCGGCTGCTGCGCCCGGGCGGCGTGACCCCGGAAGAGCTGAAAGCGCTTCTGGGCGAACTGGACATTGACCGCGCCGTGCTGGGGCAGATTGCCAACGATGCCGTCGTCCGCGCGCCGGGCATGAAATATAAGCACTACGCGCCCAGCGCGGAGGTTATCATCGTCTCCGGCAGCAGCGAGGCAGCCTCGCGCTATATTCACGCGCACTTTGCCTCCGGCGACGCGACGCTCTGCTTTGAAGAGGAGCTGCCGCTCTACGGAGACTGCAATCCCACGGCCTATGGCCGGCTGGACGCACCGCAGACGCTCTCGGCGGGCCTGTTTGCCGCGCTGCGCGACCTGGACCGCCCGGATATCCGCACGATCTACGCGCGCTGCCCGGAGGGCGGCGGGCTGGCCTACGCCATCGGCAACCGCCTGAAAAAGGCGGCGGGCTTCCACATCGTCGATGCGGAGAAGGACGCATGATCGTCCTTGGCATTACCGGCGGCACGGGCAGCGGCAAGACGACGCTGCTGCGCTGCGTAGAGCGGCACGGCGGCGCGGTGCTGGACTGCGACGCGCTTTATCACGCGCTGCTGCGTACGGACAAGCCGCTGCAGGACGCGATTTCCGCCCGGTTTCCCGGCACGGTGGAGGGCGGCGTATTGAACCGGCACGCGCTGGGAAAGATTGTCTTTGCGGATGCTGCTGCGCTGCGCGACCTGAACGGCATTACCCACGGCGCGGTGTGCCGTGCGGTGCGCGAGAGACTGGACGAGGCGCGCCGGGAAGGAAAAGTGCTTGCCGCCGTCGACGCCATCGCGCTGTTTGAAAGCGGCCTTGCGCGGCTTTGCACAAAGACCGTCGCCGTGACCGCGCCGCGGCAGCTGCGCATCGAGCGACTGATGCGCCGGGAGGGCATTTCCGCCGATTACGCCGCGCAGCGCATCGCCGCGCAGAAGAGCGATGCGGAATTTCGCCGCATGGCGGACGTCACGCTGGAAAACGGCGGCACGCAGGCGGAATTTGAAGAAAAATGTGAGCAATTTCTGAAAGGAGTTTTATGTATGAGCAACAAGTATGAAGATCTGCGCAAGGAGGTTCTCTTTGCACCGAAGAACGGCTATGACCGCATCAGCGCGGAGGATCTGGCGGCGATGGAGCCGTACTGCAAGGACTATATCGACTTTATCAGCACCTGCAAGGTGGAGCGCGAGGCGGTGGAGTGGACCATCGCCGAGGCCGAGAAGGCGGGCTTCCGGCCCCTGGTTCCCGGCATGCAGCTCAAGTCGGGCGACAGGGTCTATGGCAACAACCACAAAAAGAGCGTGATTTTCGCCGTCGTGGGCAAGCAGTCTCTGAACGAGGGCGCGCATATCTGCGCCGCGCACATCGACTCCCCGCGTCTGGATCTCAAGCCGAATCCTCTGTATGAGGACTGCGAAATGGCGTATTTCAAGACGCATTATTATGGCGGCATCAAGAAGTATCAGTGGACGACGACGCCCCTGGCCATCCACGGTGTCGTGGCGAAGAAGGACGGCACCGTCGTGCCCGTGACCGTCGGCGAGGATGAGAACGATCCCATCTTCTGCGTGACCGATCTTCTGGTGCATCTTTCCGCCGATCAGATGAAAAAGACGCTGGCCGAGGGCGTGACGGGCGAGAACCTGCGCGTTCTGCTGGGAAGCCGTCCCCTGACGGACGACGAGGGCGGCGACCGCGTGAAGTTCGCCGTCATGTGCCTGCTGCATGAGAAGTACGGCATCACCGAGGAGGATTTTCTCTCCGCCGAGCTGACCATGGTGCCCGCGGGCCGCGCCCGCGAGGTGGGCTTCGACCGCAGCCTCATCGCCGCCTACGGCCATGACGACCGCGTGTGCGCCTATGCCGCGTTCCGCCCGATGCTGACGCTGGAAGCGCCGGAAAAGACCGCCGTCTGCGTGCTGGCTGACAAGGAAGAGATCGGCTCTCAGGGCATTTCCGGCATGCAGAGCGATTATTTTGAAACCTTCATGGGCGACCTCTGTGCTGCGACGGGCGCGGAGCTGCGCCGCTGCTTCGAGAAGTCCTTCTGCCTCTCCGCAGACGTGAGCAACGCCTTTGACCCGCTCTATGCCGAGACCTGCGACAAGAGCAACAATACCAAGATCAACTACGGCACCGGCATCTTCAAGTACACCGGCGCGCGCGGCAAGTCCGGCAGCTCTGACGCGGCAGCCGAGGTCATGGCCTATGTCCGCAGGCTCTTCTCCGAGCAGGACGTCATCTGGCAGACCGGCGAGCTGGGCAAGGTCGATCAGGGCGGCGGCGGCACGGTCGCCTGCTATATGGCGAACCGCAACATCGAAACCGTGGACGCGGGCGTGCCCGTGCTCTCCATGCATGCCCCGATGGAGCTGGTGTCCAAGCTGGATACCTATATGACCTTCAAGGGAATGAAGGTCTTCTACGAGGCTGCACAATAATACTTTTTGCCTGGGAGAATTCCGAACGGATTTTCCCAGGCAAAAATTTTTTCCGGAACGGAAGAGAAATTCGACCGTTTTTCGTACCATTTCCCGGAAAAGAGGCGTACAATACGAAGAAATGAGTTAAATGTACAACCTAAAAGGAAAACATGACAATTTCATCAGTATTCCCGCAAAACAGTTGAAATTTTTGTGCAAAGTTGTATAATAGAATTGATATCAACAACGGCAAAGGAGCGCACTTGAATGGAGCAGACCATGCACAATTCGCTCAAGCGGTTCTCTCTTGGCGACGAATCGCGGGCGTATACCTTCCTCGGCTGCCATAAGGCCGAGCGCGAGGGCGTTTCCGGCTATGTTTTCCGCGTCTGGGCGCCGCGCGCGCAGGGCGTGAGCGTGACCGGAGACTGGAATTTCTGGAACCCGACGGATCTGCCGATGACCTATCTGGAATACGGCGTCTGGGAGGCTTTCTCCGTCTATGCCAAGGAGGGCGACGCATATAAATTCTGCGTGCGCCGCGCCGACGGCAGCACGGTGTATAAATCCGACCCCTATGCCTTCCAGACCTGCCGCCTGCCGGATACCTCCAGCCGCATCTGCACGCCGGAGGGCTATGCCTGGGGCGATGCGGCCTACCGCCGGCAGCAGGGCAAGCGCAAGCTGCTCGACAGCCCGATGAACATCTATGAGGTGCACTTCGGCTCCTGGCGGCGCAAGCCGGACGGCAGCTGCTATTCCTACGACGAGCTGGCCGACGAGCTGGTGCCCTATCTCAAGGAGATGGGCTACACGCATCTGGAGCTGATGCCCCTGACGGAATACCCCTACGATCCCTCCTGGGGCTATCAGGTCACCGGCTACTATGCCCCGACGGCGCGCTACGGCGACCCGAAGCAGCTCATGCGCTTTGTGGACAAGTGCCACCGCGCGGGCATCGGCGTGCTGCTCGACTGGGTCCCGGCACATTTCCCCAAGGACGAAAATGGCCTTTACGAATTCGACGGCACCTGCTGCTACGAGCTGACCGACCCCCTGATGAACGAGCACCCGGACTGGACGACGCGCGTGTTCGACTTCGGCAAGGGCGAGGTGCAGTCCTTCCTCATCTCCAGCGCGGTCTACTGGATGGAGACGTACCACATCGACGGCCTGCGCGTGGACGCGGTCGCGGCGATGCTCTATCTGGACTACGGCCGCAAGGAATACCACCCCAATAAGTTCGGCGGCAAGGAGAATCTGGAGGCCATCGCCTTCCTGCGCAAGCTGAACCGGGCGGTGTTCTCCGCAAGGAGAAACGCCATCACGGCAGCGGAGGAATCCACGGCCTACCCGATGGTGACCAAGCCCGATTACGACGGCGGCCTGGGCTTCCTTTATAAGTGGAACATGGGCTGGATGAACGACATCCTGCGCTACATGTCCCTCGACCCCCTGTTCCGCAAGGGCAGCCACAATAACCTCACCTTCTCCATGACCTATGCCTATTCGGAGAATTTCATCCTGCCGCTCTCGCACGACGAGGTCGTGCACGGCAAGGGCTCGCTCATCAACAAGATGCCCGGCGACTACGACGCGAAGTTCAGCAATCTGCGTGTGCTCTACGGCTTCATGATGAGCCACCCTGGCAAAAAGCTGAACTTCATGGGCAATGAGTTCGCGCAGTTCATCGAATGGCGCTATGACCAGCAGCTCGACTGGCTGCTGCTCGACTACGACCGGCACCGCCAGATGAAGGACTATGTCCGCGATCTGAACCACTTCTATCTGGACAACAGCAGCCTGTGGAACAACGATTCCGACTGGAACGGCTTCCGCTGGATTGCACCGGACGACTGTGACAACAGCGTCATTTCCTACCGCCGCATCGACCGGCGCGGCAGGGAGCTGATCGTCATCTGCAATTTCTGCCCGGTGACCCGCACGGGCTACCGGCTGGGTCTGCCGAAGGCCGGCGAATACGAGCCGGTCTTTGACAGCGACGCCGCCTGCTACGGCGGCTCCGGCCTGGAGCTGCCCGCCGTCACGGCGGAAAAGGAGCCGATGCACGGCCTGCCGTACTCCGGGGAATTCACCATCCCGCCGCTTTCCGCAACCTTCTACCACAGAAAAGTTACCCCGAGAAAATCTGTAAAGGAGACGAAAAAAGCATGAACTTCCAGAAAAAACACTGCATCGCAATGCTCCTTGCAGGCGGCCAGGGCAGCCGTCTGATGGTCCTGACGGAGAACACCGCCAAGCCCGCTGTCCCCTTTGGCGGCAAATACCGCATCATTGACTTCCCTCTGTCCAACTGTGTCAACTCCGGCATCGACACCGTCGGTATCCTGACGCAGTATCAGCCGCTGGAGCTGAACGAATACATAGGCAACGGCCAGCCCTGGCGCCTGAACCGCAGCCACGGCGGTGCGCAGGTTCTGCCGCCCTATGCCAGAAGCAAAAAATCCGAGTGGTACAAGGGCACCGCAAACGCCATTTATCAGAACATTCCGTTCATTGAGCGCTATGACCCAGACGATGTTCTCATCCTCTCCGGCGACCATATCTATAAGATGGACTACGCCGCCATGCTGCGCTACCACGAGCAGAAGAATGCGGACTGCACCATCGCCGTGCGCACCGTGCCCCTCGAGGAGGCCAGCCGCTTCGGCATCATGAACACCCGCGAGGACGGCGAAATCTACGAGTTTGAGGAAAAGCCCAAGAAGCCGAAGAGCACGAACGCCTCCATGGGCATTTATATCTTCAAATGGAGCGTCCTGAAGAAATTCCTCATCGAGGACGAGGAGAATCCGAAATCCGAAAACGACTTCGGCAAGAACGTCATCCCCGCCATTCTGGCCGCAGGACACCGTCTCTTTGCCTATCAGTTTGAGGGCTACTGGAAGGACGTCGGCACAATCAGCTCCCTTTGGGAGGCCAACATGGACCTGCTCGGCAAGGATCCGGCCTTCAATATCAGCGGCGAAAAGGGCAAGCGCATCTATGCAAGAAACTATGCCATGCCGTCGAGCTTCATCGCGAAGGAATCCAAAAATATCAACAGCTTCATTGCCGAGGGCTGCGAAATCTTCGGCAACGTGATCCACTCCGTCATCTCGACGGGCTGCACGATTGAGCAGGACGCCATCGTGGAGGACAGCGTCATCATGCCGAACGTGCGCCTTGAAAAGGGCGCGATCATCCGCCACGCCATCATCGGCGAGGACTGCCGCATCTGCCGCGGCGCCGTGATCGGCGGTACCTTCGCCGAGGGCGAGGAAAAGAAGATCAGCGTCGTGGGCAAGGCCAAGACCATCGAACCCAACGCGGCCATCATGCCGGGTGAAATCCGCTGAAGGAGGACAAAGCTATGACGACAATGGGTATCATTTTCGCGAACATCTATGACAGCTCCCTCGGTTCCCTGACGAACAAGCGCACCATGGCCTCGCTGCCCTACGGCGGCCGCTATCGTCAGATCGACTTCTCCCTGTCCAACATGACCAATTCCGGCATCCGCCATATCGGCATCATTACCAAGCACAATTATCAGTCCCTGATGAATCACATCGGCTCCGGCCAGGAGTGGGACCTGGATCTGGAAGAGGGCGGCCTGGAATTCCTGACTCCCTTTGCCATGGGCCACAACGGCTCCTACCGCGGCAAGCTCGAGGCGATCAACTCCGCCAAATCCTTCCTCGAAAATTCCACCGAGGACTATATCATTCTGGTCGACAGCGGCGTGCTGTGCGCCATCGACTTCCGCAAGGTGCTGGCCGACCATGTCGCCTCCGGCGCGGACGTGACGGTCGTCGTCAAGGACGGCATTGCCAACGGCAAAAAGCAGCTTGACCTGGCCGTCCGCGTGGACGAGAACAATCGCGTCACGGACGTGGCGGTCGATTACTGTGCAAGCGAGCAGTACCTTGCGTCCATGGGTATTTTCATCATCCGCCGCGACCTGCTGCTGCATGAGGTCACCGAGGCGGTGGCGCACAACCGCTACCATTTCGAGCGCGACCTTGTCATGCACGGCTTTGCGGAGACGGGCATGACCGTCAACGCCTACCGCTTCGGCGGCATCGCGCTGTTCAACGAGAGTACGACGGAGTTTTATCACAACAGCCTGGCACTCATCCGTCCCGAGGTGCGCTACGGCCTGTTCGGCAGCGGCCTGACCATCTATACCAAGGTCCGTGACGAGGTTCCGACCTACTACGGCGACCACTCCGAGATCGACGACTGCATCGTCGCCGACGGCTGCACGCTCGAGGGCCGGGCGAGCAACTCCGTTCTGTTCCGCGGCGTCCGCCTGGAGGAGAACGCCGAGGTTCGCGACTGCATCATCATGCAGGGCTCCGTCATCGGCGAGGGCGCGGATCTGGAATGCGTCATTTTGGATAAGGAGGTCATCGTGCGGCCGGGCGCGGTTCTGCGCGGCACGAAGGAGCATCCGCTCGTATTCAGAAGAGGAGAAGTGGTATGAAAATCGCAATGGTAGCCTCCGAGGCGGCGCCGCTCGTCAAAACGGGCGGCCTCGGAGATGTGATGCAGGCGCTGCCTGCAGAGCTTGCCAGAATCAAGGGCAATGAGATTGCCGTTTTCCTGCCGTATTATAAAAAGCTCAAGCAGGACGAGACGATCCCGGTGGAGTTCCTCGGTTCGTTCAACATGGAGCTGGCCTGGCGTGAAAGCTATGTCGGCATCCTGCGGCTGAAGTCCCGCCGGAAAAAGCTTCAGATCTATTTCATCGACAACGATTACTATTTCGGTGCGCGCAATACGATCTACGGCGATTTTGACGACGGCGAGCGCTTCACCTACTATTCCAAGGCCGTCCTTGCGGCGATGTACTATCTGGATTTCAAGCCGGAGATTCTGCACTGCCACGACTGGCAGAGCGCCATGGCGGTCGTGTACTGCCGCGCGCTGTACGGCAGCTGGTGCCCGGAGACGAAGACCGTTTTCACCATCCACAATGTGGAATATCAGGGCTGGGCGGACGCGTCCTTCTTTGACAACACCCTTGCCCTGCCGGAGGAATACCGCGGCAAGCTGACCTTTGACGGCGCGATCAACATGATGAAGGGCGCCATCGAGACGGCGGATATCGTCACGACGGTTTCCAAATCCTACGCCGAGGAGCTGCGTTATCCCTACTATGCGCACCGTCTGGACGGTGTGCTGCGCAACGCGTGGCTCTGGGGTATCACCAACGGCATCGACACCACGGTCTACGACCCCGAAACGGACGCCGCGCTTACCGCGCACTATTCTGCGGCGGATATGGCGGGGAAGTGGGAAAACAAGCGCGCCCTGCGCGAGGAGCTGGGCCTGCGGACGGACACGGATGCGCCTGTTCTGGCGATGGTTACGCGCCTGGCCGGGCACAAGGGCATCGACCTGCTGTGCTACATCTTCCAGCGCCTGATGGAGCGGGAGGTGCAGCTGGTCATCGTCGGCACCGGCGAGCGGCAGTATGAGTACGCGCTGAGCGCCTTTGCCCGGCAGTATCCCGGCAAGGTCGCCGTGCGGCTGTGCTTCGATCCGAAGCTGGCCAGCCGCGTCTATGCCGGCGCGGATATGTACCTGATGCCCTCGAAATCCGAGCCCTGCGGCCTGTCGCAGCTCATTGCGATGCGCTACGGCACGGTGCCGGTGGTTGCGGCCAACGGCGGCCTGCGCGATACCGTCCCGCCTTACAACCCCGAAACGAAGGAGGGCCGCGGCTTCACCTTCCAGAGCTACAACGCCGACGATTTCCTCGGCGCCATCGACCGCGCAGCGGGCCTGTATTACGGCGACCGCACCGAATGGAACGCGCTGGCACAGCGCGACATGCAGTGCGACTTCAGCTGGAAGGGCCCGGCTGCGGAATACATGCAGCTTTATACGGAGCTGCGCAGCAAATAACCCCGGAATCTCTGAACGCTCTTACCCGTTTACAAAAATCAGAGCTTCCGCAGAAAGACCATAGGAGGCAATTATGCAGAAATCGAAACAGCGGGAGTCCCGCCCGGAGCTGACCGTCGCACCCCGTGCGGCGATGGAGGATGCGCTGCGGCGCATCTTCGGATGCAGTCTGGAGGAGGCCACGGAAAAGCAGGCCTACCGCGCCCTTTGCACCGTCGTGCGCGAGCTGCTCGCGGAGAAGAACCGCGTGTTCCAGAATCGCTGTGCGCAGGAGGAAAAGAAGGAAGTTTACTATATGTCCATGGAGTTCCTGGTCGGAACGAGCCTGCGCAATAACCTGTTCAACCTCGGCGTGGAGAAGGAATACCGCGAGATGCTTGCACAGGCGGGCATCAACATCGACCACCTCTACGCCATGGAGCCGGACGCAGGTCTCGGCAACGGCGGCCTCGGCCGTCTGGCTTCCTGCTATATGGACGCGGCGACCGGACTGGACTACCCCGTGACCGGCTGCTCCATCCGCTATGAGTTCGGCATCTTCCGCCAGAAGATCGTCGACGGCTGGCAGATGGAATTTCCGGACAACTGGCTGGAAATGGGCGACGTGTGGCTCCGCACCCGCGAGGACGACGCGGTCGAGGTCAAATTCGGCGGCGAGGTTCGCGAGTGGATGGACAACGGCCGCTTCAAGGTCGCGCAGGTCGGCTATAATTCCGTGATCGCCGTGCCGCATGACATGTTTATCTCCGGCTACGACAGCGACGCGGCAAACCGCCTGATCCTCTGGAGCGCAAAGCTGCCGCAGAGCTTCGATATGGCGGCCTTCTCCCGCGGCGACTATGTCCGCGCGCTGGAGCGCAATGCCATGGCCGAGACGATCTCCAAGGTGCTCTATCCCGCGGACGATCATATCCAGGGCAAGCGCCTGCGCCTGAAGCAGCAGTATCTGCTGGTTTCCGCCTCCCTGCAGAGCATTCTCAAGAAGCACTATAAGAAGTACCACACCTATGCGAATCTGGCCGATAAGCTGGCCATTCACATCAACGACACCCACCCGGCGCTGTGCGTGCCGGAGCTGATGCGCCTGCTGATCGATGAGCACGACTTCGGCTGGGACGAGGCCTGGGAGATCACCTGCAACACCCTGTCCTACACGAACCACACCGTCATGAGCGAAGCGCTCGAGCGCTGGAGCGTCGATCTGTTCCGCGAGCAGCTGCCGCGCGTTTACTCCATCTGCGTGGAGATCAACCGCCGCCTGATCGAGCATCTGTGCGCGGTGTATCCCAACGACTGGGGCAAGATCAACTATATGGCCGTCATTGCGAACAATGAGGTGCGCATGGCGAACCTCTGCCTCGCGGCCTGCCACGCCGTCAACGGCGTTTCCAAGCTGCACACGGACATCCTGCGCAACGGCATCTTCCGCGACTACTGCCAGATCACGCCGGACCGCTTCCTCAACGTGACGAACGGCATCGCGTACCGCCGCTGGCTGTGCCAGTCCGATCCGCTGCTGACGGACTACCTGACCACGCTCATCGGCGACGGCTTCAAGCGCGATGCGCGCGACCTGGAAAAGCTCATGAAGTACGTGGACGACGAGAAGGTCCTTGCCGAGCTGCGCCGCATCAAGCGCAAGAACAAGGAGCGTCTTGCCAAACTCATCGAGGAGCAGAACGGCATCCGCGTCAATCCGGATTCGATTTTCGATATCCAGATCAAGCGCCTGCACGAGTATAAGCGCCAGCTTCTGAACATTCTGCATGTGCTCTATCTCTATAATCAGATCAAGAAGAACCCCGACGCGCCCTTTGTTTCGCGCACCTTCATCTTTGCGGCGAAGGCCTCGGCGGGCTATATCCGCGCAAAGCAGATCATCAGCCTGATCGTTGCGGTTTCCAACTTCATCAACGCCGACCCGCAGGTGCGCGATAAGCTGAAGGTCGTCTTCATTGAGGACTACAAGGTCTCCCTCGCGGAGATCATCATCCCGGCGGCGGACATCTCCGAGCAGATTTCCGTGGCGGGCAAGGAGGCCTCCGGCACCGGCAACATGAAGCTGATGATCAACGGCGCCGTCACCATCGGCACGCTGGACGGCGCGAACGTCGAGATCCACGAGCAGGTGGGCGACGAGAACATCTTCCTCTTCGGCATGAAGGCCCACGAGGTTGACGCGCTGTGGCAGCGCGGCTACGATCCCAACGAGTTCCTGACGCCTGAGCTGCGGGAGGTTCTGGAAATGCTGACCTCCGGCATCCTTGGCCAGCGCTTCGACGATTTGGTCGATTCCCTGCTGACCAAGCGCTTCGGCGTGGCGGATGCCTATATGACGATTGCCGACTTTGCCGACTATGCGCGCGCACAGAAAGTCGTCTCCGAAACGTATCTGGATGAGAAGAAGTTTGCGCAGATGTCCCTGGTCAACATCGCCAAGGCGGGCATTTTCTCCTCCGATCGCGCGGTCGAGGAGTACGCCGAGAAGATTTGGAACCTTGACTGATGCGAATTCTGTTTAACAGCAGGCAGGAAGCTTACAAAACCCCGTTCGGAACGCTCCGGACGGGGGAATCCTGTATGATGAAGATTCAGATCCCCTGCAACTGCGGCGCGATTGTCGTGGAGCTGGTGCTGGAAAACTGCGAGGAGCAGCCCTGCCGCACGGTGGCGTTTGAAAAGGAATGCAGCGACGGCGTCTATGACACCTGGCGCGGCGTGTTCACGCAGGAGCGCGGGCTGTATTTCTACTGGTTTCGGATCCACAAGCCGGACGGCAGCTTCCGCCTGTTCCGGCAGGGCGACCAGACCAATATGGAAGCGGGCGATAAGTGGCAGCTCAGCGTGATCCCGGCGGATTTCACCGTCCCGGATTACGCGCGCGGCACGGTGATGTATCAGATCTTTCCGGACCGCTTCCACCGAGTGGGAAGCTGCGACGTTTCCCAAAAGCTTGGCCCGTTCTGGGTACACGAGCACCCGACCGACACACCGCAGTTTACGGCCGACGCCGGCGGCAACTGGTGCAACGACTTTTACGGCGGGAATTTGCAGGGCATCCGTGAAAAGCTGCCCTATCTGCACGGCCTTGGCGTGACGGTGCTGTACCTCAACCCGGTATTCATGGCCTACTCCAACCACCGCTATGACACCGCCGACTATAAGCGCATTGACCCCATGCTCGGCACGCAGGAGGACTTTGCCGCCCTCTGTGCCGACGCGCACGCGCTGGGGATGCGCGTCATTCTTGACGGCGTGTTTTCCCACACCGGCAGCAACAGCGCCTATTTCGACGCTAAGGGCATTTTCGGCCACGGCGCCGTTTCCGACCCGCAGTCGCCCTACCGCTCCTGGTATCGCTTCCGGCACTATCCGGACGACTATGACGCCTGGTGGAACATGCCGACGCTGCCGAATGTGGAGGAATTGTCGGAAAGTTATGTCAACTACGTCATCGAGGATGAGGACTCCGTGCTGGCCCACTGGCTGCGGCTCGGCGCGGACGGCTTCCGCCTGGACGTCGTGGACGAGCTGCCGGACGAGTTTGTTCTGAAGCTGAAGCAGCGGCTGCGCCGCCTCAAGCCGGACTCGCTGCTCATCGGCGAGGTCTGGGAGGACGCGTCAAACAAGCGCGCCTATGGCATTTCCCGCCGCTACTTCGTGGATGGCGAGCTGGACAGCGTGATGAACTACCCCTGGCAGAAGGCGATCATCGCCTATGTTACGGGGGAGGACGACGGCAGCGGGCTTGGCGAGCGCATTATGCAGCTTGCCGAGAACTACCCGCCGCAGGTGCTCGCCTGTGTGATGAATCTGCTTGGCTCCCACGACACGATGCGCATTCTGACTCGCCTGGGCGACGGCTTCCACGGTTCGAAGGCCGAGTGGGCGCAGCACCGTATGACGCCGGAGTCGCGGCGGGAGGCAGTTTCCCGGTTGCACCGGGCGGCCTTCCTGCAATTCATGCTGCCCGGCATGGCCAGCATTTATTATGGCGACGAGGCCGGCATGGAGGGCGGCGAGGATCCCTTCTGCCGCCGCTATTATCCCTGGGGAGCGGAGGACACGGCGCTTCGCACGTATTTCGCGGCCCTGTGCCGCGTGAAGAACGACACGCCTGTGCTGAAGGATGGCGACGTCCGCGTTTTGCAGGCGGGCGGCGGGAAAATTGCCTTCGTCCGGACGATGCCGGAAGGTGCACGAGTGGGCGTCTTCATGAATCTGTCGCACGAGGAATGGCAGCCGGAGCAGCGCGGAGAAATTATTTTTGCCGAGGGGCTTGGGCGGCTTTATGACGGGCAATGCTCCCTGATGCCGCAGGGCTTCTGCCTGCTGCGCCTGTGAGAAGAGACGGGCGAAAAACGCCCGTCCGCGTCTCAAGGACAAAAAACGAGCGGCTTTTACAATTTGAATGAATAATGCGCTGCGAAAATGCAAGAATCGCCGGGGGAAAAGCGGGGCAAATTCCCGCCTTACCCCAGTGGCAGTTGTCATATTGACGGTGTTGTTCCTGTAAGATTCCATCCGGACACAAGGCGGTATGCATAGAGTGTATGAATATACAGGATTGACCGTGCGAGAGAGGGAGACAGCCTGTCGCTCTGACAAAGACAAAACAGAAACATATTTGGCCCTCGAAAGCCGAATTGACCGCCGGTTTCTGCTAAAAACAAATTTTTTGGCAAATACAAAATTCGTAGAATTCACAAAAAATGCCGAAAATTGCTGATTTTACATTCAAATGTTGTTCATATTATATATTGACAATTTTGCTGCCCCATGGTATAATCCCTGCATATTCGGGGAATAGCCGGGGAAACCGGACGGAGGATGCACATGGTCAGAAAAAAGTACGCCCAGGACTATCGGTCCGAGACGATCCTGACCCCCGGAGGACACCGCCGGACGGTGGTGACCTATATCGGCGTGTATTACCGCTTCGCGGCGGAACCGAAGACCGTTCGGCGCACAAAGCTCTGGTACAGCATTTTGACCGCACTGTCTGCGGCGCTGTGGCTGCTGCTTCTGCTGGCGAACGTCCGGCCGCTGGCAAACAGCTGGGCCTTCACCGCACCGATGGTAATCGGCATTGCGGCAGTCGGCGAGGAGCTGATGGCGCTCTGGCGCCTGCACACGGCGAAGGAGCACGTCACGCGCGAGCACAACGATAAGCTCTACGGCCGCTACCAGTTCTTTTCCGGTGCGCAGACGGCACTTGGCCTGTGTGCGTTGGCGAGCGGCATCGTGATGCTATGCACGAACGAATTTTCCGCGTTGAACCTGCTTCTGTGCTGCGGCGCTGCGGCGTGGGCGGCGTGCGGCGTGGTCATGTACCTGCTGCGTGGGAACCTCCGCATGGAGGAGCTTCCGCAGGATACATTATAATGTATATTGGCGGCAATCGCTGCTGAATATAAATCAATAGGAGGAAAGAAAATGAAAAACAAAATCATGAAGATCTTCGCAATCGCGCTGGCTCTCGTGATGGTTGTTGCTCTCTTTGCTGGCTGCAAGCCGAGCAGCAAGGCTTCCGGCACGCTGGTTTATGCGACTGCAACCTTCGGTCAGAAGTTCAGCCCGTTCTTTGCGACGACTGCTTATGACCAGGAAGTTGTTGACCTGACCCAGGCCGGCCTGCTCACGGCTGACCGTGAAGGCAACATCGTCCGCAAGGGCATCGAGGGCGAGACCATCGCCTACAACGGCACTGACTACACCTACAAGGGCATCGGCGATGTCGATGTCGTTGAGAATGCTGACGGCACCGTCGATTACAACCTGACCATGCGTAAGGACGTTAAGTTCTCCGATGGCAAGAAGGCTACGATCGACGACGTTATCTTCGGCATCTATGTTATGTGCGACCCGACCTATGACGGCGCTTCCACTCTTTATGCTCTTCCGATCGAAGGCATGGACGAGTACCGCGGCGGCATGGAATCCCTGATGAACGTCATCCTCAAGGCTGGCCCGGACGGCAAGGCCGAGCAGGCGACCGAGGAGCAGACCTCCACGTTCTGGGCTGCGTTCAACGCTGCCGGCGAGAAGTTCGCTCAGGAAATCATTGATTACGTTATTGCTAACTATGGCGAAGCGTACAACGTTTCCGATGCTGCTGGCGCCGCTGCACTGTGGGGCTACGAAGGCGTTACCGATGCAAAGAGCTTCTTCGATCAGATCGTTGCCAACTATGGCTATGACCTCTCCGATGATGGCATCAACAAGGAAGTTGCTGAGACCTCTATCTCCGACCTCATCTATGCTGAGCTGGGCGACAAGGTCACCGAGTATCAGAAGGGCGTCTCCACCGGCGAATCCGCTGCCAACATCAAGGGCATCGTTCGTACCGGCGACTACAGCATGACCGTGCACTGCACGAGCTTCGATGCTACCGCGATCTACAACATGAGCTTCACCGTTGCTCCGCTGCACTACTACGGCGACGAGAAGGCTTATGACTACAACAACAATCAGTTCGGCTTCACCAAGGGCGACCTGAGCGGCGTTAAGGCCAAGACCACCCAGCCTATCGGCTGCGGCCCCTATGTCTTCGACAGCTATGAAAACGGCGTCGTTACCCTGAAGGCCAACACCGAGTACTGGGCAGGCTCCCCCAAGATCGAATACATCCGCATGGTCGAGTCCACCGACAACGACTATGTCCCCGGCATCCAGGCTGGCACCTTTGATATCGCTGTTCCGTCCATCAACGCTCAGACCCTGAAGGCTCTGCAGGATGGCAACTCCAACGGCGAAATCACCGGCGACACCACCACCACCATTCTGGTTGACTACCGCGGCTATGGCTACCTCGGCATGAACGCTGACCTTGTGAACGTCGGCGGCAAGCCCGAGTCCCAGGAATCCAAGGATCTCCGTCTGGCTATCATGACCGTTCTGTCCGTCCATCGTGACACCGTTATCGACTCCTACTATGGCGACCGCGCAAGCGTTATCCAGTACCCGATTTCCAACACCTCTTGGGCAGCTCCCCGTCCCACCGACGAAGGCTATGAGACTGCTTACAGCAAGGATGTTGACGGCAACCCCATCTACACCGAGGGTATGTCCGAGCAGCAGAAGTACGAGGCGGCTCTGAAGGCTGCTGTCGGCTATCTGAAGGCTGCCGGCTACACCTACGACGAAGCAACCGGTAAGTTCACCGCTGCTCCGGAAGGCGCAAAGCTTGAATACGAAATCATGGTTCCTGGCCAGGGCGAAGGCGACCATCCCGCATTTGGCGTGGCACTGGCTGCTTCCGAACAGCTCAAGACCATCGGCTTCAACCTGATCGTCTCCGACGTTGAGACCTCTGTTTGGAACAACGCTCTCGAGGGCAACACCGCTGAGCTGTGGTGCGCTGCATGGCAGTCCACTGCTGACCCCGATATGTATCAGGTCTACTACAGCGACAACGCTCATGGTCAGGGCACGAACTCCAACCACTATCAGATCGTTGACAGCCAGCTCGATCAGCTGATCGTTGACGCCCGTTCCAGCTCCGATACCGCTTATCGTAAGGCTACCTACAAGCAGTGCCTCGATATCATCCTGAGCTGGGGCTGCGAACTGCCTCTCTATCAGAGAAAGGACTGCACTGTCGTTTCTTCCCAGCGTGTCAATGTTGACACCATGCCCAAGGATATGACTCCGTACTGGGGCTGGTATGCAGAGATCGAGAACCTGGAAGTTATCAGCGCCCAGTAATTCCGGCAGTCTGACTTTCGGTCGATTCTGAAAGAAACCAAGCAATTTACGGCAAGGGGGGCCACCAAGGCCCCCTTTCTGCCGTAAAACCAGTATAGAAACAGGGTGGAAAGAAACATGTCAAAATTTGTTATTAAGCGACTTCTCTACTCCGCTGTGATCCTCATCGTCGTTATGTTCCTTGTCTACGCGCTGATGTATATGATGCCAAACAATTACATCGAGCAGCAGGCCCGCCAGCTTGCCACGCGTCCCGGCGCCACCAAGTCCTATCAGGAATGGTTGGACGACCTGAACAAGCAATACGGCATGGATGAGAATATCATTTCGGGTTATTTTACCTGGTGGAAGAGTGCTCTGACAGGTAATCTCGGCAACAGCTGGCAATGGACCAAGCCCGTCATTGAGGAATTCAACGACACGGTCTGGATTAGCTTTATCCTCAGCTCCGTTGCTTTTGCATTTGAATTATTGATCGCCATTCCGCTCGGTGTCCTCGCCGCCCGGAAGCAGTATCAGTTTGCGGACTACGCAGCTACAGTCATTTCCATGATCTGCATTTCACTGCCTACCTTCTTCCTTGCGTGTCTGCTCAAGCTTGTCTTTGCGACAAAGCTCGGCTGGTTTGACTTTACCGGTATGACCAGCCGTAACTATCCCCAGCTTTCCGAATTCGGAAAGATCCTCGATGTCGGCAAGCATATGGTCTTGCCCGCAATTACTTTGATTATTATCAGCATCGGTGGTCTGATGCGTTATACCCGTACCAATATGCTCGAAGTCCTCAATGCGGACTATATCCGCACCGCGCGCGCCAAGGGTGTGCCGGAAAAGAAGGTCATCAGCAAGCATGCCTTCCGTAATACCCTCATTCCGCTCGTCACCAGCCTCGGCGGCTCTCTGCCGTCCCTGTTCGGCGGCGCGCTGATTACGGAAACGCTGTTTGGCATTCAGGGCATTGGTTATGCGTCCTACTATTCCATGGTCAGCGCGGACATCCCCTTCACGATGTTCTATCTGACGTTCATCTCCATTCTGACGCTGCTCGGCAACCTCCTGGCGGATATCCTCTATGCCGCTGTTGACCCGCGCGTCCGTCTCGGCTAAGGAGGATCGATATGAAAAGAGATTTGAATGCGATCCTCAAGGCAAAGGAGGCCGAGACTGCAAAGAATGCCAACAAGGACGAGGAAATGCACCTTGACGACGCACAGCGAGTGAAGATTATCTCCCCCGGCCGTCTGGTTGCCAAGCGCTTTGTCCGCAACCGTCTGGCCATTGTCGGCTCCTGCATCCTGATCTTTATGTTTGCGTTTTCCTTCCTGTTCCCGCTGTTCTATGGCTGGGGCCAGACGGAGACAGACTATAAGTATGAGGCCATTACCAAGAATTATGCCCTTGCCAGAGAGAATAAAGATTATCAGAACTACAGCATCAACGGCGGCACCGCGCTCACCAGCGTCGCCAACCGCATGAATTCCTATATCTCCGCAATGGAGGCCAATGGCGTTACTCACCAGGTTGTCAGCGACACCGAGGGCGCAAACAGCTTCTATTCCGTGGATCAGATTGCACAGAATGTGTATACTCTCAGCTCCTATGATTCCCAGAAGGTCTGCACCTTCGGCGAGTATACCTACCTGATCGGCCAGTATTCCATGCTCGGTAAGAGCATGACCTATGAGGGCGAGGCCCTCGGCGCGGCCTTTGAGAGTGCGGTTGCTGCCGCAAAGGATGGCGAAAGCTTCACCTATGGCGGTGCGACCTATCAGAAGGTCAAGGGCACTGCTCCGAAAACCTCTGACATCTACGTGGAGCGCAACGGCTTTACCTATGAGGGCGCCGCGCTGGACGAGGGCTTTGAGGCCGCTGCAAACGCAGCCTCCGCTGCCGGTCAGAGCGAATTCACCTATAACGATGTGCATTACGGCATCATCAGCGATGGTCTGGGCACCAACATCGTCGGCTCCCTGACGAATGAGACTCCGGTCATCGTTTCGACAAAGTATTACTATGTCATGCAGGAATCCGGCAGCACCGTCTCCGACGAGTTCCGCGCGAATTCCTTGCTTGCGCTCGCGAGCGGCGAGGACTTCCAGGCCGACGGCACGACCTACCAGATTGGCGAGGAGGACGGCAATCCCGCCTTCTATCTCTCCGACGGTACGCTTTATGCCGAGCTGAGCACCTTCGTCATCCGCCGCTACGACGGCACGGACACGATGAACTATGATCTGAAGGCCGCCCTTCTGAACGCCATCTATGAGATGGAGGAACGCGGTGAGCAGACCTCCAGCTTCACCTATGACCTGCCGAAGCAGTCCGAGGCAGACGGCTCCTATGAGCTGGATGAAAACGGCAACTACATTTACGAGCCTGCGACGATGAACATCAGCCGCTCGAATGTGCAGGAATACGTCGTGACTGCCAGCCTGACCAGCTACCTGATCAACAACAACTCCGCGCCCAGCGCGAAGCATCCCTTCGGCACCGACGGCGACGGCTATGACGTCCTGGCCCGTATGATGTACGGCGGCCGTATCTCCCTGATGGTCGGCTTTGTCGTCGTCATCCTTGAGACGCTCCTCGGCGTTATCATGGGCGGCATCGCCGGCTACTTCGGCGGCGCGGTCGATAACATCATCATGCGTCTGGTCGATATCTTCTACTGCCTGCCCTCTATGCCGATCCTGATCATCCTCGGCGCCATGATGGACGCGCAGCGCTTCAGCACCTACGGACGTCTGTTCGTCATGATGGCCTCCCTGGGCATCATGGGCTGGGCTGGTATCGCCCGTCTGGTCCGCGGCCAGATCCTCTCCCTGCGCGAGCAGGAATTCATGGTTGCAACGGAGGCCACCGGCGTCCGCGTCAGCCGCCGTATCTTCCGCCACCTTGTTCCGAATGTTATGCCGCAGCTGATTGTCACGGCGACCTCCGGTCTCGGCGGCATCATCCTGACGGAGTCCACGCTGTCCTTCCTCGGCCTCGGCGTCAAGCACCCCCTGGCCACCTGGGGCACGATGATCAACTCCGTTTCCAGCCAGGCAGCGCTGGAGCACTACTACTATATTTGGATCCCGGTTGGCCTGCTGATCTGCCTGACCGTTATCGCCTTCAACTTCGTCGGCGACGGCCTGCGTGACGCGTTCGACCCGCGCTCTAAGGAATAAGGAGGGAAAGCCATGGCTACGAATACGAACGGCAAGGGTTCCTCCTATATCAGTGCGAAGGAATCCCGCAAGATTACCCGCATGAATCGCAAGATTACCCGCCGCCTGGAAAAGAAGCATGCGGCGCTCGGCAAGAATCCTGCGAATTACACCACCAAGATGAAGAATCCGAACAACGTTGTCGAATTTGACAACGTCTGCACCTACTTCTTCTCCGATATCGGCACGGTCAAGGCCGTGGACGGTGTCAGCTTTGAGATCCCCAAGTGCTCCACGGTCGGCGTCGTCGGAGAGTCCGGCTGCGGCAAATCCGTGACGAGCCTGTCTCTGATGCAGCTTGTGCAGCGGCCGAAGGGCCAGACGGTTGCTGGTGAAATCCGCTTCCGCACCAGCCCCGAGGGAGATGCGCTGAATATCGTCAACGCGCCGGATTCCGTTATGCAGGACGTCCGCGGCAACCGCGTTTCCATGATCTTCCAGGAGCCGATGACTTCTCTGAACCCCGTGTTCCGCATCGGCGAGCAGGTCGATGAGGTCATCCGCTTGCACAACAAGGACATGAGCGATGAGGATATCAAGAAGCGCACGCTGGAGATGATCGAGCTGGTCGGCATCGCCGATGCAGAGAGCATCTACAAGCGCTATCCGCATGAGCTCTCCGGCGGCATGCGCCAGAGAATCATGATCGCCATCGCGCTGGCCTGCAACCCCGAGCTGATCATCGCCGACGAGCCCACGACTGCACTGGACGTTACGATTCAGGCGCAGATCCTGGACCTGCTGCGCGGCCTGAAGGAAAAGATCAATTCTTCCATCATGCTCATTACGCATGACCTCGGCGTCGTTGCCAGCATGGCCGACTATGTCGTCGTTATGTACTCCGGCCGCGTGGTCGAGAAGGGCACCGCGGAGGATATTTTCCATCATCCTGCGCATCCTTATACCATCGGCCTGATGAAGTCCAAGCCTGTGGTCGGCAGAAAGGTCGAGTCGCTCTATAACATCCCCGGCAGCGTTCCGAACCCCGTCGATATGCCGAACTACTGCTACTTCCGCGATCGCTGCGAAATGCGCGGCGAGTGCAAGGGCCGCTGCGACGGCGTGTATCCTCCCGAGATTCGCATTTCCGACACGCATATCGTCTCCTGCTACCGCTTCTTCGAAACCGGTGAGGTGCTCGATTACCCGAAGGCTTTGAATGAGGAGGAACTGTTCCATGAGTAATACTGCAATCCATGACGAATACTCTGCGAAGCTCTTTGAGGGCGCAGAGAAGGACCAGGAGAATCTGCTGGTCGTTAAGGACCTGTATAAGTATTTCCCCATCAAGTCCTCCTTCTTCCGCAAGACCATCGGCTATGTAAAGGCCGTTGACGGCATCTCCTTTAAGATCAAGCGCGGCACCACGATGGGCCTGGTCGGCGAGTCCGGCTGCGGCAAGTCCACGGTCGGCCGTACCATCCTGCGTTTGCAGGAGAAGACCTCCGGCGAGGTGTTCTTCAACGGTGTGGACATCTTCAAGCTCTCCAAGGACGAGCTGCGCGAGATGCGCCCGCACATCCAGATCATCTTCCAGGATCCGTACTCCAGCCTGTCTCCGCGTATGCCAATCGGTGAAATCATCGCCGAGGGCGTCCGTGAGCACAACCTGGTTCCGAAGGACGAGGTCGATGCCTATGTCGCGAGAATCATGCGCGCCTGCGGTCTGCACGAGTATTATCGTGACCGCTATCCTCACGAGTTTTCCGGCGGCCAGCGCCAGAGAATCTGCATCGCGCGTGCGCTTGCACTGAATCCGGATTTCATCCTCTGCGACGAGCCTGTCTCCGCACTGGACGTTTCCATTCAGGCGCAGGTCATCAACCTGCTGCGCGATTTGCAGAAGGAATTCAACCTGACCTACCTCTTCATCTCGCATGACCTCTCCGTCGTCGAGCACATCTCCGACACCGTCGGCGTGATGTACCTCGGCAACCTCGTGGAGTACTCCTCCACCGAGAAGGTCTTTGCCCATCCGCTGCATCCCTACACCGAGGCGCTGTTCTCCGCGATCCCGGTGCCGGATCCGGATTACAAGATGAACCGCATCATCCTCGAGGGCAGCATTCCGTCCCCGAGCAATCCTCCCGCCGGCTGCAAGTTCCACACGCGGTGCAGCAAATGCATGGAAGTCTGCAAGCACTGCACGCCGGACTTCATGGAAATCGAGCCGGATCACTTCTGCGCCTGCCACCTCTACAATACGCCGGAGCGTCAGGCAGAGCTGGAAGAAGAAATGAAGAAAGAAAAGGACAAGAAATAAATCTGCCACCCTTGATTTGTTAGGAGGTCGAAATGGCAAAGCGGAAATACGATGACGACGACGGCCGCGTGATCGCACCCATGGATGTTGAGGGCATGCCTGGGTATGACCGGCGCGTCCGCAGGTCGAAATCCTCCGGCGGCAAGCAGCAGGAACCGGTAAAGCTTTCGTTTGGCGAAACGCTCGCCATGCTTGGCGGCGTGTTGAAAGCGGTACTGTTGGTTGGCGGCATTTTCCTGGCTGGCTTTGCTCTTGTGATTTTGTTCTTCCAATTTGTCCTTTTCCGGTAATCGCAGTAATCAGGCTGCAAGACAACGGCATTCGGAGGCAACTCCGAATGCCGTTCAGCTTGTTTAGACAAGCTGAACGGCAAGCCTGCCTTTGCAGGCTTAGTCGCTGCGGCGGGTGATTGAACCTGAAAGACAACCCTGACGGTTTTCTTTCATACTATCTTTCCCTCCGAAATATGCTTTTCAATACCGTTAAAACCGCAATTTGCCGATATCGGGGCGTCTTGACACATTTTTCGCTTTGCGTTATAATGATAGCAGACTTGCCGCGCGGCGGCATGAGAGAGAGGAAAAGCCTATGCCACAACCTGTGAGATACTACGCAGGCCGTAAGAATGCGCTCACCTGGATTTCTGCATTCTTCGCGGCTGCATCGATCGTTCTGCAAATTCTTGCGCTCTGCTTCGGTGAGGCGGAGATCATCACCACCGTAAACATCTGGTTCCAGAAGGTTCTGCCGATGGCGGTCTGCCTGCTGTTTGCCTTGCAGGTCCTGCTCTGCGGAGAGAAGAGCCTTTACCGCACGACAACGCCGGTTTTCTGGGCCTGCGTCTACTTCGGCCAGGTCGCGCTGGATCTGCACCTGCGCGGCGGCAATGCACTCTTCGGTTATATGCGCTATGTCGTCGTATGCTGGATCCTGTACTTCGCTTTCTATGTCCTTTACCGCCTGTTCATGACGGGACGGCTGGAAAAGGTTGGCATTCTGACCTTGGTGACGCTTCTGCCGCTGGGCGCGCTGACCTATGACTTCATTTATGAATGCCGCAGCATCTCGCTCTGGTATCTGTTTGGAAAGCTTTCCAATATCGCAATGGTCAGCGCCTTCTTCCTGCTGACGCTGGCAATGCGCCGCTTCAACGACGGAAAGTACCACAAGACCTGGGGCGACCGCTCCGACGGCCGCCGCCTGCGCACGATCAACGGCATGTCCGTCGTTGCCAATTACATCATGCCCAATCGAAACGGCGCGTCCAATTCCATCCGCGACACCGTTGAGATCACGAACATCGAGCGCTACATCCACAAAAAGCGCAGCGAGGGCATGGAAAACTTCGGCATTACCCATGTCTTCCTTGCGGCCTATGTGCGCTGCATCGCAAAATACCCCGGCTGCAACCGCTTCCTGTCCGGCCAGCGCGTCTATCAGCGCGACGACGACATCCAGTTCACCATGGCTATCAAGAAGGAAATGAGCACGGAAGCCTCCGACACCATGATCAAGCTCCACCTGACGCAGACCGATACCTCCAAGGAGGTCTATGAGAAGTTCAACAAGATTTACGAGGAGGTTAAGAACACCCCGCTCGACAGCAGCTTTGATAACGTCGCTGCCATGCTTGCGAGCCTGCCCGGCCTGCTTTTGAAATTTGTCGTCTGGGTTCTGAAGGTCATGGACTACTTCGGCAAAATCCCCAAGTTCCTGCTTGAGGTCAGCCCCTTCCATGCCTCCGTCATCTTCACCTCCATGGGCTCGCTCGGCATCCCGCCGATCATCCACCATCTGTATGACTTTGGCAACCTGCCTGTCTTCGTCGCCTTCGGCCGCAAGTACCGCAAGGTCGAGCTGGACCTGACCGGCAAGCCCGTCACCCGCCGCTATGTGGATTATATCCTGAACTGCGACGAGCGCACCGTGGACGGCTTCTACTACGCCACCGTCATGAAGTATTTCAATAAGATCCTGCGGACGCCGGAAATTCTCGACCAGGCGCCTGAAGAGATCAAGTGGGACATCCTGTAATGTAAAAGCCGGGGAGTAACCTCCCCGGCTTTTTTGCATAGACGCGGCCTCGGGCGCATAAGCTTGACCGAGGTGAGGAATATGCGAGCATTTTTACGGCGGAATCTGCCGCTGCTGATCGTTCTGGGCGTGCTGTGCTCTCTCGTGGCGATTGCCAGCGCAAAGCAGCAGGCTGCGCTGCCGGCCGGCTCCTGGGGTCTGAGCTTCCAGACGGAGGGGCAGCCGCCCGTAGGCAACACATCTAATGACCGCCTGAGGCAGTACGACGCGGCCTATCTGGGCGACACATCGCAGAAGGTGATCTATCTGACCTTCGACTCGGGCTATGAAAACGGCTGCACGGCGCAGATTCTTGACACGCTGAAAAAGCATGGAGTCTCCGCGGCCTTCTTCCTGGTAGGAAACTACATCGAGCAGAATCCGGAGCTGGTGCGGCGCATGGTTGCGGAGGGACACATCGTCGGCAACCACACCTATCACCACTGGGACATGTCCAAAATCGGCGACGCAGCGCGCTTCCGCGAGGAGCTGGAATCGCTGGAGGCACTGTACGAAAAGACGACGGGGGAGAAGATGAAGAAATTCTACCGCCCGCCGCAGGGAATCTACTCCGAGGAAAACCTGAAAATGGCGCAGGAGATGGGCTACCACACCGTGTTCTGGAGCCTTGCCTATGTGGATTGGCTCAACGACAAGCAGCCGACCTCGGAGCAGGCCTTTTCCAAGCTCATCCCGCGCATCCACAGCGGCGCGGTCGTGCTGCTGCACAGCACCTCGAAGACAAACGCCGCCATTCTGGATGATCTCCTGACCCGTTGGGAGGAGATGGGCTACCGCTTCGATACCGTGGAGAATCTTTTTTCCTGAGCCGTCACCAAATCCGGCCCCCGTCATAACATGGAATGAGCGAAGTGCTCATAACATCAACGGGAGGTTCCTGAGTATGAATTGTAATAACGGTTTTGGCGGCTGCTGGTGGATCATCATCCTGATTCTCCTGTTCTCCTGCTGTGGCTGCAACGGCGGCGCACTGACCAACGGCAACGGCTGCGGCTGTGGCTGCGACAACAATAACAGCTGCGGCTGCGGCTGCTGAACATCCGGCGGAGGGGAAATTCCCCTCCGCTTTTTGCACTTGACAGGAGCCTCCGCCTGCGATAGGATAAACGGGGAGGGATGCGCAATGGATTATGAGAGCTACAGGAAGGCGTTGCGGCCCGCGCTGGAGCGCTTCTGCGAGGTCTACCCGACGCAGGCGCAGCTCGACGGCCTGCTCGGCGGGCTGGAAAAGAAAAACCTGACTCCGGAGGCATACTTCGAGGCGGAGGCCTATGCTCTGAAGGCGGCCCTCGGCTGCGTGGAGGCACAGATCCGCCAGGCGCAGGAGGAAGCAGTGCAAAAGCTGGAATAATGGGTTTGCTTGCTGCGCTGCGCCGCCGGACAAGCGTGCGGCATGCCGGGATCCGGGAAAATAACAATCAGGAGGCAGATCAATGCTGAAAAGCATAGCTTATATAGATGACGACACGACGAGCCGGTTGATGTCTGTGTATTCGGAGTCGATGGAGGATTTGAAAAGCAACTTTGACGGTGAAGCAGAAATGCGGGCAGCATATGCGGCTTTTTTGCGGGACTTTATTGCGAATCCGAGGCAGTTGATTCTCGCAGAGGCGTCCGGAGACGAATGGGTGAGTGCGCTGCGTGCCATCGAAACGGCGCAGGGACATTGGTTCCTTGAGGCCGTGGAGACAAAGCCGGAGGAACGCGGCAAAGGATACGGCAAGGCGCTGCTGCGCCATACGCTTGCGCATTTGAGTACGATCGGAATGCAGGAAGTAACCTGCACGATTTCAAAGAAGAATGTCAAATCGCAGGCGCTGCATGGCAAATGCGGCTTTGCACCGACAGAGGAACGGCCCGTGAATTGCTGGGGAGAGCTGGAGGAGGGAACGGTCCTGTACCGCTTCGTAAAATAACTGCTTTCCTTGGTCAGCAATAAAAACATCCTGCTCAGAGAGCTTCTCTGGGCAGGACGTTTTGCTTGGAGGATGCGAACTTCCGGTATTGCTTCCGGTTTCTGCGGAAGAAGCCGCGGATGCTCAGAAGCACGAAGGCAGAGACGGCGAGATAGTACACCGGAAGGGCGAGGGCCCAGACGTTCTGCGGGAGCAGCCGCTTTACGGCGGCCGCATCCAGCAGAATGCAAATCAGCAGGAGGCTGCTGCCGGAAACAAACGGACGCAGAAGCGCTGCGCGAAGAGCGACCCACGCGACGCCGAGCGCCAGCTTTGGCGCGTCCTTTGCGCTGCACAGCTCCGTACCGATGGTCACAAAGCCGCAGAAATAGATCGTGCCGTGGCAGAACAGGGAAATGTAGGTGTCGATCGGGGGATTTGTTTCGTAGATCAGGCCGCCCGCCAGGATCATGGCCATGTAGTAGAAGAAACCGGCCATCAGCCCGGAATAGGCTGCCCAGCTGTGCAGCTTTCTTCTGCCGGTCAGCAGAATCGCGGGCACCAGAAAATACGCGACCGTGGAGAATTCCACCGGCGGAACTGCGCTGCCCTCAATCAGGGGATACAGGATGCCATAGCGGAACAGATTGCCGCCCAGCAGCACCGCGCAAAGCGCGCGGATGACCTTTTTGCGTGTGCCCTCCGGACATTTGCACAGCCGGTAGGCCAGCACATTGATGCAGCCGAAAAAGACCAGCGCAACGGCATTCAAACCGTACATAATACGCTCACCTCAATTCAGGAACCAGCCCCACACGTGCCAGAACTGGAAGCTTCCGGCGGACAGGGTGCACACAACGTAGGCCAGCACAAAGCAGGAGGCAAACAGCGCCAGCGACACAAGCGCGGTCGTGCGCAGGCGGCGCTTCGTTTTGCCGGGAAACTGCGGGTTGATTGCCAGAGAGGGAAGCGTCGCCTCGCCGGAGGTATTGGCCAGCGCGTTATGCTGAAAGCGGACGAAGGAGCGGACGAGCTGCCGCAGGAAGGCGTCGTAGTAAATGCAGCCGACGACCAGCAGCACGGTCAGCGCCGTAAGGGACAGCGCCAGAATCGCGCCGCACCAATAGGGCATGGCAGGCAGCAGCCGATAGGGATTCAGCCCGCCGAACAGACAAACGGCGGCTCCCGCAAAGGCGATCCCGGCGGCGATCATCACAAGCTCCCAGGCCGCCAACAGGATGAAAAACAGCGCGGCGAACAGATCAGGAATGCAAAGCCCCGCGATCACGAGCGGCTTATTGCCTTTCTTCTGCTTCGGTGTGTCGCCCTCGCCGAACTGCCCAGCCAGCGCAACGGGGTCGCCCAGCCGTGCGGCGATTTCCTCTTCCGTGTAACCGTCGGCGAGCTTGAAGGCAAAGTGCTGCTCGTATTCTTCGATCACGTCTGCGCTGTCGGCAATATTTCTCCTGTGCAGCTCAGAGGTAAGCTGCGTCATGAATTCATTTTTCGTCATTACTCTCATCCTCCAATAATGCCTGAACGGCCTGCGCGAATTCCAGATATTCCGCGCGGTCTTTTTGATACGTTTCCTTTCCCAGCTCCGTGAGTCGGTAATATTTGCGCGGCGGGCCGCCGCTTTCCTCCTGTAAATAGGTCGTCAGCAGACCGTCGGCCTTCAGCTTCCGCAGGAGGGGGTAAACCGTTCCGTCTGCGATGTCAATGTGCCGGGAGAGGAAATCCGAAATCTCATATCCGTAGCAGTCGCGCTTATGCAGCAGCGACAGCACGCACAGATCCAGCACGCCCTTTTTATATTGTGCGTTCATGGTACGCTCCTTTCTGTGTTCCGTCCTTACACTACTGTATTATATTCAGTAGTTTGAAAATGTCAAGAGGGAACTTGAAAAAAGTACGATTCTTTTTGGATTTTCCGGAAAAGCCGGAACGGCGGCACATATAATAGAAAATGCTCCTGTATGGACTTTCCATACAGGAGCATTGTTATCATCGAAGGATCAGACCAGGCGGGAGCCGGCGGGAATCTTGTCGTCGAGCATGATGAGGTTCAGCTTGTCCCCGCGCTCGGCGGAGAGCAGCATGCCGCAGGACTCCTGCCCCATCATCTTGCGCGGCGGCAGGTTCGTCACCGCAACGAGGGTCTTGCCCAGAAGCTCCTCGGGCTTGTAGTACTTTGCAATGCCGGAGAGGATCTGGCGGGGCTTGCCGGTGCCGTCATCCAGCGTAAATTTCAGCAGCTTTTCGGACTTCTTGACGTTCTCGCAGGTGAGCACCTTGACGACGGTCATCTCTACCTTGCAGAATTCATCGAAGCTGACGGGGGGCAGAGGCTCAGGCAGGGGATCCTCCTGCGGCGCGGCGGCTGCCTTTTCGATCTTCTCCAGCTCCTCCAGCTCCTTGGCAAGGTCGATGCGCGGGAAGAGCACCGGGCCTGCCTGCACCTGCACATCGGCGGGCAGACCGCCAAAGGCGCAGAGGCTGTCCCAATCGGTGTGCTCTGCGCCGACGCGGCGCAGAATCTCTGCGGAGGTTTCCGGCATGAAGGGCAGGAGCATTCCGGCGCAGAGACGGATGGTCTCGAGCAGCTGATACATGACGCGCGCCAGCCGCGGGCGGTTGACCTCGTCCTTGGCGAGAATCCAGGGCGCGGTTTCGTCGATATACTTGTTGGCGCGGGAGATGACGGCGAAAATTTCGCTCAGGGCGTTATGGAACATATAATGCTCCATCTGTGCCTCGTATTTTTCGTGCAGCGCCTCGGCCATGTTTTTCAGCTCGTCGTCCTGCTCCGGGCAGGTAAGCTGCTCGGCGGGCAGCTTGCCGCCGAAGTATTTCTGCACCATCGCGACCGTGCGGGAGACAAGGTTGCCGAGGTCGTTGGCAAGGTCGGTGTTGATGCAGGAGATCAGCAGCTCGTTGGAGAAATTGCCGTCCGAGCCGAAGGGGAAGCTGCGCAGCAGGAAGAAGCGCAGGGCGTCCGTGCCGTAGCGCTCCGCCAGCAGATAGGGATCAACAACGTTGCCCTTGGACTTGGACATCTTGCCGCCGTCGAGCAGCAGCCAGCCGTGGCCGAAGACCTTCTTCGGCAGGGGCATGCCCATGCTCATGAGCATCGCGGGCCAGATGATGGAATGGAAGCGCACGATTTCCTTGCCGACAAAGTGGACGTCCGCCGGCCAGAATTTCTCATAATCGTCGTACTTCTCATTCAGGAAGCCGAGGGCAGTGGTGTAGTTGAACAGCGCGTCCACCCAGACGTAGACGACGTGACCGGGGTCGAAATCCACGGGGATGCCCCACTTGAAGCTGGTGCGGGAAACGCAGAGGTCCTCCAGACCGGCGTCGATGAAGTTGTTGACCATCTCGTTGACGCGGCTGCGCGGCTCAAGGAAGTCGGTGTTCATCAGCAGGTCGCGCACGGGCTGAGCATACTTGGAGAGCCGGAAGAAATAGGCCTCCTCCTGTGCGGGCTGGCATTCGCGGCCGCAGTCGGGGCACTTGCCGTCCTTGAGCTGGCTGGCTGTCCAGAAGGATTCGCAGGGCGTGCAGTACATGCCCTCATAGGTTCCCTTGTAAATGTCGCCCTTCTCATACATCTTGCGGAAGATTTTCTGAATGGATTCCACGTGGTAATCGTCCGTGGTGCGGATGAAGCGGTCATAGGAGATGTTCATCAGCTTCCACAGATCGAGCACGCCCTTTTCGCCGGTGACGATGCGATCGACGAATTCCTGCGGCGTGACGCCCGCGGCGGCGGCCTTGGTTTCGATCTTCTGGCCGTGCTCGTCCGTGCCGGTGAGGAACATCACGTCATAGCCGCGCAGACGCTTATAGCGCGCCATGGTGTCCGTGGCGACGGTGCAGTAGGTGTGGCCGATGTGCAGCTTGTCCGAGGGATAGTAGATCGGCGTGGTGATATAGAATTTTTTCTTGCAGGAATCACACATAGCAGAGACCTTCTTTCATGAATTAACGTTTTTTCATTGCGGAGATGAGCCACATCAGCGCGATGCCGATGGCCGCGCCGCCGACGTCCAGCCAGACGTCGCTGAACTGGCCCGAGCGTCCGGTGACGTGGAGCTGACAGGTTTCGTCCAGCAGCGCCGTCAGAACGCAGCAGAATGCGGGCTTGAAGACCGTGAAGCGCTTGGCGTTGCAGAAGGCGCCGGTCATCAGAAAGCCCAGGAGCAGATATTCCAGAAAGTGCGCCGCACTGCGCAACACGCTGTGCGTCAGCCAGGGAATGACCAGGTTGACCAGCGCCAGGACGCCGCTGCTTTCTGCGCTGCTGACGTCTCCCGGCAGGAGACCCTGCAAAAGGACAAAGGCGAGCCAGAGCAGCGTTAAAATCAGGTAGGTGCGAAATTTATATCGCTTCATAAATTGCCTCCGGAGGGCGTTCGGCCGAAAAACGGGCCGTTTGCCGCCCAATTAAAACTATTATAGCATACGCAGGAAGAATTTGCAATCCTTGTGTCTATGCTGCGCGAGCGGTAAGCGTGCTATGTAAAGAGAAAACTGTGGAATTTCTACAAATTTTTGCACCATTCTGCGCCCGGCTCGCGGAAGAAGCTGCCGAAAAGTCATATCACAGAATCAGGAAGCGCGGAGCGGGCGCGGAGGCGTCCAGCGAAAAACGGTGCGGATATCCGAAAAATTGTGGTATTATGTCTACCTGAAAACCACCGCTGGTGGTTTTGCCGCGGCGCGTGCCGAACACGCGGCCTATGGTGAATATGCCGAATTTCCAAAGGAAAATTGCATGGAAAATCTCTGGGAATTCTAGCTTTCCGCTTGTGTTTTATGCTATAATATAGTTTGCACAGGTTTGTGCTTTTGATTTGATTCCATCCTACCGAAAATGGGGTTTTCCATATGCTCGAACTACTATCTCCCGCCGGGTCGTCCGACGCGCTGCATGCTGCCGTGTGCAACGGCGCGGACGCGGTCTACCTCGGCGCGGACGCGTTTAACGCCCGTCACGGCGCGAGAAATTTCGCGCTGGACGAGCTTCAGGAGGTTGTGCGCTACTGCCATGTGCGCGGCGTCGCCGTCCACCTGACGCTCAACACGCTGGTGACCGACCGTGAAATGCCAGCCGCCGCGGAGTACATCGCCGCCGCCGCCCGCGCGGGTGTGGACGCGTTTATCGTGCAGGATCTTGGCATCGTATCCCTGTGCAAGCAGATCGCGCCGAAGGTGCCGCTGCACGCCTCCACGCAGATGAGTCTGCATTCGCTTGAGGGCGTCCGTCAGGCCGCGGAGCTGGGCCTGTCGCGGGTGGTGCTGGCCAGGGAGCTGCCGCGCGAAATGATTGCGTTCATCTGCCGCAACAGCCCAATCGAAATTGAGGTTTTTGTCCACGGGGCGCTGTGCATGTGCTATTCCGGCCAGTGCTACATGTCCTCCGTGATCGGCCGGCGTTCCGGCAATCGCGGCCAGTGCGCGCAGCCCTGCCGCCTGCCCTACGGCTATGACCGCTTTGAGGAGAAATACCCGCTGAGCCTGCGGGATAACTGCCTGATCCGCTCATTGGACGAGCTTGCGCGCATGGGCGTGGCGAGCATCAAGATCGAGGGCCGCATGAAGCGGCCGGAGTACGTCGCCACCGTGACCGGCATTTATCGCCGCGCACTCGACGGCGCGGGCGTCGGCAGGGGAGAGATGGAGGCGCTGCGCGCCGCCTTTTCCCGCCAGGGCTTCACGCAGGGCTATTATGAGGATGCACCCGGACGCCAGATGTTTGGCACGCGCCTGCCGGAGCAGGAAAACAAAGCGCTGATGCAGGCGGCGCGCGCGACCTATGAATCCGTGGAGCCGCAGCGGGTGCCGGTTCGCTTCTATGCCATTGCCGCGCGCGGCCAGAACTTGATGGTCGCCGTGCAGGACAACGACGGCAATATCTGCAAGGCGCAGAGCGACCCGCCGCAGGAGGCCGAGCGCCGCTCCGTCACGCAGGAGGAAATCGCGGCGCGTCTGTCAAAGACCGGTGGCACGCCCTTTGTCTGCGAGGCGGTGCGTTGTGTGGTCGATCCGGGGCTGAGCGTGCCCGCGGCGGAGCTGAACCGGCTGCGCCGGGAGGTGCTGGCGCATCTTTCTGCCGTGCGCGGACGCCGCAGTGCACCGGAGATCGGCGCGTACCACGAGCCGCAGCGCTTCGAGGGGCAGAAAACGCAGCCTCAGCTCACCGTCAGCGTGCTGAAGGCGGCGCAGATTACGCCGCAGATGCGAAAGCTGCATCCGGCGATGATCTATGTGCCGGTTTCCGAGCTTCTGGAGGAGCCTGCGCTCTTCCGCAAGCTGGCGAAGGAGCAGAACCTTGCCGCAGTGCTGCCGCGCGTGATCCGCGACGATGAGACGAAAAAAATGCTCGACGCACTGGACGACGCCTCCGCCATGGGCATTCGCCGCGTTCTGATCGGCAACCTCGGCCACCTGCCGCTGGTGCTCTCGCGCGGCATGGAGCCGGCGGCAGACTTCGGCATGAACCTGTTCAATTCCCGCGCGGCGGAGCAACTGCGCCATCTCGGCTTTGTGAGCTGCACGGCGTCATTCGAGCTGTCGCTGCCGCAGCTGCGCGACCTTTCCAAGCCGCTGCCCACGGAAATGATCGTCTACGGGCGGCTGCCGCTGATGCTGACGGAAAACTGCATCATGAAAAACCGCACCGGCGCGTGCGTCTGCCACGCCGGACCCGTGAAGCTTGTTGACCGTATGGGCGAGGAGTTCCGCATCGTCCGCGACTGCGGCACCTGCCGCAGCGTGGTGCTGAACGGAAAAAAACTGTATCTGCTGGATAAAAAGGAAAATGTGCGCAGATTCGGCCTTTGGGCGCTGCGCCTGGCATTTACCACGGAAAATACCGGCGAGGTCAACGGCGTCCTGTCCGCGTGGAGCGGCAATGCCGTCTTCGATCCGGGGGCCTGTACGCGCGGACTGTATCTGCGCGGCGTAGAATAATTAGGAGGATATTATGGCTATCATTCTTGCATCGAAATCTCCCCGCCGGAAGGAGCTTCTGGAGCGCATGGGGTTGGAATTTATCGTAAAAGCGCCGAAGATCGACGAAAAAATGGATCCCTTCGGACATCCCGCCGACGAGGTGGCCCGCATCAGCCGCGAAAAGGCGCAGGCAGCCGCCGCATTCTTCAAGCCGGAGGATATCATCATCGGCGCGGACACCATCGTGGTCTGCGACGGCCTTGTGATGGGCAAGCCTCGCTCTGAGAGCGACGCGTTTTCCATGCTCCGCCGTCTCTCCGGCAGGGATCATCAGGTCATGACCGGCCTGACCGTCATCGGCAAGGGCAGGAAGGAAAACCTGACCGTGACGACCACGCTGCGCATGCGCCCGCTCTCCGACGTGGAGATCCGCAACTATATCGCTACCGGTGAATCCATGGACAAGGCCGGCGCTTATGGCATTCAGGGCCGCGCGGCGATGTTCATCGTGGGGATCGACGGCGATTTCTACAATGTCATGGGCCTGCCGGTCTGCACGCTGACGACGCTCCTGCGCCGCTTTGGGGTGAAGCTTCTGGGCTGCTGAAGCCCTGCGAGGTGATTTTTTTGAAACGCAAATTCTCCGGCCGGGTCAGATTGATTCTGATTCTCGCCGTCGTTCTTGCGGCCGCGACTGCCATCTCCGCCGCGCTTTCCGGCACGGTCTGGGGCGGCAAGGTCGTGCAGGGCATCCTGACGCCCATTCGCAGCGGCGTCAGCGCGCTGACGCGGCAAGCAGAACGCTACTACAACTATATTTTCAACTATGAGGCGCTTGAGGCGCGCAACGCCTATCTCGAGCAGCGCATCAATTCCATGGAGGACGAGGTGCGCAGCGCCGACTCCCTCCAGCGCGAAAACGAGCGCCTGCGCGCGCTGGTCGGCCTGAGTAAGGAGCATGAGGATTACCGCTTCTGTACGGCCTATGTCGTCTCCTGGGATTCCTCCAACTGGAAGAGCACCTTCACCATCGGCAAGGGCACGAATTCCGGGCTGAACACCGGTATGGTCGTCATCACGGAGTACGGCCAGGTCATCGGCCTGATCACGGAGGTCGGCCACAACTGGGCGAAGGTGACGACGGTTCTGGATACGTCTCTGGAAATCAGCGCATGCATCGCCTCCTCCGGCTACACGGGCGTGGTGCAGGGCGCGTATACCACGGGCAATGCCGGCCGCCTGCGCATGAACTATCTGCCGACGGGGGCCGTCCTGCGCAACAACGACCAGGTCGTCACTACCGGCTCGACCGTTTACCCGAAGGATCTGATCCTCGGCTATGTGGAGGACGCGGGCTTTGACGAGACCGGCGTCGCCAAATACGCCATTTTGCGCCCGGCGGCCAATCTGGACGATCTGGTGCAGGTGTTTATCATCACGGACTACGTCAGCGAATAAGGGGGCAGAGCCTTGCTGGATAAACTTTATATCACGCCCCGGCAGTGGCTGCTGATCCTGCGCTGGACGCTCTACAGCCTCCTGTTTCTGACGGTTATGATGGTGCAGACGGCCGTTTTGGGCAACCGCACCATTTTCGGCATCCATCCGAGTCTGGTGCCGGTCGTCGTGACCTGCGTTTGCCTGCGCGAGGGCGCGGAGCGCGGCGGGCTGTTCGCACTGCTGACGTCCGTGTTCTGGTGCCTTTCCGGCGCGGATCAGGGCAGTGTCAGCATTCTGGTGCTGACGGTCGTGCCGGTGCTCGGCTCGCTCCTGTGCCGGGCGGTGCTGCTCAACCGCTTCCTGCCCTGCCTTGCCATCAGCTTTTTGACGCTGACGTGCGATCAGGTGCTGTGCTTCCTTTTGAAGCACCTTTTGGGACGGCTGCCCTTGGGCGCCTTTACCGCAGAGCTGCTGCCCTGCATTTTCCTGTCCATTCTCTGCCAGCCGCTGCTTTACTGGCTGGTGAAGTGCATCGCAAAAATCGGAGCAAGCTATGAATCAACATAAATTTTCCTTCCGCGTGGGCGTCCTGATCCTGCTTGTGGCGCTGATGGCGGGCGTGTTCGGCGTCCGGCTCTACGACGTGCAGGTCACGCAGGCGCGGGCGGCGGACAGCGCACCCAGCGGCTCGCACACCTACCGCACGCGCGTCACCGCTGCGCGCGGCGAGATCCTCGACCGCAACGGCAAGGTGCTCATCGGCAACCGCGCCAGCTATAACCTCACGCTCATCAACGCGGTCATCTTCAGTGCCGAAACGCCGAATGAAAATCTGCGCAAGCTGACCAATCTCTGCACCGAGCTGGGCCTGGAATATACGGATCATTTCCCGGTGACCATGGAAAAGCCCTATGAATACACGACGGACGAGTATTCCTCCACCTGGAACGGCTATTTCAAGACCTTCCTCTCCGAGCGCGGCTGGGACAGCGACATCTCCGCGCCGCAGCTCATCCGCCGCCTGAAATCCAAATATAACATTCCCTCCGACTGGTCCGAGGAGGAGGCGCGGCGCGTGATCTCCATCCGGTATGAGCTGGATCTGCGCCGGTATACCTCTCTGCCGACCTACGTTCTGATGCAGGATGTGGATGCCGTCTCCCTGGCGGCGATTACCGAGCTGAATATCCCCGGTGTGAATGTGGAGACCTCCTCCGTCCGCCAGATCAACACGACCTACGCCGCGCATATCCTCGGCCGCATCGGCCTGATGAACGCGGAGGAGTATGAGATCTACAAGGAGCAGGACTACGCCATGGACGCCTATGTCGGCAAGGAGGGCATGGAAAAGGCCTTTGAGTCCGAGCTGCACGGCACGGACGGCACGCGCGTGACGACCATTTCCTCCGACGGCACGGTGCTGGAGGAATACTACAAGGTCATGCCGCAGGCGGGCAAGAACATAGAGCTGACCATAGACATCGACCTGCAAAAGGTGGCCGAGGATGCGCTGGCGGCGCATATTCTCGACCTGCGCGCCAATGAGGGCGAAAGCGGCTCCGATGCCGAGGGCGGTGCGGTGGTGGTGCAGGAGGTCAAAACCGGCGAAATTCTGGCCTGCGCCAGCTATCCGACCTTCAATCTTGCGACCTATTCTCAGGACTACAACAACCTTCTGGAGCAGGACTACGCTCCGCTCTACAACCGCGCCTTGCAGGCTGCCTATCCGCCCGGCTCTACCTTCAAGATGGTCACGGCCATCGCCGCCATCGATTCCGGCACCGTCGGACGCTGGTACGAGATCGAGGACAAGGGCATCTACCGCCGCTTTGAGGACGTGGGCTACACCCCGCGCTGCATGCTCTACACCACGGCGGGCGCAACGCACGGCTATGTCAACGCCATGCAGGCCATTGCCGTTTCCTGCAACTACTACTTCTATGAGGTCGGCTATCTGACCGGCATCACGAAGATCGATGCAACGGCCAAGGCGCTTGGCCTCGGTGAGGCGACCGGCATCGAGCTCGACGAGAGCGTCGGACGCCGTGCCAACCCGGAGACGAAGAAGAGCCTCTACGGCGAGGGCAGCAACGGCTGGTACGACGCGGATACCGTCGCGGCCTCCATCGGCCAGTCGGAAAACCGCTTCACACCCATGCAGCTTGTCTGCTATACCTCTGCGCTGGCCAACCACGGAACGCGATATAAGGCGACGTTCCTTCAGCGCGTGCTCTCTGCGGACTACAGCGAGCTGCTCTACGAGAGCCAGCCGGAAATCGCCAGCCAGCTCAGCATTTCCGACGAGGCCTACGCCGCCTACAGCGAGGGCATGCGCCTCGGTGTGACCTGGGCCAACGGCACGTCGTACTATTATCTGCATGACTACGACGTCGCAGTCGCCTCCAAGACCGGCACCGCCGAGCACGGCGGCAACGGCTCGGACAACGCTTCCTTCGTGCTCTATGCCCCGGCGGATGATCCGCAGATCGCCATTTCCGTCTATGTGGAAAAGGGCGCGGCGGGTAGTCGCCTGGCCAAAATTGCCAAAGCAATTATGGACGCCTATTTCTCTTCCAGCAGCGCCGTGGATACCCTCCCGGCGGAAAATGTCTCGAATTAATGAGAAAATAGCAAAAAGAATGCAGGCCGTGAGGCTTGCATTCTTTTTTGTCTGTGGAAGATTTTTCGTTGATAGGTTAGTCCCTGCGGGTGGCAGATTCACAATTTGCCCGTAGGGGACGGGTTTCTGTCCCAAGGGAAGAAATTTACAAATCTATGAATGTCTGCACCGGGCACGGCACGCCGTGCCCCTACACATGATTCAGATTTATACTGCATTTCGTAGGGCGGCGCCCATGTGTGCCGCCGGAATATACAAAAAGGGCAGAACACATGGGTTCTGCCCTACAGGTGCGTTCTGGTTTTGATGTGTCCCGGCGCTGCTGCAAATTAGCCCCACATTGCCGAGAGCGTGGGAATGATCTGCTTTTTGCGGGACATAACATGCGGCAGGAAAACGACGTTGTGCCGCGCTTCCGGAGAGAAGGCCTGGCGGATGGTTTCCTCGTCGCCCAGATAGATGAGCTGCGTGCCTTCGCGCAGGACGTCCGTGAGCATCAGCAGCATCAGGCTGTAGTCCTTTTTCTTCATTGTCTCGCGCATGACGGCGAGGAATTCGTCCTTGCGCTCCAGAATGTGCTCGGAATTGACGCAGGTGATCTGGCCGACGCCGAGGTTGTGCCCGGCGATGTGGAAATCCTTGAAGTCCGTGAAGAGCAGCTCCTCGGCCGTCTTGTCGTCCGACCAGGAGGCGGAGAAAATCTGCTGCCCCAGCTCCTCAAGGGAGACGTTCGCAATGCGCGCCATGCGCTCGGCCATGTTGCGGTCGCGGGGCGTGCAGGTGGGGGATTTGAACATGACGGTGTCGGAGACAATGGCGCTTGCCATCAGCCCGGCGAGCTTTTCCGAGGGCATCAGGCCCTTTTCCTGATACATGCCGGCGATGATGGTCGTCGTGCTGCCGACCGGCTCGTTGCGGAAATAAATGGGGTTTCCGGTCTGAATGTCCGCAAGGCGGTGGTGGTCGATGATCTCCAGAATTTCCGCCTGATCGAGGCCGGGGACGGACTGCGCGACCTCGTTGTGGTCGACCAGAACGACGCGCTTGCGCCGCGGACGGATCAAATGATACCGCGAAACCGTGCCGACGACGCGCTCATTTTCGTCCAGAATCGGATAGCAGCGGTAACGGCTTTTGAGCATACTCTCGCGGACGTCGTCCACATAGTCGTCGAGGTGGAAGCAGACGATCTCCTTTGTGTGGCAGATGCGGCGGATGGGAATGGACTGGTAAATCAGACGCACCGCGCGGTAGGCGTCAAAGGGCGTGGAGATGATGCAGGTGTTCGTGGGCAGACTGCGCAGCTCCTCGTCCAGCTCCGCCTGGCACAGGATTACACAGCGCACGTTCAGATCCAACGCGCGGCGGATCATATCCGGCTGGTGGCCGCAGACGACGATGCTGTTTTCGTCAGAGAAAAGCAGGTTTTCGCAGCTCTGCGGCAGGGCGATGCAGACGTCGCCGGTGATGGTGTCGATCAGATTGCCTGCCTCGTTGAGAATGCGGCCCTCCAGCACGCTCAGAAGGTTGAATACGGGGATTTCCTCCACGTGCGGCCGGACGATGGAGCCCATGTCATAGGCGGCGATGTCGCCGGAGGAGAGCATGCCGAAGAGCGTGCCGTCCTCGTTGCTGACGGGAATTGCTGCAATGGACGAGTCCGACGAGAGCACGGACCAGGCGCGGCTGACCGTTACGGCGGAGGACAGCGCAGGCGGCGTGTCGTAATCCAGGTCGCGGACCTGCGTGCGCATCGTTTTGATCCACGTCGGCGCGGTGAAGCCGAAGCGGTCAAGCACCAGCTGCGTTTCGTCGCTGACGTGGCCGAGACGCGCCGCGCGGTATTCGCGGTCGCCCAGCGCGTTGCGCAGCGCGGCATATGCCATCGCGGAAACGATGGAGTCGGTGTCAGGGTTTCTGTGCCCAGTGACGTATATCGTGTCCATATAGCCCCTCCTTGTGGTTCTTCTACCCATATCCTACCCATTTTTTCGGGAACTGTCAACTTTTTTCTGTGAAATGGAGAAAGAAAAAGGGATTGTACTTTCTTCGAATATTTGCTATAATAAAAAAACCTATGTGACGAGAGAAGGTTCGTATTGATGAAGCCAACACTGGTTGTGATGGCTGCCGGGATGGGCAGCCGATTTGGCGGGCTGAAGCAGATGACGCCCGTGGATCCGCAGGGGGACAGCATCCTCCATTTCTCGCTGTACGACGCGCATCGCGCAGGCTTCGGCAAGGTCGTTTTCATCATCAAAAAGGCCATTGAGGAGGATTTTAAGGAAAAGGTTTCCAAAAATCTGGACAAATATTTCGAGGTCGCCTATGTGGAGCAGGAGCTGGACCGCCTGCCTGCGGGCTTTTCCGTTCCGGCCGGACGCGAGCGCCCCTGGGGCACGGCGCACGCCGTGCTCTGCGCGAAGGACGAGATCAGCGGCCCCTTTGCCGTCGTCAATGCCGACGATTTCTATGGCCGCGGCGCCTTTGAGGCAATTGCGAGCTTCCTTTCCGCGCCGCACGCGGAGAACGAATATGCCATGGTAGGCTACCGCCTGCGCAACGCCATGACGGACAACGGCTATGTCGCCCGCGGCGTCTGCGAGATTTCCGATGGCTATCTGACCGGCGTGACCGAGCGGACGCACATCGAAAAGCGCGGCCAGGACGCCGCCTACACCGAGGATGGGGAAACGTTCCATCCGCTTTCCGGCGATACGGTGGTGTCGATGAACCTCTGGGGCTTCAGCCCGCGCATTTTGACGGAGATCGAGCAGCGCTTCCCCGCCTTCCTGCGCGAGAATGAGGAGAAAAATCCGCTGCGTTGCGAGTTCTATCTTCCCACGGTTGCCAACGCCCAGATTCAGGAGGGCACGGCGAAGATCCATGTACTGAACACGACGGAAACCTGGTACGGCGTGACCTACCGGGAGGACCTCGCCTCCGTGCAGGAGGCCATCGCGAAGATGCGCGAGGAAGGAAAATATCCCGAAATTCTGTTTGCCTGAGGGCGGTTACGATTTAGGAAGGAGCGGTTATGGTAGAGAATCTGAATAAGCAGACCTTTTCGGCGTTTGGAAAGGTTTTGAGCGATACGCTGCCGAACCGCGGCTTCCCCAAGGGGGACGAGTGGAAGGAGAAGGTGTGCTACTTCTCTATTTCGGATGCGCATTTTTTGGAGCTGCTGGGCGGCCCCCTCTATCTCGACTTTGAGATGGGAATGACGGTGCTCGTGCTGCGGAAAAAGAAGCAGGTGACCTGCTTCTATCTGGATAAGCCGGTCTGTCTGCCGGAGGGGTCGGTGTTTGCCATTGTGCCCTATCAGCAGGAGTGCTCCGTGCGCATGGCGCTGCCTGCGGAGGCCGAGCTTCTGGAGCGCGAGCCGGTCACGGCGCTGGAAAACCTGAAAATCAGCGATAAGCTGGTGCTGGGCGAGATTTATACGCTGTTTTACCGCGAGGCGGAGAGCGGCTTCCTCTTCAAGGGGGAGAAGCACTCCATGCTGGAGCTGACCTATGTGGATCAGGGCGAGCTGCACTGCGTGGTGGAGGGCAGCGGCTATCTTTTGCGTCAGGGGCAGATGATGCTCTTTGACAAGAACCAGTGGCATATGCAGTATACCGACTTGGATATGTCCGCCCGCTTCCTGACGGTGACGTTTGATCTGGAAAGCGAGTTTACAGCTGCGCTGGCGCGGCGCGTGTTCGACCTGTCCTCGACGGAGGCGGCCTTCCTGCGCCAGATTCTGTTGGAATGCGGCATGACCGATGCCTACAGCGGCGACTTTATCCGAGGCTATCTCAAGCTGCTGCTGCTTTCCGTCCTGCGTGACGCGGGGCGCTCGAAAAAACGCCTGCAAACGCCGATGGCGCTGAAAAAGGAGAGCATGCTTATCACCCGTGCGCAGCAGTATATTGCGGCGCATGTCTACGACCGCCTGCCCGTGGACGAGGTGTCCAAGGCACTGAAGGTCAGCACGTCTTACATGAACACCGTGTTCCAGACGCAGATGGGCATTTCGCCGGGCGAATACATTCGCCGCGTCAAGCTGGAGGAGAGCAAGTGCCTCATCCGCGAGGGCAGAATGAATTTCAGCAAGATCGCCGAGCTTCTGCACTATTCCTCCATCCACCATTTTTCCCGCCAGTTCAAGGACAAATTCGGCATGACACCCTCGGAATATGCAAAATCCATCGTGACAAACACCGACTGAACGGGGGACAGAAAGAGAACCGAACCCCTATGCCAATTAGCTATCTGTCTATAACGACGCCGGACCCTGCGCAGGTGCTCTGGCAGCTCCAGCAGCCCGCGGCAGTCACGATCCTTCTGATCCTGCTGGGGCTGACCTTTCCCCTGCGGGGCGTGATCCTGCTGATCGTGGGAGGCGGGCGCGGACTGCGGCCCAGCCGGACCTCCATTGTCGTATGCGTGATCGAGACGCTGCTCGGCGTGGGGATTTTGTGTCTGGCGCGCGTGTCCGTGCTGGGGCTGTACCTTTTACTGGCGGCCTATCTCTTTGCCATTCTTGCGGCGAAGGGCATCGACTGCTATCTCTATGCGCGGGCGCGGCAGTGGCGCTATTTCATCCCGTCGGCGGCTGCAACCTGGCTTGGCTCGCAGTTTCTGCTGGTGCTTCTGACCACGCCGCCCTTTTTCAAGCGGCAGATCCTGCTGCTGTTTTCGCTTTTGATGCTGGCGGTCATCGGCGCGTCCACATTGTGCGACCTGCTGTTTTACCTTGTCAGGAGCTGCCGCTTCCGCCGAGTTCTGAATAACATCCGTTTCGCGCTGCCGGATTATGTCGGCCTGATGCTGCCGCTGCATATGACGGACGCCGCTGCGCCGGAGCCGTTGGCGCCTGCGCAGACGGGGGACGTGGAGGTTTTGTTTCAGGTGTCGCGCCGCGGCATCGGCATTGTCGGGCACTGTGAGCTGTGCATCGATGGACGCACGCTGACCTATGGCTGCTATGAGCCGGAGTCCCGGCGCTTTTTTCGCTCCATGGGCGGCGGCGTGATCTTCCGCGCGCCGCGCGAGGCGTATCTGCGCTGGGCGATGCAGGCGAACCATAAGAAGATCGTCAGCTATACGCTGCGGCTCCCGCCGGAGCAGATGGCGCGGGTGCGGCGGCAGCTTGCACGCCTGGGAAGCCAGGTAACACCTTGGACGCCGCAGGAGTCGCCGCAGGAGTTCATCATGCGCGTGCGGCAGCTGCCGGGAGTGCAGGTGTACCGTGTGCACTCCGGCCCCTTCCGCACCTATTTTGTCCCGACGATCAACTGCGTGTCCATCACCAGCAGCATCCTTTCCCGGACGGAGCTGGGCGGCGCGATCATGCCGGGCATCAAAACGCCGGGGGCATATATGGACCTGCTGGACCGGCAGTTTTACAGCGGCAGCAGCGTCGTGGTCGCCAAGCATGTATACGGAGAAGCATAATCGCGCACCGCAGGAGCGGTGCGCAATTGCTTTGCCTGCAAGAACGTCCATAGGGGACGGGTTCCTGTCACGCGGGAAGGAATTTTCAAATTTGCTACTGCACACCGGTCACGGCACGCCGTCTGCGCAGCCGTCAGCGACGTAGGAGCGCTACGGATGCGGCGTGCCCCTTGCGGGTAGCCCCTACGGAATGGTTCAAATTTGTACTGCATCCCGCAGGGCAGGACACATGCGGCTGTGAATGGATTGCGCGGCGGCCTACTCCTTTTCGGCCTGCGGCGGTTCTGCAAGCTCATAAATCTGCTTTGCCAGAATGACCGCGACGGGCAAAAGAATCATGCCCAGAATACCGTACAGACGGAACCCGGCGTACATGCTTGCCAGCGTCAGCAGCGGGCTCAGGCCGATCTGCCGTCCGAGAAAGCGCGGCTCGAGCGCCGTGCGCGTCAGAGAGGCCGCGCCGTAGGTGAGCAGCAGACCAAGACCCGCGGCCGTCTCGCCGCGCAGCAGGGCAACTGCGGCCCAGGGAAGCAGCACGGTTCCAACGCCGAACACGGGAAGTGCGTCCACTGCGGCGATCAGCGCCGCCAGAAGCAGAGCGTAGCGCTGCCGCAGGAGCAGCAGCCCCACGGAAACGATCAGAAAGGTGACGCCCATCAGACGGAGCTGGGCCTTGAAGTAGCCGCCCAGCGCGGCTTTTAAGCGGGAAAAAAGCGCCGCGGCACGCGTTCGCCAAAGCTCCGGCAGCTGCCGCGCAAGACCGGCCTTCAGACGCGGCAGCTCGGCCGAGAGAAGGTAGGCCGACAGCAGCGCGGTCAGGAGAAACAGCGCCATCTCCGGGACGGAGGTCAGCGTGCCCGTGACAAAGCGGACGAGCCATTGCGAAACGGAGTCTGCCAGACCGCTGCCGCCCGCGAAAAGTCCCTCCAGCCATTGCACCGCCGCCTCTGCAAGGCCCTCCGGGAGCCTTGCCGCCAACAGCAGAAGCCTTCGGCGAAGCGCCGCAACGGGGCCGGATAAAGAGGCCAGAAAGGCCGGCGCACGGCGCGCCAGTCCGGCAAGCTCCGCAAAAAGCGTCTTGCCCAGCACCCAGAAAAGCAGCCCCAGCAGCGCGAGGACGGCGCTGACGCACAAAAACGACGCCAGCCAGCGCGGCACGCGCAGCCGCTCCAGCCGCCGCACGACCGGCTCCGCCGCCCGGCTGACCGCCCAGCCCAGAAGGAAGGGCAGCCCGATGGGCAGAAGGTAGCGCACCGTCAGCCACAGCGCTGCAATCAGACCCAGCGCACAGACGGCCAGCCGCCCGATTTTCTTCATTCGCCTTCCTCCCTTCAGGGTTTTGCTTGCAATTGCCGGTACAATATGATATGATAATAACAATATAAAAGCGGAGGTCCTGCACATGACGCAACTGCCGAAATACTACATCGTAGAAGCAAAAGCGCTCCCCGAGGTTTTTCTCAAGGTTGCAGAGGCCAAGTGGCTTCTGGAGACCGGCGAGGCGACCACCGTCAACGAGGCCGCCCGCGCAACCGGCATCAGCCGCAGCGCGTTCTATAAGTACCGCGACGCAATTTCTCCGTTCCAGAACCTGATGGCAGGGCGCATCCTGACCTTCCAGTTCATTCTTCGTGACGTGACCGGTCTGCTCTCATCTATACTTTCCATTTTTGCCCAATTCGGCGCAAATATACTGACAATTAATCAGACCATCCCCACGAGCGGCTGCGCCTCCGTTACCATCTCCGCCGAAACGACGAATATGACCTCCGGTGTGGAGGAAATGGTGCGCGCGCTCTCGGCCATCAGCGGCGTTTTGAAGGCGGAGATTCTGGCGGGCTGAGAGGCCTCAACATTCTATTCAAAAAAATCGGTCTGCATGTAAACTCCCTATTGCATTTCCCGGACTTTGCCGATATACTGATAGGCAGCGCACAGAGGTGGGAGGTGTTACCTTGGTCTTTGAGACGATCCGCGCTCTTCTGGTGGAGCAGCTCGGCTGCGAGGAGGAGCGGATTCAGCCCGCAACCGTGATCCTGGAGGATCTGGAGGCGGAGCCGGAGGATCTGGCGGAGCTGATGCTCTCGCTGGAGCAGGAGTTCGACCTCACATGGACGGACGACGACCTCAGAGATCTCCGCACGGTCGGCGATCTGACGTCGTTTGTGGAAAACCAGCTTGCATAATGGCGAAATAAAAGCAGCTTCCCGGTAAATAACCGGGAAGCTGCTTTTTACTGCTTTGCGCTGTGGTTCAGCGCTGCATTGCCGGGACGGCGTCCATGTCCGTGCGCAGGTTGGAGTCGGAGATGAGGTGGCGCGGGCAGACGGCGGCGCAGCGGCCGCAGGAGACGCACTTGTCATAGTCAATGACCGCCAGATTGTGCACAATATGGATGGCGTCGTAATCGCACTGCCGCTCGCAGAGGTGGCAGCCGATGCAGCCGATGTCGCAGACCTTGCGCGTATTTGCGCCGCGCTCATGGTTGGAGCAGGCGACGATGATATCCGCGTTGTAGGATACGGGGACGATGACCTTGCGCGGGCAGACCTGCGCGCACTGCATGCAGCCGGTGCACTTGTCGGCGTCCACGCGGGCGACGCCGTCGACCACATGGATTGCGTCAAATTTGCAGGCGGTCACGCAGGTGCCGAAGCCGAGGCAGCCGGAGGGACAGGCGGTCGGGCCGTTGCCCGTGACGAAGCTGGCCGCGCGGCAGTCGGCGATGCCGTCGTACTGACCCTTGCGCAGGTGGTTTTTGCCGCGGCACTTGACCATGGTGACCATTTTTTCCACCTCCACGGGGGTGATCCCCATGACCTCGGACATTTTTTTCGCCGCCTCGGCGCCGCCGGCGGCGCACAGCCCGACGGGGGCCTTGCCCTCCAGCACGGCCTGCGCATAGGCGCCGCAGCCGGCAAAGCCGCAGCCGCCGCAGTTCGCGCCGGGGAGGGCGGCGGTCAGCTTGGGCAGACGTTCGTCGACCTTGACCGCGAAGACCCGCGACGCAATGGCCAGCACTGCGCCGAAGACGGCGCCCAAGGCGCCAAGCACCAGAATGGCATAGAGAATTTCTTTCATAAGACCCTGCCCTCCTTAAAACACGCGGAATCCGGAGAAGCCCATAAAGGACAGCGCCAGAAGCCCGGCGGCGATCAGTGCGATGGGGAAGCCGCGGAAGGCCTTCGGGCAGTCGCAGTCCTCCAGACGCTCACGCACAGAGGAAAAGAGCAGAATCGCCACGGTGAAGCCGATGCCGCCCGTGATGCCATAGACCAGAGATTCGATGAAGCTGTAGCCCTTCTGGATGTTCAGAAGCGCCACGCCCAGCACGGCGCAGTTCGTCGTGATGAGGGGCAGGTAGATGCCGAGCGCCTGATACAGCGCAGGCAGGGATTTTTGCAGGAACATTTCCACCAGCTGCACCAGCGCGGCGATGACGAGAATGAAGACCAGCGTCTGCATATAGGCCAGATTCAGCGGCAGCAGCAGGTATTCGTTGACCGCCCAGGTCGCGGCCGAGGCGATGCCCATGACGAAGGTGACGGCAATGCCCATGCCGAGGGCGGTGTCCGCCTTTTTCGACACGCCCATGAAGGGGCAAATGCCCATGAACTTGACGAGAATGAAGTTCTCCGCGAGAATCGCGTTCAGGGCGATGGTGAACAGGGAGAGGAAAATTTTCATTTCGCAGCCTCCTTTGCGGCAGCCTTTTCGGCAAGACGGCGGTTAAACCACTGCGTGAAGGCAATCAGACAGCCGAGCGTCAGAAAGCCGCCGACCGGCATGATGAGCAGCATTGCCGGGTACTGCTCCGGCAGGATCCGGATGCCGTCCGCACCGAGCACGCCCTTGCCGAAGGTGCCGCTGCCGAGCAGCTCGCGGATGACGCACATGACGACGAGCGCGACCGTGTAGCCGATGCCCTGCGTCAGGCCGTCCACGGCCGAGGCCAGCACGCCGTTTTTCGAGGCAAAGGCCTCCGCGCGGCCCAGAATGATGCAGTTGACGACAATCAGGGGGATGAACACGCCGAGGCTTTCCGACAGCGCCGGGACATAGGCCTGCAGCAGCAGGTCGACCATCGTGACAAAGCCTGCGATAACGACGATGTAGGCCGCGATGCGGATCTTATCGGGGATGACCTTGCGCAGAAGCGAAATGGCGATGTTCGAGCAGATCAGAATGATGGTCACGGACAGACCCATGCCGATGCCGTTGAAGAGGGTTGTCGTGATGGCCATGGTAGAGCACATGCCCAAAAGCTGGCCGACGACGGGGTTGTTTGTCAGAAGACCCTCGCGAAATTGCTTTTTAAAGTTCATTTCAGCACCTCCTCAACAAAGGCGAGCGCGTCGTTGACGCCCTGCGTTACGGCGCGGGAGGTCACGGTCGCGCCGGTGAGCGCTTCAATCTCGCCGCCGTCCTTGCTGACGGCGAGCGTGCCGGTCTTGCCGGTGAACTGCGCGCGGAAATCCTCGCGCGTGCAGTTTGCGCCGAGGGAGGCCGTCTCCGAATGCGAGACGATGGCAATGCCGGTGACGGCGCCGTTCATGTCCACGCCGACCATCATGTCGATCTCACCGCCGAAGCCGTTGGGCGAAACGCGCACGACATAGCCCTTGTCGTCCGCGCGATAGGCGGCGGTGACGGTGCTGCCGCCGGGGATGACCATCGGCTCGTAGCTGCCGGCGGGGAGCACCTGCTGCATGGCGGCCTCCGCCTTCGCTGCGGTCTGCTCGGCGATGGTGCCGGCGGTCAGGTAGTTGACAAAGCCGAGAAGCCCGGCAACCACCGTGGTGATCAGGAACAGCGTCAGCGTCAGCCGCAGAACATAGGCGGCGGTGCCTTTTGTTTTCGTCATGCCGCCTCACCGCCCTTCTTTGCCTTGACCGCGCCGAAGCGCTTCGGGATGCCGATTTTATCGAAGAAGCCGACGCAGCAGTTCATGATGAGAATGGCGTAGCTCACGCCCTCCGGATAGGAGCCGAAGTAGCGGAACAGGAGCGTCAGCACGCCGCAGCCCACGCCGAAGGCGATCTGGCCGCCGCGCGTGACGGGAGAGGTGGTGTAGTCCGTCGCCATAAAAATCGCGCCGAGCATCAGACCGCCGGAGCAGAGCTGGCAGAGCATCCAGTCCAGGCGGGGAGCGCCGCCGAGCGGGAAGGCGAAGGCCAGCACCGCGACGGTGCCGAGGTAGGCCAGCGGAATGCGCGGGCTGATGACGCGCCGCAGGACGAGATAGAGCCCGCCCAGGAGCAGCAATGCCGCGGAGACCTCGCCGATGCAGCCGCCGGTCCGGCCGAGGAAGAGCTCCAGGACGCTCTGCGCCGGGAGCTTGCCCGCAGACATGGCGGCAAGAGGCGTGGCGGAGGTCAGACCGTCGAGCGCCTGCTGAGAGGGGTTGGAGAAAACGGCGGGATGCACGCCGGAGGAGATCCAGGTGGTCATGAACAGCGGCCAGCTGAACAGAAAGGCGCGCGCGGCCAGCGCGGGATTGACGATATTCTGGCCGATGCCGCCGAAGAGCTGCTTGACCAGCACGATGGCGAATAGCGCGCCGAGAATGACGACCCAATAAGGGATGGTCGGCGGACAGATGAAAGCGAGCAGCATGCCGGTGACGACGGCGGAGAGGTCACCGCAGGTGTCGTCCTTTTTCATCACGCGGCGGTAGGCCCACTCAAAAACGAGGCAGGCTGCTACGCTGACGAGCGTCACGGTGAGGCAGCGCCAGCCGAAGAACCAGATGGCGCCCGCCAGCGCCGGCAGCAGGGCGATGCAAACGTCGAGCATGATGCGGCGGGTGGAGTTCGGGCTGTGCGCGTGGGGCGAGGAGGAGATGGTGAGCGTTCCGGGAATCAGTTTCATTTCTTGGCAGCCTCCTTTTCCCTTGCGGCGGCGTCGCGCAGCATGCGCTTGGCCGTGCGGAAGCTCTGCACCAGCGGGATGCCCGCCGGGCAGCCGTAGGCGCAGCAGCCGCATTCGATGCAGTCCATGACGTTCAGCTCCTTCAGCCGTTCCAGCCTTCCGGCGGCGGACGCCTTGTGCATAAAGAGCGGCATCAGGTGCATCGGGCAGTTTTCCACGCACTTGCCGCAGCGGATGCAGTGCTGCGCGGCCTCGGCGCGGCGCTGCTTTTCGGAGAGGCACGTGATGGCATTGCAGCCCTTGATGGTCATGACGTCGGTGGTGTACTGCGCGAGGCCCATCATCGGGCCGCCGCTGAGAATTTTATAAGGTGCGCAGGCAAAGCCGCCTGCGGCTTCAATCAGCTCATCAAAACGTGTGCCGATGGGCGCGAGAAAGTTGGAGGGGCGGGCGATGGCCTGACCCGTCACCGTGACGGCGCGGCGCACCAGGGGCATGCCCTCGTAGACCGCGTCATAGATGGCGGCGCAGGTGGCGGCGTTGAAGACCGCACAGCCAACCGCAGCGGGCAGGCCGCCGGGCGGCACGCAGCGGCCCGTGACGGACTGGATGAGCTGCTTTTCCGCGCCCTGCGGATAGCGCACGCGCAGCGCCAGCAGCTCCACGTCTGCATCCAGGGCGCCGCGCATGGCCTCAATGGACTGCGGCTTGTTGGCCTCTATGCCGATGGCGGTGCGCTCCGGCTGCAAAATTTTCCGGATGATGCGCAGACCGCCTGCGACGCGCTCCGGCGTTTCGCGCATGAGCCGGTCGTCCGCGGTGATGTATGGCTCGCACTCCGCGCCGTTGACAATGACGGCGTCCACCTTGCCGAGGCCGGAGGAGAGCTTGACGTGGGTCGGGAAGCCCGCGCCGCCCATGCCGGTGATACCGGCCTGATGGATGATTTCAATCAGCGCCTGCGCGTCCAAGTCGCCTATGGACTCACGCGGCTGAATGCCGGGGGCAAGGTCGTTGCGGCCGTCGCTTTCGATCAGGACGGACATGACGTTGGTACCGCCCGGATGCGGCAACGCCTCCACGGCGACGACCGTGCCGGAGACGGAAGCATGCACCGGGACGCAGAGTCCGGTGCCGTCACCGATTTTCTGCCCGAGCAGAACATGCTGCCCGACGGAAACCAGCGGCTTGCAGGGCGCGCCGATGTGCTGCGACATGGCAATCGCAACGGTCTTCGGCCGGAAGGGAATCAGGGGCGCATTGCAGGACAGCTCTTTATAGCCCCGCGGATGGACGCCGCCAAAAAAGGAACGTGGCATAGGCACATCACCTCAGCTCTATTTACTACTATTACTATAGCATACGGTGTGGGAAAAATTCAAGAAAGGAAGTCGCGTAAATATCACAATAAAGCCGCTATTTTGTAAAAAATATAGATTCGGTATGGTCGTATTTATACAGAATTATTGAAAGTGACGATTGCAATTTGAGGAAAAACCATTATAATAATAGCATCAATCAAAATATTCCGCTGAAACGGTTCGGGAAAGTTGCCGCAGGCATGCCGAAGGAGTAAAGCTCTCAGGAGAAAAAAGACCGGACCGCTTAGGAATCTCTGGAGAATCTCATTTATGAGTGCCGAAGGTGCAAGGCGAAAGCCGAATCTCTCAGGCAAAAGGACAGAGGCCGCCCCTTTCGATCGGGGCATCTGTAGGTATGAGTGTCGCCGGAGCATGGCTGCACTCATTTTTTGTGCAGTACATCAATGGAAAGAGGAAACGATTATGCTGCACGAAACATTATGCCCGACCATCGATTTTGTGGAGGCTCACGATCCGGAGCTCGGCGCCCTGATGCAGGGCGAGCTGCGCCGCCAGCGCCGTAATATTGAGCTGATCGCCTCGGAGAACATCGCTTCTCCGGCCGTCATCGCCTGCATGGGAACCGTCTTGACGAACAAGTACGCCGAGGGCCTGCCCGCAAAGCGCTACTACGGCGGCTGCGAGGTCGTCGACGAGATCGAGCGTCTGGCCATTGACCGGGCGAAGAAGCTGTTCGGCGCGGAATTTGTCAATGTCCAGCCGCACAGCGGCGCGCAGGCAAATCTGGCGGTCTATGCCGCACTTTTGCAGCCCGGCGATACCATCCTCGGCATGAGCCTTGCCAACGGCGGCCACCTGACCCACGGCGCACCGGCAAACCAGTCCGGCAAGATCTATCACAGCGTCTCCTACGGTGTCGATCCTAAGACAGGCTGCATCGACTTTGACGAGGTCGAGCGTCTGACAAAGCAGTATCACCCCAAGCTCATCGTTGCGGGCGCGTCTGCTTATCCCCGCGCGATCGACTTTGCGCGCTTTGCGGAAATCGCCCATGCCAACGGCGCGCTTCTGATGGTGGATATGGCGCACATTGCCGGCCTTGTTGCGGGCGGCGTGCATATGAGCCCCGTGCCCTATGCCGATATCGTCACGACGACGACGCACAAGACCCTGCGCGGCCCGCGCGGCGGCATCATCATGGGCCGGGAGGAATTCGCCAAGAAGATCAATTCCGCCGTCTTCCCCGGCACACAGGGCGGCCCTTTGATGCATGTGATTGCGGCAAAGGCCGTCTGCTTCCGCGAGGCGCTCCAGCCGGAGTTCCGGCAGTATGCGCAGAATGTCGTCGCCAATGCGAAGGCGCTGGCGGACGCGCTTCTGGAAAAGGGGTTTGATCTCGTCTCCGGCGGCACGGACAACCATCTCATGCTGGCGGATCTGCGTCCGCTGCACATCACCGGCGCGGAGCTTCAGCGCCGCCTGGACGAAAATTATATTACCGTAAATAAAAATGCCATTCCTAACGATCCGGAAAAGCCCTTTGTCACCAGCGGCGTGCGCATCGGCACGCCCGCGGTCACGACGCGCGGCTTCCGGCCGGAGGATATGCAGGTGATTGCGCAGTGCATCTATGACACCGCGGCGGACTTTGAAGGCACGCAGGAAAAGGTTCGCGCCGCCGTGGCGGAGCTGACGCGGAAGTATCCCCTGTACGAATGAGCGGAAAGGAGCCGCATGGCTGAGCTGAATTCTCTGTTTTCCCGCTGCCGGTCCATCCTCGTGCTGGACACCGAGACGAGCGGTCTGAGCTTCTCCGGAGAGGAGATCATCGAATTTGCCGCCGCAAAGCTGGAGCTGCGCGACGGCAGGGCCGTCGTCACGCAGGAGGCCGACGAGTTTATCCGCCGCAGGGACGACCGCCGCCTTTCGCCGCGCATCACGGAGCTGACCGGCATTACCGATGAAATGCTTCTGGAGGACGGCATCTCCAAGCAGGCCTTTGCCGCGCTGCTGGCGGAGCTTTTGGACGGCGAGACGATGATCGTGGCATATAATGCGCAGTTTGACCTACTGTTTCTGTACTACTTCCTCTCAAATTACGGCGATGCGCGGCTGCTGAAGGACAAGCCGAAGCTCGATCTGCTGACGGTCTACCGCGACCGCCGTCCCTTCCCGCACAAGCTCTGCAATGCAATTGAGAACTACCATCTTCAGGACAAGGTGCACAACTCCCACCGTGCCATTGACGACGTCCGCGCGACGGTCGAGGTCATGCGGGCGATGGAGGATGAGCTGCCCGATCTGGACAAGTACATAGACCTTTTCGGCTATTCCGCAAAGTATGGCGTCTCCGGCCCGCGGATTTCTTCCATCCGCTATCTGCCGCAGGGCTACGAGCCGAAGGGCAAGCTGTATGATTAAAACACGCCCGGTTTCCAGCAGGAAACCGGGCGTGTTTTTCCTTGTGGACAAATCGAAAATCGGAAGACTCTGTAGGGCAGGACCCATGTGTCCTGCCTTTCGTGTAAGATATGATTCAGGCGGCACACACGGGTGCCGCCCTACGGGAGCAGTATAAATCAGAACTGTTCCGTAGGGGCGTGGCTCTGCCGCGCCCGGTGTAGGTAATCACAGATTTGTGAATTCCTGCACGCGGGACGGGAAAACCGTCCCCTACGGATAAATTTGGTGGTGCACCACCAATTTACAGGTGCCTTCCTGCGGCCACGGCGCGCCGTGGCCCTACGGATGCACCGAGAATAGGAATTGGCCGTAGGGGCGTGGCTCTGCCGCGCCCGGTGCAGATTTTATCTGCACAAACAAATACTGTGCAGATTTTGCGAAAAACGCCGCAGGAGTTCCTGCGGCGTTCCGGTATTATTCTGCTTTCAGTCCATTTTTTCCAGCGCGGCGATTTTTACGCACACGCAGAAGACCTCCATCGCCTGCTTCAGCTCCTCCACCGGTGGCAGAGACGGCGCAATGCGGATGTTGCTGTCCTGCGGATCGATGCCATAGGGGAAGGTTGCTCCGGCAGGCGTCAGGGTCACGCCGGTCTGCGCGCACAGCTCCAGCACGCGCTTTGCCGTGCCTGGCAGCGCGTTGAAGGAGATGAAATAGCCGCCGCGCGGCCGCGTCCACGCGGCGATGCCGAGGGGCGCAATCTCCCGCTCCAGCGCGTCGAGCACTGCCGTAAATTTCGGGGCGAGCACCCCCGCGTGCTTTTTCATCAGCTCCAGCGTATGCGCCTTGTCCTTGAGATAGCGCACATGGCGCAGCTGGTTGACCTTGTCGTAGCTGATGGTCTGGAAGGTGATCAGCGACACCAGATGCTTCAGGTTTTCCTCCGAGGCTGCCATCACCGCCACGCCTGCGCCGGGGAAGGTGATTTTGGACGTGGAGGCGAATTCGTAGACCATGTCCGCATTGCCCTGTGCGCGGCAGAGGGAGAGCATATCCCGGAAGGGCACAAAGTCCCCGTAAATTTCATGGATGCAGTAGGCGTTATCCCACATCAGGGCAAAATCCGGTGCGGCGGGCTTCAGCGCGGCGATGCGGTCGATTGTCTCGTCGGAATAGACGATGCCGTCGGGGTTGGAGTACTTCGGTACGCACCACATGCCCTTGACCGCCGGGTCCTGTACGGCCTGCTCCACGGCGTCCATATCGGGGCCGGTCGGGGTCATGGGGATATAAATCAGCTCCATGCCGAAGGACTCGGAAATTTTAAAGTGGCGGTCATAGCCCGGCGCGGGGCACAGGAAACGCACGACCGGCTCCTTTGCCCAGGGACGCGGCGAATGCCGCAGACCGTGGGTGTAGGCCTTGGCAATGAGGTCGTACATCAGGTTCAGGCTGGCGTTGCCGCCGACGAAAATCTCCTCCGGCTTTGTGTGGAGAATTTCCGCAAAGAGCTTTTTGGCGGAGGGCAGACCGGTCAGCTCGCCGTAGTTCCGCGCATCCACGCCGCCGTCCACGCAGCCGGCCGGGTCGGTCAGAACCGTCAGCAGGTCACTGACCATGTCCAGCTGCATCTTCGAGGGTTTGCCGCGGGCCATGTTCAGGCTCAGGTGCAGCTGCTGCATCTCCAGCAGCTTTTCGCGCAGGAGCGCCAGCTCCGCCGCGCGTTCGGTTTTCGTATACTCGGCATAGGGTTTCATATCCATCGCTCCTTTTCTTTCCCTACATCTTACTCCCCAGCGGCAAAAAAGTCAACCGAAACGTCGCCATATCAAAAACATTCGTCCTTTTCACGCGGATTTCCTTCTTCTTTCCGTGCAGACTTGCTTTTTTGCACAATGCGTTGTATGATAACAGCAATAATCAACGAGGAATGATGCAATTGCAGAACTATTTTCAGCCGCAGATGACGCCCAAACAGGTCAACGCCATGTCCGCCCTGGCCCTGGCGCACATCGGCGACGCCGTCTTTGAGCTGCTCGTGCGCAGCCGCCTGTGCATGCTCGGCGGCAGCACCAACGGCAGACTGCACCGCGACACTGTCGCGCAGGTCTGCGCTCCGGCGCAGGCGGAGTTTGCCAGGCAGCTTGTCCCCCTGCTGACCGAGGAGGAGGCCGCCTATTACCGCCGCGGCAGAAATGCCCATCCGCACGGCGTTCCTAAAAACGCCACGCCCGCGCAATATGCCCGCGCGACCGGCGTGGAGGCGCTCTTCGGCGCGCTGTTCCTGCTGGGCCGGATGGAGCGCGCAAACGAGCTGTTCCAAGTTTTTTCGCAGGAGGAAAATCCCCATGCCCTTTGATGCCTTCTTTCTGACCGCTGTCATCCGCGAGCTTCAGCCGCTGCTCGGCGCCCGGGTCGATAAAATCCAGCAGCCTGCCCGCGATACCGTGCTGCTGCACCTGCGCGGCTACGGAAAGCTCCTGCTCTCCGCCAACGTCAACCGTCCGCGCATTCACCTGACGCAGGCGAATTTTGAAAATCCCGCCCAGCCGCCCATGTTCTGCATGCTTCTGCGCAAGCACCTGACCGGCGGCCGCCTGGTGCAGATCACCCAGCCACCTGCCGAGCGCAGCGTCCGCCTGGATTTCGACTGCACGGACGAGCTTGGCGACCCCTGCCGCAAGGCGCTGATTCTGGAATTAATGGGCCGGAATTCCAACCTGATTCTCACCGGCCCGGACGGACGTATTCTCGACTGCCTGCGCCGCGTGGACTTTGAAATGTCCGAGCAGCGGCAGGTGCTGCCGGGGCTGTTTTACCGCGACCCGCCGCGCCAGAACAAGCTGGTTCCAACCGAGACGGACGAGGCGCAGATTCTCGCCCTGCTGCGCGCCGCCGACCCCGGCCGCAGGCTGGACAAGTGGCTACTCGATACCTTCGCGGGCTTCTCGCCCCTGATCTCGCGGGAGCTGTGCTTCGGCTTCACCGGCCTGACGGACCGGGTGCTGGACGGCCTTGACCTCGGCGATCTGGCGAATTTTCTCTATGAGCGCTTTTCTGCGCTGCACCGCGTCGCGCCCATCCTGCTGGAAAGGGACGGCGTGCCGGTCGATTTCACCTACCGCAAAATCTTCCAATACGGCTGCTACTACGACCAGGAGGTCTACATCTCCTTTTCCCGGCTGCTCGACCGCTTCTACACGCAGACCGACCATGCGGAGCGGATGCGCCAGAAGTCCCAGACGCTGCGTAAAACCGTCACAACCCTGCGTGAGCGCACGCTGCGCAAGCTGGAGCACCAGCGCATTGAGCGCGAGGCCACGCTCGACCGCGAGCAGCTGCGCCGCAAGGGCGATATCGTCACGGCGAATCTGCACGCCATCACGCGCGGGCAGACCTGCCTGCGCGCGGAGAATTTCTACGAGGCCGACGCGCCGGAGATCGAAATTGCCCTCAAGCCGGAGCTTTCGCCCCAGCAGAACGCCGCCCGGTATTATAAGGAATACGCCAAGGCCAAAACCGCCGAAAAAATCCTCACCCAGCAGCTGGCGCAGGGCGAGCAGGAGGCGGAGTATCTGGCGACCGTGCTCGACGAGCTGTCGCGCGTGGAGTGCGAGGCCGATCTGGCCGAGATCCGGCAGGAGCTGGAGTCCGGCGGCTATGTCCGTCCCACGGACCGTAAAAAGCGCTCCCGCCTCCCCGCATCCAAGCCGCTGGAATTCACCTCCTCCGACGGCTTCCGCATCCTTGTCGGCCGCAACAACCGCCAGAATGACCAACTCAGTCTGAAAACCGCCCGAAAGGACGATCTCTGGCTGCACATTCAGAAATTCCACGGCACGCACGTCATTCTCGCCTGCGCGGGCGTGCAGCCGCCCGACCGCACCGTCACGGAGGCGGCGATGCTTGCCGCTTTCTATTCTCAGGCAAAGAACGGACAGAACGTCCCCGTGGATGTCACGCAGGTGCGCAATCTGCGCAAGCCCAACGGCGCAAAGCCCGGCATGGTGGTCTATGAGCAGTACCGCACCGTCATCGTCACGCCGGAGCCCTCCCTGCCGGAGCGGCTGAAAGCAAAGCAGGAAAAATAACGAAAAGAGGAGAGACCCCGGTTTCCCATGGAAGCCGGGGCCTCCTGATTCTGTAGGGCAGCGCCCGCGTGTGCCGCCGCGCAAAATCAATGGGGGACGGGTTCTCGTACAGCGTGCAGGAATCTGCAAATCAGTGAATGCCTGCACCGGGCGCGGTATCTGCGCATCTGTGGCGGCATTTTTCGCGGGATTTCTGCGTAAAGCGCTTGCAAATCCGGCCATGATACGGTATACTTATTAAAAATAGTGGATGTTAAATTTTTCTTTCTGTACAAAGATACCAAAATTTGAAACAACGAAAGGTGCGTGCGGAAGCTATGAAGCGGAGAGACAAAACGTGGTTTTGGGTCGCAATGCTGTGGATCGGCATCAGTGTGCTTTCCCTGTGCATCAGTGTGATCAGCTATACGGAGCCGAATGGCGTCAAAACGACCTATGCCGTTTAGGATCTGATCGACGGCGAGGAATTTTCGCGGAATGTGCTCTACCGCTACACCGGCAGCTTCCGGGTGGAGATCGGCACCTGGGCGCTGACGCTGCTGTGCGTGCTGGCGGCCTGCGCCATTCTGGCCGCGCTGACCGGCATTCTGATTATGTCCCGGCAGCGGCTCGTGCGCTGGCCCTTTGTGATGACGGTCATCGGCGTGGTGGGCACGGCCATTCCGGCGCTGGCTGTTTTGTGCGCGGTGCTGGCCTCCGCGTCCAACTTCCCGGGGAAAATCACGCCCGGCTTTTACCCGATCGTCACGCCGGTGGCGACGATTCTGTGCCTGTGCATCGTGATCCGGGAGCGTAAACGCATCCGGAAGGCGGCGCAGACTGCCCGGAAAAATGCCTATATTCGCCCGGCGGGCGATCTGCAATAACCGAGGGGAGAGAGATTCATGGACTATTTATCGGTTCTTTTGGCGGTTGCCGTGCTTGCGGCGGTGGTAGCGACCATCGTTCAGGCAGTCCGCCGGAGAAGGGCCGAGGCGGAGGAGGAATCCGCCGAGGAGGAAGTGTCCTGGGGTGCGGAAGAGAGTGCGCCCTCGGAGGAACCGCCGAAACCGCGTGTGAGCCGAAAAGAAGAGCCTGCCATGGATGTCGCCGTGCTGTATGAGAGCTTTTCCGCCGGGGTGCGGCCGCATTGCCGCGGCTGCGGCTGCGAGCGGAAGGAAGGCGCGGCGGTGTGCGAGGTCTGCGGAGAAAGGATGGATGGCTGATGATTTGTAAATGGTGCGGTGCGCCGGTGGATGTGAAGCAGGGCAAATGCCCCGCCTGCGGCAGGGAGATCCCGCCGCTGTCGGACTGCGGCGGCTTCTATGACGTCGTGCCCAAGGCGGCGCGCCCAATGCCGGCGCCGCAGCCGGAGGAAAAACCACCCGTGCCGGTGCAGGTGCCGCAGCCAAAATATGCGACGCCGCAGCCTGTGGCTCCGCCTCCTCCGCAGGGAAAAAAACGCCGGGGAGCAGCGGCTGGGCTGCCGGTGCTCGTGTGCCTGGCGCTGACCGTCGCAGTGGGAGCCTTTTCCGTCGTGCGGACGGCGGCTTTGAGCAAACGGGTCGATGAGCTGCAAGCGCAGAACGAGAATCTTCAGCAGGCGGTTGCGCAGCTGCAAACGGCGCAGGCAACCGCGGGTTCGCGTCTCACGGCGCTGGAAAGCCCTCCGGCAACCGAGCCGCCGGAGGCCGAGCCGCCGCTGGCCGGGCTGACGACGCGGTTTGCCGTTGCGCTTCGCGGCGGTAAGCCCATCGAGCCGGCCGGGGAGGTGCAGGGCCTTGGCGAGCTGGAATATCTCTCGCGAGGGGACTGGGTTGTCTGTAATCTTGACGGCGAGTACCTTTGGGAGGCGTCGCTGACCGAGACGTCCGGCGAAACGGAGGAGGGCAAAACCTTCCTTTTCCAATATCAGGCCGAACAGGAGCAGTTCGGCGCGTACCGCGACGCATCGTTCGCCTGGGAGTACCGCCTGGCGGGCGCGGAGGACTGGCAGGCGCCGGAGGAAGACGACGGCGTGCAGATCACGCACCAGAACGGGGAGGCAAAAAGCACCCTGACCGTCTCGGCGGACTGGCTTGCGCAGCGCAGCGGCGACTATGAGCTCCGCTGCACGGTGACGCGCAGCAGCAGGAGCGGCGGCTCGCTCACGATAGAATTCGAAATTTTCGTACCTGCCGCGGAATCCGGCAAGGTACATCAATAAAAATAACAGTGGAGGGCAAATCAATGGGAGAAAACAATCAGAACTACGCGCAGGGGCAGTACCCCGCCAATCAGACGCCGACCTCGCCGAAGTACCAGGGCGGCAAGACCTACACGGTTGACATGGTGTTCTGCATTGACGCGACCGGCAGCATGGAGGATACCGCCGGAAACCAGCGCAGGATCATCAACATGGTCAAGGAAAATGCGCTGAATTTCTATACCGATCTCATGCGTAAAATGGAAGCGAAGCACAAGCACATCGCCCAGCTCCGCGTTCGCGTGGTCGCCTTCCGCGACTATCTGGCCGACGGCGAAAACGCCATGCTGGTGACGGATTTCTTCCGTCTGCCCGAGCAGGCTGCCGCCTTTGAAAGCTGCATCAACAGCATCAGCGCCATGGGCGGCGGCGACATCCCCGAGGACGGCTTGGAGGCGCTCGCCTATGCCATGAAGTCCAAGTGGACGCCTGAGGGGACCGACCAGCGCCGCGTCATCGTCGTCTGGACCGACGCGGGCACGCATCCGTTGGGCTACGGCGCTGCGGCCGACAACTATCCCAAGGGCATGCCCGCCAACCTCTCTGAGCTGGGCGACTGGTGGGACGATATCCCCCTGAAGTCGAAGCGCCTTGTGCTCTATGCACCGGACGAGCCGGGCTGGAGCCACATTTCCGCCAACTGGGACAACGTCGTGCACTATCCCTCCGTCGCAGGCAACGGCCTCGCGGAGTACGATTATTCCAGCATTCTGGACGTTCTGGCAAATTCTATCACAAAATAAGGCATGCTGGAGCTGCTTGATTTTCTGGTCCGGGTGAACGTGGACGCACGTGAGAAGCTCGGAGAGGACAGCTGGTGCCATGCCTTCGCGCAGGACGCCGGGCTGCTCGCGGTCTTTGACGGCTGCGGCGGCTCCGGCGCGCGTCAGCATGCCTGCTACAGCGGGCACTCCGAGGCATATATGGCCTCGCGGCTGTGCGCGGGCGCGTTATACGACGCCTTTCGCGACGTGCCGGGGGAGGCGGCGCTCGAGCGCTTTGCGCAGTACTGCCAGGCCTCCTTTGCGGCCTACCGCCCGGAGGGCGGGCAGAGCTCGCGCATCCGCAGCTCGATGATCACGACCCTCCCCACGACCATGGCGGCGGCCTTTGTCCATGCCTCCGGCGAAAACCTGTGCGCGACCGCGGCCTGGGCCGGAGATTCGAGAGTCTATGTGCTGGCGCCTGCCGGGCTTTCCCAGCTTTCCACGGACGATTCCGAGGACGACGACCCCTTTGACACGGACGGCATGATGACCAACACGCTCAACGCCGACCGTGCGCCGCGTATCCGCCGCAGAGACTGCACGCTCGCCCTCCCGGCGCTTGTGCTGGCTGCCACGGACGGCTGCTTTGCCTATTACACGACGCCGATGGAGTTTGAGGGCGTGCTGCTTTCCACGCTGCTGTCCGCAGACAATCCGGCGCAGTGGGAGCAGGCGCTTGCCGAACAGATCGGCAAGGTGGCCGGCGACGACTACACACTGGCATTGGCGTCCTTCGGCTTCGGCAGCTTCGCCCGGCTCCAAAAGGCCTTTCTTCCGCGCTACCGGCAGCTCTGCGACGAGTATCTCAACAGAATTGTCCAGCTTTCGCCGGAGGATGCGGCGTCGCGCCGGGCGCTCTGGGAACGCTACCGGCCGGAATATGTGAAATATTTAGAGGGGTGACGGTCATGGAAAAGCTTTGGAGATACGAGCCGCAGGGCGGCTTTACGAATAAAAACGCCGGGTTTTCCATGTGGTGCTTCGGAACCTATCAGGGCAGGGAATACTTCATCAAGCAGTTCCTCTCCCCGAAGTTCCCGGCAAACGACACAGAATCCTCTCAAGCCAAAATCGCAAAGAAAATCGCAGAGTGCCAGACCTTTGAGGCAAGGCGCAGAAAGCTCTATGCCGCGCTGGCCGAGCTGTCCGACGGAAACGACGTGCGCATTCTGGAATTCTTCCGCGTCGCCTCGCGCTATTACATCGTCACGGAAAAGGTCGAGGCGCTGCCCTGGGCGGTGGAGGACGTCGCCGCATTGGACGAGGCGGAAAAGCGCCGCCTCTGCGCGATCATCGCGCACGCCATCGCCGCGCTGCACAGCGGCGGCATGGTGCATTCTGACATTAAACATGATAATATTCTCTATACCTACACGGAGTCGGGCAAGGTCACGGCCAAGATCATTGACTTTGACGGCGGATTTTTCGAGGACAATCCGCCTGCGCCGGAGGAGGACATCACAGGCGACGAGAACTATTTCTCGCCGGAGGCCTGTGCGCGCTCATATGACGAAGATCGTCCGCTGACCTGCAAACTTGACGTGTTTGCATTGGGCATTCTGTTCCATCAGTATTTCTCCGGGGAAATGCCGGGCTACGACCACGAGGCGGCTTCCTGCCCCGGCGAGGCCGTTTTGCAGGGAAACGCGCTTGAAATCAGCCCGAACGTCCCGGAGGACGTCGCGGCGCTCCTGCGCAGGATGCTTGCCGAGAATCCGGACGAGCGCCCGGCGGCGCAGGAGGTTTTCCTTGCATTGCGCCCCAAGCGTGCGAAAGTGAAATACTGCACGCGCTGCGGCCGTCCCATTTCCGGGAGCGGCTCGGTTTGTGCGGCCTGCGCCGAGGAGATCATGCGTGCCTCCGCGCCGGAGGAGGTGCCCGCAGGGAAAACGGACTCGCCGTTTTACACACCGGGCGACCTGTAAGGGAGATGAAACAATGAAGTGTCCATGGTGCGGTGAGGAAATGCCGCAGGAGGCCAAATTCTGTATCCGATGCGGGCATGCGGCGCAGAAAATCCCCGCCTCGCAGCAGGCTGCGCCGGTCGTTCCGCCCCCAAAGCAGAAAAAGAGCCGGGCAAGGTTCGCCGTCCCGGTGGTGGGCGCATGGGCCGTCGTGTTTGTTTTGCTGGGAATCTTTCTCTGGAACCGCTGGGGCAGGCAGATTGCGCAGACGCCGGGGACGTCCGGCACGAGCGAAAGCGGCGCGTGGTCCGAATGGCTCGACGTACTGCCAGAGGGCGTCGCGGGCGAGGACTATCAGCTGGAGACGCAGACGCTTTATCGCACCCGCACGAAGGAGACGACGACCTCGCCGCAGCCTACGCTCGACGGTTGGAAGCCGGCCGGCTCATCAGAGGAGGACGGCGGCTACGGCGCGTGGAGCGATTGGAGTCAGACCGCTGTCGATGCGGCGGCAAACCGCGAGGTCGAGACGCAGACGCGCTACCGCAGCCGCGAAAAGGAGACGACCACCTCCTCCAACCCCAGCCTGGACGGCTGGACGCTGGATAACGTTTCCAGCAGCTGGGGCGATTACGGCGCGTGGTCGGACTGGTCAACGGATTATGCCGCCGCGAGCGACAGCCGCAAGGTGGAGACGAAAACGCAGTACAGCTTCCGTGATAAGGAAACGAATTCGAGTACGGTTCCGATTGTGGGCAGATACTGGACGCATTACGATACCCGCACGGTCTATGGCTCCTGGAGCGATTGGTCCGATACGAAGGATGCGATTACGCCTGTCGGCGCAGAGTGGGATACGCGGCAGGTTTCAACCGGAACCCGCTATTACATGGCGCATTACTGCACCGGTTACACGGGCGACAACAGCACGGGCTACAGAACCAGCAACTGGAAGTTTAACAGTCAGTGCTCCTATCACGCGCTCGGCTGGTTCGACAATCTGGATAAATTCGCTTCCTATGAGGGAGATTACCTGTATAACGGCTCCTCGCCGTCGAATTGCTACCGCTGCTCGAATACCTGTTACCGCTGGTACATCATGGACACCGAGGAGGTCTATAAAACCCAGTATCGCTGGCGTTCGGTTACAACGGTCTATTATTACTACCATTGGGGCAACTGGAGCAGTTATGGCGACAGCTATATTTCCTCCAATTCCGACCGCGAGGTGCGCACGAGAACGCTCTACCGCTACTGCGACCGCGCGGAAAACGCGGCCTATCAGTATTCCCGCTGGACGGATTGGGGCGACTGGTCGGAGACGGAGCCGACTCCCGGCGCGGATGTCGAGGTGGAAACCGCACTCTTCTACCGTTACCGCGAAAAGGTGAGCACGCCCGTTTACAGCTTCGAGCGCTGGACGGATTGGAGCGACTGGACCGCGCAGAAAGCGGACGGCAGCGAGACGACGCAGGTCGAGGAAAAGACACAGTACCGTTACCGCGCCAGAGAATGAAATGATTTAAGCGAAGAAAATGAAAAGGAGAGATGAAAATGAATTGTAAAAAATGCGGAAGTCCGCTGCCGGAGGGCGGCCTGTTCTGCGGCGTCTGCGGAGAAAGGGTGACGGCCGAGCCTGCGGCTCCGTCCGGCGGCTTCTTCTCCACGGCAGGCGGCTTTGACGGCGGCGCTGGCCAGCCTGTTTCTCAGCCCAGGCCGACCGCGCCGCAGGGAAGACCGCAGGGGGCCTCCGGCCTTTCCGGCTCGCTTGTACGAGGAGGGCAGAATGCGCAGCAGCAGCTCCCGGTACAGCAGGTTCAACCGCCGGTGCAGCCGGCAGCGTTCTGCGGCAATTGCGGTGCACCCATGGCGCCGGGCAGCAGATTCTGCGGCGTCTGCGGCGCTCCTGCGGCGGGAGGCGCTCCCGCGCCTGGCGGCGACTATGTGCCTGCCCCGGCCCCAAAGACGAAAAAATCGAAAAAGAAGCTGCCGCTTATCATCGGCGCGGCGGCACTGAGCGTTCTGCTGGTCGTCGGTATCGTTCTGGGCATCCTTGTCCATTCCGTGGCGAACGGCCCGGCGGCAAAGCTCTATACCTCCGTTAAAAACACGCTGAATGCGTCCTCTCTCACCGGTGAGCTGACCTATTACCGTGACGGCAGCCGCGAGGGCCGCATCAATATTGAGGCCGTTCTGTCGCTGAAAACGGAAGAACTGACGGCAACCATTAGCGCGGAGGGCGAAACAATCGCGATCTATGACGGCTATGTTCTGGAAAAGGGCCGCTATGGCGTCTATAAAGAGGACATCAGCTCGATTCTGGATCAGATCTTCGAGGCCTACAATTCCGCAGGCAGCAGCCTCGGCGACACAGATGTGAGAAAAATGCTGCAGGACGCCGATCCCTCTGGCGAGCTTTATGATATCGTTTCCGAGGTTATGGATCTGGATAAGCTGGAGTCCTGCTTCAAGACACTCGTCAAGCGCCTGAACGACGAAAGCTGGCTGAAGGAAAATGCAGGCTTCTCCAAGACGAAGAGCGGCAGACAGACGACCTATAGCTTCAAGATCGGCGCACGCTTCCTGCGCGCCGTGGCGGAAATTTTCAAGCCCGCCTTCCACTCCTCCGAGGATTATCTCCAAGCCATGGATGAGCTTTTGGACTTTGACGAAAGCTTGAAGTTCTCCTATACCGTCGAGGGAAAGTATCTCACCGGCTTCTCTTATACGACCGAGGGATATCACACCTATACCTACACCGTGGAGCTCACCAACATCGGCCACACGCAGATCGACACCGATCAGCTGGAATACTGGCTCAGCATTGCAGAGTAATAAGCATGGACGCCCTGTTCCGAATACCGGAACAGGGCGTCCATTTATAACGCAGGGGACGGGTTTCCCGTCCCGAAATCTATCGATAACCGCACCCGTAGGGCAGGGCCTATGTGCCCTGCCTATGTGAAATGCTTGCGGCGGGAAGAGCCTCGACAAGCGCTGCATCGCTGCAAATAACAAACAAGAATAATGAATTTTATATTATTAAATAAATTTGGTGAAAATTGTAACAGATCAATAATCCTGTATATAGGCATACCAGTTTTCTTCCACACGCACAGGGCCAATTCGATCGCCTTCCGTAAGATTGTATAGAGGGTCTTTCAGATAGCACTTAAGGACGGGCAGCCAGGAATAGCGATTCTTGTCATGGAGAACAAAAACAACAGAGTCTTTGCAAAAGGAAATAGAATCGATTCCAATTTCCTGCATGAGCTTTTGAGCAGCAGCTGCTGCGGTGATCACCTGTTTGTCAGACAGCTTCTCTTCAGAATGAACGTGCAAGCCTCCCAATTCGACCCAAACAGTGTCCGAATCTTCACAAAAGGAGGGCGGGCGGTCACCGCTGGGGGTATGGACAAAGCCAACGCTTCCACCGATTCCAAGCGCCTGAAAAGTATTGGCAGCAGAGATAAATGCCTCCCTGTGCTCCTGAAATGTCTGCACGACAGCGTCGGTGGTTTTGCAGGTCGTGCATGCGCAGACCAACGAGCATAGGAGCGTGAGAAAAAGTGCAATCCATTTTTTCATAGTGATCATATGCCTCCGTTTGCAAGAGATTTGCTGGCGGTAATTAGAATTGACAAGCTAGAGTTGATTTAAACCCATAAGAATCATCATTCTTGTTCAACTGTGATTTATTTTTGCTTTTTCCGTACTTTTTTCTTGCACTATAGAAATCGTAGCGAAAGCCACGCGAGCCATTAAAACCGGAGTACATAAAGTAGGCTGCATCAAAGGACGTTATTTTAACAAATGTGAATATCCCGTTTCTGTAGTTGATGAGCTTCCAACCGCTCGCGGCCTGTTGGACAAGCCAGGACTCGATCCGCCGCACGGCTGCGTGAATGCAGGGGCGGAATAGTTTCTTGTTGTCAATCATGGCAATGAGATATCTCCTGCGCTTAAAGCTTTTATCGCCCTTCCATGCGTTTTCTGACGTGTGATGAAATCAAAAGAACAGGCACAGAAATCAGAGTGACGTACCAGACAAAACGAACGCAATGAGAGATTCCAATGGGCTGCAAGATTTTCTCAAGTGCATGAAAGCCGGCAATTTCATAAATGACACCAAGCAACCCGCAGACTCCACAAAGAAGGAATGAAATGATTTCCACTACGAGAAGCATTGGCTTCATGATTTTTTTCATTTTGAGCTCCTTCCTCTCGTTTGGGAGTTTTGAAAACAAAGTACAATGAGGCCGCAAATACTTCAAACGCATGCGCGTTGCAGCAGGTTAGCATTCCTTCGATGATGTGATTGCCGCCATCCTTGGCCTGCTGCGAGATCTCAAAATAAGGTTGAATTGTTTTCGGAGTCAATGCGGCAACCTCCTATGACTTATTATTGCCGTCGTAGTCCAGCTCGCCGTAATACAGCCTGATACATTCCAGAATATCCTTCTGATTTTTGAGAGCAAGCAGCTTTCCGGTCATCATGGGAAGAAGCTGGTTGTGCAGATTTCCGACAACCAACCCGGCATGAAAGCCCTTCTTCCGAGGACGAAGGACCTCAGTCCCCTTTTGACAGACCAGCAGCTCCACGCCTCGCTTGGGGTTCAGGCACACGCGGGAGATGTCCTGTATCTCGGACCACGGCGTCACACGGCAGCGAATCCCGAAAAAGTAGTGTACAATTCCCTCCTCGGTCAGGACATAGGTTCTCAAATAGGAACAGGCGATGACGAGCAGGACAGCTGCGATGAAATAAAAGAACAAATGAAGGACCAAGATGTCAGATTCCGTCGGCATTTCAGCCGCTGCATTTTTCCACAGAGGAAGGTGCGGCTGAAGCGCCGCGAGTGCTGCAAGGGCAAGGCAGAACAGCCCGAATCCGAAATATGACGATTTTGCAGTCTTCATTTTACCACCCTGGCAATATTTACCTCTATCTAGGATCATTATACATCGGATTTCGGCAGAAGCGCAAGCCGCTTTTATGAAAAAATTGTCATACTGTAATAATCTGAGAAATTACTTCGGAAATTATTGAAAATTACGTCAAAATAATGTATTCTTATGATAAAAAAGCCATGCCGATGCTGCGCACGAGACAGACAAAGCCGGCGGGGCATTGCTGGCGCATTTGCCGCCTCCGGCTACGAAGAAAGGAGTCGATTTCATGAGAAAAATACACATTGCATTGGGAAAGATCCTTGCTGTCACGAGCTGCGCCCTGCTGCTGTTCTCCTGTGGAACCTTTCACACTTCGGAATTATCTGGATGCTCTGTAACGGTGTCCTGCCCCGGACTGCCGGGTGAATTCGTCTTGTCTGATTCTGATGCCGCCGAAGTGACCGACATGCTCGATCAGCAGACATACTTCAGGGACAATTTATCCTGCGGCTTTTCCGAAGACGCTTCCATTACCTTTACGGGGGAAAACGAGCATCTTACGTTGTATCTTGCGCGGGATGCCTGCCCCTTCCTCTTTTCTCCGGAAAAAGGGAAATACTTGAAGCTCTCGGCGGAAAACAACCGCGCCTTACGGGAAATTCTGATATCCTACGGGGGAGACATTTGGCTCCCGGAAAACGGATGAAAGTACGTAAGGATGGCGCAAGCCGCAATGCTTTATAGTGTGTATTCGTACCATTCCTCGTCCGTTTGCCGAAAGCCGACGGACAGAAACATGCGCCGGCTCTGCGCGTTGAAGGAATAGATGTTGGCTTTGACGCATTCCATCCCGCGCTCCCTTGCCAGCCTGAGCATTTCCAGAGCGCAGCGCCGCCCGATGTGACGATTCTGGAATTCCTTGCAGACGACGATTGCGATTTCGCCGTCGTTCCGCAGGGAGACGTCTCCGACCAGCTCGCCCCGATATTCGATATAGTAGCACGCGCCGTTGGCGCACAGGTAGTCGTACATGCTGTGCAGAAGCGCAAGGTCGCAGGGGCTGTCCCGGTTATCGACCTGCTTGCAGACCTCCGGATCCTGATACCACGGAAGCGACACGGCGTCGTTGCGATAGTAGGGAATCAGCCGGATTTCATGATCTATGACTCGTTCTTCCATCCTCAGCGCTCCAGTTTCTTTCCCATTTCGATTCTGATCTCATGCTGCTCCGGGTCGGTGTTGGAGTAGGCATACAGGTCAAAGCCTATCATGGAAAAGCCGTTCTTTTTGTAAAACGCGATGGCGTTTTCGTTGCAGGTCTGTGTTTCCAGAAGGATCATCCGTGCGCCGGAGGCCTCGGCCGCTTTGGTTACGGCCTCCATCAGCCTTGTGCCGACGCCGCTGCGGCGCGCAGAATCGTCAAATATGCAGATGTTGCTGATGCGGAAGCGGTTGTTCCAGCTCTCCGGCGAACCTTCGACATATCCGATCAGCCGCCCGCCCTCGAACGCGCCGAAGGCGATGGGCGCTTCCAGCCATTCGCCGAAGAACACATCGTCAAAGAATTTTTCGACCGGTGCTCCCAGGGAAACGTAATGCATCAAAAAGCCGCTTTCCGATGCGCAGATATCATAATATCCCCCGGTTCGATATCGGGCGGTAAATTTTCTGCCCGCATAGATTTCTTTTTCTAATGGCCTGATTTCCATAAATGCTTTACGCCTCCTCCGATGCGGCGGCATAGATCTCGAAGAACTGCCGGACATGCCGCTCTATCAGCTCCGTCACTTCCTCCTCGCGCTCCGGCTCGCGGTCGCAGAGATTGATCCAGACGGTGACGGGGAGACAGAGCTGCGCTGCCATGATCTCCGGATCGCCGGTTTTCAGCTCGCCTCGGCGGATGAGGAATCGGACCAGCCCCGTAAAGAACCGCATGACGTCCGTATAATTCTGCTTGGTCTGCAACGCGCACAGCTTTGGATTCTGGAACTGTTCAATGGTCAGCAGCTTGCGGGATTTGCGGATCTGAGGATCGTGCAGAATGTAGCGAACCTGACGCAGGATCAGCTGCAGAGCCGCATCGGGCGTCAGCGACTGCTTGTCCCCGGTAAAGGCGGGATCGTCCCAATCCGCGCACGCGAAGATGGAGCGCTTGTCGTATTCCTCCAGAACCTCCTGCACCAATGCGTCCAGAATTTCCTGTTTGCTGTCAAAATGGCTGTACATAGACGCCTTGCGGATGCCGACGGCGTCCGCAATCTGCGAGATAGAGGTGGCCTCGTAGCCCTGAACCGAGAAAAGCTCCAACGCCGCTTCCAGAATTGCCTGCTTTGTGCTGGTTTTTTCCATCATTCTGTTGTCCTCCTGCCGGGTTTCCCATCGACCATATTATACCTACCGAACGATAGGCTGTCAATAGGGAGGCGCCGCGGTTTCCCCCCCACTGCATGCAAGGCTGCCCTCTTGACAAAGACTGTCCCCTGCATTACAATATACCTACCGAACGATAGGTTGCTAAAAGAAAGCGGTATCGAGAAAGGAAGAGCGAAAATGAATCAAGAGAACAGACCGTTTCACATTGTGCGTGCACAGGCGGAGGATGCCGCTGCACTGCTGGAGTATCTGAAGATCATCGGCGGCGAGACAGACAATCTCAGCTTCGGCCCGGAGGGCGTGCCGCTCAGCGTGGAGACGGAGGAGGCCTATCTGCGCAGCCAGGCCGGGTCGGCGGACAACGCGCAGTACCTCGCCAAGGTGGATGGCGAGATCATCGGCACGGCAAGCCTGAATCGCAAGCCCAAACGGATGCACCATCGCGGAGAATTCGGCATCAGCCTGAAAAAAGCCTGGTGGGGCTGCGGCGCAGCCTCTGCGCTGGCGGAGGCGATCCTGGCTTTCGCAAGGGACAACGGCTTTGAACAGCTGAATCTGGAGGTACGCAGCGACAATATCCGCGCCATCCGGCTGTATGAGAAATACGGCTTCCGGAAGCTGTGCACCTTCCCAGCGTTTTTCAAAATTAACGGGAAAAACGTCGATTTCGATTTGATGAACCTTACCTTGAACGAATCGCAGCTCTGAATTCCATAGGATTTTATGGGAGCATTCTCCAAATGGTAGGCTTGTCAAACATATTGGGCAACGAACTCGGCGGGGCCTCGTGGGTAAGCTGCCGGAGCGTCGATTATGGACGGCGAGAAACCGCAGACGCGTGAACTCGTCGATGGCGGTGTACTGGAACAGGCGGAGCTCCGGGCCTGTAATACACTTACGAGGCACAACCTTTACGTCCACCTGAACGCGTTCCCCAGGATGGGTCATTTGCTCGTATGGCTTGGGTTTGTACGTTTTTTCGGCTTTTCGGCAGGAAACAGCCCCATTTTGCGCATGACGCGGAACAGGCTCTCCGGACAGCGGGTATAGCCGCGCTGCCGCAGACGGTGCCAGAGCTCGATCATACCAAGCGTCGGATTCCGGCGCCGCATATCGCCGAATACCTTTTTATCCGCCTTATTATAGTTCTTCATTCGTTTTCCGGAGAAGGGCGAAAAACTGCTTGCTTTTTTTCTGCTTTCCGGATATAATATAAGAACTTCTTGCCGGTGTGTTGGAATTGGCAGACGAGGCGGACTCAAAATCCAGTGCGTCAAGGCATACCGCTGTGGCTGAAAACCCTTGATTTTCAAGGCTTTTTTACAAATCGAATAGGTGCTTTGGTTTTAATGTCCCTCCAAATATCCCTCCGTTTTCCGGCTGGGGTATTTGGGGCCGACTTAAAATAATAGATGCCGGTGTGTTGGAATTGGCAGACGAGGCGGACTCAAAATCCACTTCGCCGTTTCATACCACCTTGGTGTAAACCCTTGATTTTGCAAGGTTTTTTGAAAACTGAATATGTAATTTGGTTTTAATGTCCCTCCATGATGTCCCTCCGTTTTCTCGGATGGGGCATCGGGAGATGACTTAAAATAATAGATGCCGGTGTGTTGGAATTGGCAGACGAGGCGGACTCAAAATCCGTTGGGCTAATAACCCGTGCGGGTTCGACCCCCGCCACCGGCACCACACTTTGAAGGCTCGCAAACCCTTGATACGGCTGGGTTTGCGGGCTTTTCTTTATGCTCTGTGCGCTTATGTACTGTCCCTCCCGCATCATCATATTTGCCGTTTGCAGGCTGATTTTAGGAGGGACATCGGAGGGACATAAAGTATCATGCGGAGGGATATACGCCCAAAATCGCATTGGCAGACGCAATCTTCGAGTTGAAATTCAGGTGCGTGTAAATGTTTGAGGTGGTCGAAATATCACTGTGCCCCAACCATTCCTGAATTTCTTTCAGGCTGACACCATTTGCATACAACAGACTTGCACAACTATGACGAAGATCATGGAAACGGATCTTCCGCATACCGTTCTTTTGCAGGATCAGTGGGAAATGCTGTGTGATATATCCGGGCTTCACAAGCTCACCGATTTCATTGACATAGATATAATCAGCAAACTTCCTGCAATAAGATTTTCCGCACAGCTTTCGGTTCAGCTCCTGTTCTGCTTTCAGGCGATGCAGCAATTCCTCAAATGGCGGCACAAGCGGCAGGCTGCGATAGCTGGCCTTTGTCTTTGTCCTGTCCTTTTGAATGATCTTGCTCTTGCCGTCTATGGTCGCCTGCGTAACGGTGTGCCGAATCGTAATCGTTTTTTTCTTGAAGTCGATGGCATCCCATTTCAGACCTACCGCCTCGCTTCGGCGCAAACCGTAAAATGCACCGAGGATCACGCCAAGTTCAATGGGATCACCACGGACAACTTCAAAAAGATGGTTCAGCTCATCCTCCTCATAGAAGCTGCCAACGAACTTTTCCTTCTTGGGTCGTTCAATCCGGTCTGCCGGATTCGAGTCAATCAGGCCGAGTTTGAAAGCGTGCTGCAAGGCTTTACGAATATTGGCGTGACGGTGTATGACCGTGTTTGCAGAAACGCCTCGTACCGTCAATTCATAGGTGTAGTAATCTTGTATGTGCTTCGGTGTCACCTCGCACAGAGCCAGTCCGGGGTGATGTTCCTCAAAATAAGGAATAATCTTATTTTTGATGCCCATTACATACGCCCCGTAGGTGGTTTCCTCCACATTCTTTTTCGTCATTTCCAGCCAATCGAGCAGGAACGCAGTAAAAAGAATTGTGCCAACGGGGGCTTTGCCCGTACTGCGTTCGATTGCTCTTGCTTCCAGTTCTGCTTCCTTGGCGGCACGAGCCTCGGAAAGCATCTTTTCGGCACGCTTTTTGTTTCCCTTTACTGTCAGACCCGTAGACTTGGACGGCGTGTGCCGTTTGCCGTATTCGTCCACATAGTTCAGTACCATATGATAGTACCCGTTTTTCTCTCGCAGATGTCCTGCTACCATAATAAAACCTCCTTTGAATGGTACAGCGTAGATCCATCTGCCATTGACATTCATATTGTAGCAGAAAGAACTTCATAGGCCAAATGTGCAAACGAGGTTTCACGCACTGGATTTATCTACAAGCTCCAAGTATTTCAGAATGTTCAGCTTCGGAATACAATAGTGACGGCCAATGACAAAGCTCCTGATCTCACCGGAGCGCAAGAGTTTATAGGCAGTTTTATCGCAGATGCCACCGAGCATTTCACACATCTGCTGGACATTGACCACATCGGGATAGTCGGTAAATAACAGCTTGTAGGCCGTCTGTGATTCCATAGGCCGCCTCCTTACCGCTTCTTCGGCACAAGCTCATAGTCATACCCTTTCCGCTGATTACAGTAGGTACAAGTGTCCTTCGCCACCTGCACCGGGTCGATCCTGCGCAAATAATAAGCACCCGTGCCGTAGAAATTATCGGCGCAGGTGCTGCAAAGGCAGAGGATCAGTTTTTTCGGGACGCTTTCGATCAGACCGATGCTGACCGCCAGCGCATGGTTGATGCCGCAAATGTGCTTTTCGGAGAGATGCCCGATGAAGTTGCCCAAGCGGCGCTTATCGACGGTGCGCAGCTGTTCCAGCAGGACGATGGAGGGCAGTTCCAAGCCGTCCTCGGCGTCGATGTAGTAGTGGGTGGGAAGTTTGGCTTTCACGCCGGTTTTGCTCGTAATGGAAGCGATAATGACCGTGGGGCTGTGTTTGTTCCCGACATTGTTCTGAATGATCACGACAGGACGGTAGCCCTCCTGCTCGGAGCCGATGCCACGGCCCAGATCGGCGTAATACATATCGCCGCGCAAATATGTGTGGTTCATTCTGTGATGACCTCCTTTGTGTATTTAGGCGTTTCCGCCTATGTAGAGGTCAAGCGGCAAAACAGAATTAAGGTCGGTGAGAGATTAAACACTCTCCGTTTCATCTGACCCGTCCCGTCGCTTGACCGTGGTATTTTGAAGAAAATCTATTTGTCCTCGACACCCCGATTTTCTATTGGGAAGTCATCAAGCGGCCGATGGCTGTCGGCTCCACGGGGATTTCACCCTCACGAGGTTCTCTCGCAACCGCCCCCATTGCCTGCGACGGCTTCACGGTCGAAATGCCGCTTATCACGCTCGGACTGTGGCTGGACGGGAGTATCGTTAGCCCTATTGCCGGTCGTCGCCGGGGCGGGAGCCACCCGCCCGTGATAGCCGACTGTTTATCGCTCCCTGCAATGCAGATCGTGGCGCAGCCGCTAATGTGGCTCATGCTTTCACAATGGCAATAGGAATGTGCTTGATGAATGGGTATTCGGTTGTCAAAGATCATCCCTGTCTGCCGAAAAGGAAAACAGGCAGAGAGTTTTCGTACCTCTCCACCTGTTTCCTCACTTAAAGGCTATTTGTGTAGTCCAAGCTCAAAAATTTTTGAAAAACTTTTTGAGCTTTTCCACGGCGATGTCTACGCTGAATTTTACTGCCCGCTTGGTGCATCCCTCTATTCCTGCGATCTGCTCATAGGTCAGACCTTGAAAGTAGTAGAGGATCAGCCTCCGCTTTTGTATTTCGGGAAGTTCTGAAATCGCCCTATGTAACTTCGCATATTCCATGCTCTGCAAAGTGCTTTCTTCAACCGTCGCCGGACGATGCACGGCCCGGTCATACAACGATGCCTCCGTGAGCTCCGATTGCTCATAGTGACGATCCACCTCGTTCAGATAGGAAAGGTCGTCCAACTCAAAGGAATCAAGCAACTCAAACACGGCAGCGCTGATCTCAAAATGATGTCGATTGCCTTGTCCGTCCGAAAAGGTCAGCCAGTGGCGGCCGTCCTCGGTTGTGCCGATGGTATAGGGATTATATTTGTCCTTTCTTCGTTTCGGATGGTGTCCATCCATGATATTTTCCTCCGTTTCGATTTGAATTTTGGAAATTCAAATCGGACGGAGGGCTGCGGCAGCCAACGCTGCCACACAAAAGGCGCAGATATAGCAAAACGCACCTGCAAAGCGGCGGAAGCCGCAATGTAGGTGCGTTTAATTCATATTTACAATGGTCTGTCAGTTCAGTATACGAGCCGTAATATCCCGATGACGAAAACGGACTTTTTTTGACGGTTCATCGGGTAAGCGATTTGTTATGCAGGCGAATCAAATTGGTGGCTTCTGACGGGCAGAGCTGCCGAATGTCGAGTCCAACGCATAAAAAATCCCTCCAATCCAAAAACTCGGATCTGAGGGATATGGGCGTGTTTTTAGACCCCGTCAAAGCCTCGTTTTTTTATTTGGCGGGGCGGTGTCTTTATTTAGTTCAGTTTTCACCGCACTGTTCGTTCACTAATAATTGAACGGCTATGCCATTATCAGCATGAACGAAATCCATATAATTATATATGGAGGTGAACGCATGGTGCAGAAACAACCTGAAACACCAAGTGAGATCATAAAAGCGGCACGGGACAAGTCCGATTTGACCGTCGAAGAACTGACCGACCGCGTTGGTATCACGGAGCGATACTTATATAGGATCGAGAACGAGGGCAAAATACCAACATTTGAAGTCCTCAAGAAAATCGTCCGGGAGTTAGCCATTGATGGGAACTTGATCTTCTACCCGGAAAAG
>CAKTVG010000002.1 GCA_934622035.1 uncultured Oscillospiraceae bacterium
AGCGGCCTGTGCGAGTTGTATACGTCCACGATCTGGCGGTGACTGCCGTCGGCCTCGTTGCAGCCGAGCCACGCCTTTGCAGCGGCTACAACGCACTGCCGGATTTGCGTCTCCGTCATCTTTCACCCCTCCTTCTTGTACGTCGCCGAGCTGATGCCCAGCAGAACGCCGAGGAAGGTGTCTGCCGCCGTGATCGTGCCGACGACCTCCTCTCCGTAGGGCAGGCCCCAGATGCCGGACAGCGCGAAGTACAGCGTGCCCAGCGCGGGCAGCAGATACAGCGCGATCCACTTCAGAATGTCATAGGTCTTGTTTTTGAGCTTCATTGTTTTGTCCTCCTTATTTTGTGTGGTTTTTGACCAGCTCTTGATAATAATGCTTCACGTCGCCGTTGCCGCCGAGTGCCACATACTTCTGCCCGGCAATCAGCCGCTCCGAGATCGGCATCTCCGGCGACATCACCGTCAGCCGCAGAATGCCCAGATACTGCTCCGTGTCGTGCTTCTCGATCTTGTCCATCCGCTTGCCGATGGCCTCCACGCTCTCATGCGTGGCCTTTAGGCTCGCCTGCATCTCCTGCACCGGCTTTGCAATCTTCTTGAGCAGCGCAACCAGCGCCGCTATCGCTCCGGCTACAGCCCCGCCGCGGATGATCCAATCCAGAATGCTCATGCTTTTTCCCTCCTCTCTACCCTTCCCGGCGTTTCTTCCGGCTTTTGCCCTGTTTTGGGCAAAGGAAGGACAAAAAATCCCGGTGCATCGAAAATTCGATGCACCGGGTGCAAAAGGAACCGTATTTCACTTCTCTGCCCACAATTTTATCCTCTGTTCGAAAACATACGCTATATTACACATTCATATTGCAATTCCCTTCGTTTTCTGCTATAATATGTTCTGTTTTTCCGGCATGTTATTTGTATACTAAGGAAGGAATTTCATATGAAACTAAACGGCTTGGCAATCAATTTCCTGGGCGACAGCATCACGGAGGGCTGCGGAACGAGCGGCCCGGAAAAAACCTTCGTCCACATTCTTGCAGAGACCTGCAAGCTCTCTGCCGCACGCAACTACGGCATCGGCGGTACCAGAATTGCGCGGCAGCATACGCCATCCGACAATCCCAGAAACGACCTCAACTTCTGCCAGCGGGCGCTTGAGATGGACCCGAATGCGGACGTTGTCGTCGTCTTCGGCGGCACGAATGACTTCGGTCACGGCGACGCGCCCTTCGGCGTCTTTGAAGACCGAAGCGCGGACAGCTTCTGCGGCGCGTGCCATGTCCTTTTCCAGTCGCTGCTCCAACGCTATCCGGCAGCAAAGATCGCCGTCATCACCCCGCTGCATCGCACCAATGAGGCAAATCCCCGCGGTGACGGAAGCAGAACAACGTTCACGCCGCCGTTGGCAGAGTACGTCGAGGCCATCCGCAAAACCGCGCAGCACTACGCGCTGCCCGTCCTCGATCTTTACGGGAGGAACGTGCTCGACCCGAATGACCCCGCCGTGCTGGCGCAGTATGTGCCGGACGGTCTGCATCCCAACGACGCAGGCCACATCATTCTCGCCGGGGAGCTGCGTAAATTCCTGGAAGGTCTGTAATCGCAAAACGGACGCATCTGCATTTTGCAGATGCGTCCATTTTTACCCTTCCGCATGCTTCTGCGCCTTTGGCAGCATCACAAGCAGCCCGCCGAACATCCAGAGGCAGCCGATGGAAAGCCACGCACAGCGCAGGGCATTGGCAAGCGGATGATTCCCGCACAGCGCCGCCGCGAGGTAGACAAGCATGCCGAAGGGCATGGAGAAAACCCAGCACACCAGCGTGGATATGGCGTCAGCCCCTTTCGGAAGGCTCCGATCTGTGCCGCTGCCAGAACGAGAAAGAAAATCCAGAACAGCGCAAGGGACGGCAGCAGGAAATACGCGCCGTACTTCAGCAGCAGCTCCTGCGCAAGGCCATGCTTCAGAAGAAAGGCCGCCGCGCACACCGGCACGTGGAAGCCGCATGCGCCGAACATCAGATAGCCGAAAATGCCTGAACGGTATCGATGCGCGTACTTCGGCGTCTTTTCCGCCATCAGGTGATAAATGCCGAAGCAGCTCAGCCCTTCGAGCACCACGCCAAAAAGGCCCAGCAGCGCCGCAGCAAAAATTCTGCCGTCCGGGGCCGCAGCGTAGGCAGAGAGCATTCGCATGATTCCGTCGAGCGCCTCATCCTTCCTGTCCCAGGCAAGAAGCAAATCCGCGGTCAGGTGCAAAAGCGCGGCAACCAGCCCGATGGCAAGCAGCTTTCGAATGCGCGGCCAGTCCAGCCGGCGAGAGATTCCAATGTCATTCATCGCAGTCATGTTTTCCACCCCAATTGGAAATATTGCATGTTATTTCTCCAGCACGATGATCTTGTTGGAGATATTCCGGACAAAGGGGATTTTCCCCAGCAGCCGGTAAACCGGCACAAATTCCGCCATACCCTCGGTCAGGGAGTGTTCCCCGGCAAAGCGGAACTCCGGCAACAGCGCCGCCAGCGTCTTTCCATCCTTCACGCCCCAGGTGAATTTTGCATGGCTGCCTTCGATGGATTTTTCCTTATAACGCTTCGCCACCGCGGGATTCATTACCTCCACGAATATCGTGGCCGCGGAGAAGCGGCTGGAAATCACGGCGAAGATGCGCTTCACCTCCGCCTCCGTTAAGTACATGGTCAGCCCCTCGATGATGACGAGCGCAGGCGCGCCGCGCTCTGCGATTTCGCCGCCCCAGTCGTCCATAGCGGACATGGCAATCTGCGAAATCGCGCCGTCCTCCGGCAGGAGCTTTTTCCGCACGGCAATCGTCTCCGGCAGGTCAAGGTTATACCAATGGGAATAGCCCTGCATCCGGTAGCAGCGCGTGTCCAGTCCGCAGGCGATATTGACGACAACCGCGCCGGGATTTTGCGCAAGCCACGCGCCAGTCAGCCGGTCAAGGACGATCGTCCTGGCAATCACGCCGGAGTGCATGGCCGCATCTCGGTCCGCAAGGGAAAAGTCGTAGTCCAGCCGGCCGATAATCTCCTCCGCCTTTTTGTCGCGGATTGCGCCGCGCCCCCGGCTTTCCTTCGCACGGGCGTAGATGGTTTGCAGCATCGTCTCCGGCACACCGGAGAGCTTTGTCTTTTCCTTCAATGAAAGTCCCCTCTTTCTTTTCCGTCGTTTTCGTTGGTTAGCCATCGCTAACCGACATGCTCCGAAAATGCCGCTCTGCGGCGGCCCGTTTTCTTTTATTGTAGTACAAAGCGGCCCGGTTTTCAAGGGGATTTTTTCGTTTCCGGCGAAGCGGCGGTCCCGTTGATTTTTTCGCCGTGCGGGGGTATAATTCTCAGGTAAACGTTTCTGCAAAGGAAGGATCTTTCGTGTTTTCAAATCACTATGTGACACTCAATAACGGCCTGCGCGTCCCGCAGCTGGGCTTCGGCACCTGGTGCATTGACGACGGCAATGCCGCCGACGCGGTAAAAACGGCCATCGAGCTGGGCTACCGCCACATCGACACCGCGCAGGCCTACGGCAATGAGCGCGGCGTCGGCGAAGGCGTGCGGGAGAGCGGCGTCGCGCGAAGCGAGCTGTTCGTCGTGAGCAAGGTCGCAGCGGAGCACAAGAGCTACGCCTCTGCGGCGCAGTCCATCGATGAAACGCTGGAAAAAATGGGTCTGGATTATCTGGATATGATGATCATCCACAGCCCGCAGCCCTGGGCCGAGTGGCGCGGCGAAAAGCGCTATTTCGAAGAAAACCGCGAGGTCTGGCGTGCGCTGGAGGATGCGCAGGCGGCCGGAAAGCTGAAAGCCATCGGCGTCTCCAACTTCCTGACCGATGATCTTGCCTCGCTGATCCCTGCCTGCCGGGTGAAGCCCGCAGTCAATCAGGTGCTGGCACACATCGGCAGCCTGCCGCGCACTCTGATGGATTACTGCGCAGCGCAGGGCATCACCATGGAGGCCTATTCCCCCATCGCCCACGGTGAGGCCATGAAAAATGGCGTGATCGCCGAAACCGCCGCGAAGTACGGCGTTTCCCCCGCGCAGCTATGCATCAAATATGTGCTCTCCCATGGCTTCATCGCCCTGCCCAAGGCATCTACGCGCGAGCACATCCGGCAGAACGCAGAGCTGGCATTTGATATCTCCGCCGAGGATCTGGCGCGTCTGGATGCGCTGGAATTCAAAAACTACGGCGAATTCAGCTTTTTCCCCGTGTTCAGCGGGAAATAGACCGCTCAGCGCACCCGCTTTAGCCTGCCGCCGCAGACGCCGCAGCGGTAGCGCTCCGGGTGCTGCACGAGGCGGCTTTGCCGCTCGCGGGGAAATTCGCGGCCGCATTCGCTGCACCGAAGCAGATACCGCCCGGCGGGCGGGTCAGGCGTCAGCCCCTTTTCCTCTGCACTGGCAGTGCGCTTGATCGTGTACTGCGGCAGCGCCGCGTTCACCTGCGCGGCAAGCGCGGCCCATTTTCCGCGGTGCCCGCCGCAGCCCTTCACGGTGTGCAGCAGCTCATGCACGATGGTGTCCTTTGCAGCCTGGTCGCTGGTGTCGTCCTGCAAAAGCCGTGCGGCAATGCTGATCTCAAAGCAGCCGGGCGAAAGCTCCCGGCACTGGCCCCAGCGGCTCTTCGCGCGGCTGTTGACCTTCCATACCGCGACCCTTCCCGGCCGGATGCCGATGGCGCGCAGCTCCGCCTCGCATGCAGATGCTAGTTGCCTCAAGTCTTTCATAAGCATTCTCCAAAAGGAGGCTGTCTCTTCCGAGGCAGCCTCCTCAGACTGTCAAAAACGTCCGTAACCGTCAAAATCGGTTCTCATTCTATTCAGCTTTTATCCTCTGCGTTTTGTCTTTTCAGAAAACAGGATATCTCGAATTTTATAATGCAAAGATTCTGCTTGCTTCGCAAGGATTTTGACTTACTGCGCAACGCACGCCCTACCGTACCTATGTACGCCGACGGGCGTGCGTTGCTTGTCTTCCGAACCTTTTGACAGTCTGGCATTCCCTGTTGTTTTCACGCCAGCTCAATCATGTTTGTGTAGAGCTGGTAATAGCGGCCGCGCTGCTCCAGCAGGTCGTTGTGATTGCCGCGCTCGACGACACGTCCGTTTTCCAGAACCAGAATGGCGTCCGCATTGCGGACGGTGGACAGCCGGTGCGCGATGACGAACACCGTGCGTCCCTTCATCAGGCCGTCGAGGCCGCGCTCGATGAGCTTTTCCGTCCGCGTGTCGACCGAGGAGGTCGCCTCGTCCAGAATCAGCACCGGCGCCTCCGAAACCGCCGCGCGGGCGATGGCCAGAAGCTGGCGCTGTCCCTGCGAGAGATTCGCGCCGTCGGAATAGAGCATGGTGTCATAGCCCTGCGGCAGGTGCGAGATAAAATAGTGCGCGTTGGCGATTTTCGCCGCGCGGATGCAGTCCTCATCCGTCGCGTCCAGCCGGCCATAGCGGATGTTCTCCATCACCGTGCCGGTGAACAGGTGCGTGTCCTGCAACACCGTGCCGAGGGAGCGGCGCAGGTCGTCCTTGCGGATATGGCGCACGTCGATGCCGTCGTAGGTGATCTGCCCGCCCTGAATGTCATAAAAGCGGTTAATCAGGTTGGTGATTGTCGTCTTGCCCGCGCCGGTGGAGCCGACGAAGGCGATTTTCTGACCCGGCTTGGCGTAGAGCGACAGATCGCGCAGCACCGGCTTCTCCGGCACATAGGAGAAGTCCACGCCGTAAAAGCGCACATCGCCTCGCAGCGGAACGCGCTCGCCGTCCGGCTTGACCCAGAAGTAGTCCTTCCCGGCGTGCTCCAGCGTGGTTTCGCCCTCGTCCACCTCCGGCGGCATGTCCAGCACGTCAAAAATGCGCTCTGCGCCCGCCAGCGCAAGCATAATGGCATTGAATTGCTCGGAAATCTGGCTGACGCGCTCGGCAAAGGTGCGGATATAGCCGAGGAAGGTGATCAGAATGCCGCCTGCATTCTCGCCCCGGAGCCAGAGGACGCCCACTGCGCAGGTCAGCGCATAGAAAAAGTGGGACAGATTGTTCAGGATCGGCCCGACGATGGAGGTCACGGTCGTGGCCGCCGTGGAGGACTGATAAAAGCTCTCGTTGATCGGCGCAAAGTCCTGCATGACCTGCTTCTCGTGCGTGAACACCTTGACGTCGCGCTGACCGGCGATCATCTCCTCCACAAAGCCGTTGACGCTTGCGGCGTCCTTCTGCTGCTGGCGGTAGCTTTTGCTGCTTTTTTGCGTGATATAGCGCACGACGACGATCACAATCGCCGCCAGCACGACCATCAGAGAAAAGAGCTTCATCGACAGCACCAGCATCATGCCGATCGTGCCGAGCAGGGACAAAACAGAGATGAGCATCTGCGTAATGGCGTGCTGCAAAAGCTCGTTCGTCGCCTCGATGTCGTTGGTAAAATAGCTCATCAGGCTGCCGTTGGTGTTCGCGTCAAAGTAGCTGATGGGCAGCTTCTGCATTTTGTCGAACATCTCCGTGCGCAGCGCGCGCATGATAACCGTGCTGCACTCAAGCATCAGTCGGTTGAGCAGATAGTTCGTCACCACGCTGAGCACATACAGCCCCGCAAGGCCGAGCAGCAGCGCCAGATACTTCGCATACACCTCGTCGGGCGCAAGGCCGGTCTGTTTCAGAAGGTTCACAAGCGGCTTCATGCAGTAAGAGGCCGCAATGGTCGCCGCCGCGTAGACCAGAATGGAGAGCACCGCGCAGATAAGAATGGGGCGGCAGTGCTTGAAATAGCGGAACAGGCGCATCAGACTGCCGAAGGGCGTGCGCGCCTTGCGGTAGTTTTGCAGCTCAACTCTGGGCATTTGCGCTCACCTCCTGCTTCATCTGGCTGTCGTAAACGTCGCGGTAGATCTGGCTGCGCGCCGTCAGCTCCTCGTGTGTTCCGAGGTCGGAGAGGCTCCCCTCGTCCAGAACAAGGATGCGGTCGCAGCTCAGGATGGAGGCGATGCGCTGGGCAATGATGATTTTCGTCGTGCCGGGCAGCGCATGCTTCAGTCCTCTGCGGATGTGCTCGTCCGTCGCCATATCAACGGCGCTGGTCGAGTCGTCCAGAATCAGAATTTTCGGCTGCTTGATGATCGCGCGGGCGATGCGCAAACGCTGGCGCTGGCCGCCGGAGAGGTTGGCCGCGTTCTGCTCGAGCAGTGTCTCATAGCCGTCCGGGAAGCGGTCGATGTACTCGTCGGCGCAGGCAATGGCGCAGGCCGCCCGCATTTCCTCGAGCGTCGCGTCCGGTCTGCCCCAGCGCAGATTGTCGGCGATCGTGCCGGAAAAGAGCGTACCGTTTTGCAGCACCATGGAAACGCCGTCGCGCAGGGCTTCGAGCGTATAGTCCTTCACATCCACGCCGCCGACGCGCACCGTTCCGGAGAGCGCGTCATAAAAGCGCGGGATCAGGCTGACGAGCGTGGACTTTCCCTCGCCCGTGCCGCCGATCACGCCAATGGTCTCGCCACTCTTGATGTGAAATGTGACATGCCGCAAGTTCAGCTTCTCCGGGTCGCGCGTATAGCTGAAGCAGACATCCTCAAAATCCACTCTGCCGTCCTTGACCGTCTCGTTGGAAGCGCCGTCGGCAATGTCCGGCTGCTCGTCAAAGACCTCGTTGATACGGCGCATGGACGCCTGCGCACGGGAAAGCGACATGATAAGCCACGACAGCATCGTCAATGACGACACCGCCTGCGTGCTGTAGGACACGATGCTCACAAGCTCGCCCGTGAGCAGGCCCGTCGTTCGGAAAATGATTTCCCTGCCGCCGAAGAGCAGCAGCAGAACCGTACACGTCCACATGATGCCCATCTGGATCGGCCCCGTCAGGGTAAACAGGCGGGCGGAGGAGAGCTGCGCATGGCGCAGGTCTTCCGCCGTTCCGGCGAAGCGTCTGGACTCGTAATCACCGCGGACAAAGGCCTTGACCACGCGGCTGCTGACAAGATTTTCCTGCACGGCGCGGTTCATCTCGTCCATCTTGACCAGCATTTTGCGGAAACGCGGCTGGCCGATGCGCATCATAATTGCCAGCGTGATCGCCAGCACCGGCAGCGTCCCGACAAAGAACAGCGCCAGATGCGGCGAGATGGTGAAGGCCATCACGGTCGCAAGCACCAGCATGATCGGACTGCGCGTCAGGCTGCGGATGATCTGGTGCATGGTCGTGCGGACGGTATTGACGTCCGTCGTGGCGCGCGTGATCAGGCTCGGCGTGGAGAAATGGTCGATATTGGAGAAGGAAAAGCTCTGAATTTTCTCCAGCAGCATCGTGCGCAGATTTTTTGCAAAGCCCTGGCTTGCAATGGCAGAGCAGCGCGCACTGAGCAGGCCGCAGGCCATGGAAAGGCAGGCAATGAGCACCATAATGCCGCCGACCGTCAGAACAAAGCGATCCCGCTGCGCAACGAGCGCATCCGGGAACAGCCCGCGCAGCATAAAGTCCTCCTCGCGGTACAGGCCGCCGTCCACGATGACCGACATCAGCATCGGGATAAAGACCTCCAGCACGACCTCCAGGCCGCCGAAGAGCGCCGCCGCAGCCGTCCAGCCGCGGTAGCCGGTCAGGCACTGACGAAGATGCCGGAGCGTTTTGGGTTTCTGAGTTTTGATGACCGTCGCCTCCATTGTGTGAAAAAACATTCATGTTGAATGAATATTTTATCACAGATTTTGCCGCGCCGCAAGCCCGAAATCGACATTTCCCCTTCTGACAGTCAATCCCCCGCGCCTGAAAGCAGGCGCGGGGGCAGCGGTTCAAAAAGGCAATTTATCCGATCATCAGGACATACGGGTCAAAGGTGCGCTCGCGCAGCTCGTTCATTGCAGCCTCCGGATCCTTCTCCTGCGTCAGCCACAGGCTGTAGGAGAACTCGCAGAACCCGGACAGGTCCATTTTGAAATTCGTCTCCCAGTTGTTGTTCATCACCCAGGAATACATGGGGCGGCGGTTATCCTCCTCCAATCCCTGGCAGAGGCGGATCGGATGCGCATTCATCTCGCCCTGATAAACCAGCGGCGTATCCCGCGTGGCAATCAGCGCCCCGCCCTCGCTGCCGAGGTAGGCAAGGCCATGGTCGGACATATAGAACTCCATGCAGGTTCCGGGGATCTGGTCAATGCCGGGACGGAACGCCTCGGTGCCCTTTCTCAGATAGCATGCGCCGTCTGCGAAATCCAGGCTCAGCGGCAGGAAAATGCTCTCGATATCGGTAGAGATGGTCTTGCCCAGCTCCATACGGAAATCAACGCGCGCGATGGCCGCATAGAACTTCAGATAGACCTCCGTGTGAATGCTGCCGGGCATGCTGAAAACCAGACGCAGCAGCGTGAAGACCGGCCCGCGCTCCACGCAGTGGACCTCCTCCAGCTTACCGGCAAACAGCTCCGCATGCGGTCCGCGGATGTTTCTGCCCAGATGACGGCGCTCCTGCTCCTCGGGGCAGCCGGTCCAGCAGTCGCGGCGAACCTTCGTACGCTGATACATCGGAGTAAAGAAGGGCGCTTCGCCCTTGCCGAGCAGCTCCCGGCCGGTTCTCTTGTCCACGAAGGAGGTGATGCCCTTCCCCTGCTGATAGGACAGGCGGAAGAATTTGTTCTCGAAGCCAAAGGGCAGGCGGTAGGTCTCCGGGTCGTAGTCGTTGATAATGTCGCGCACGCGCTCGGCGCCCACGTAGCACTTGCGGCTGTTGAGCGTTTCCACCGGCGCGGGAATTTCACGGTACGTATAGCAGCGCTCGCCGTACACCGGCAGTGAATCGACAAAGCTGATCTTTCTTCCGCGCGGATGCGGCGAGACCTGGCAGGGAATCACGCGGCCGTTCTCGTCCGTCACCTGCGCGGCGGGCAGAATCGGGGATTCGATATAGAATTCCACCGGCTGCGGCCCCATCACCCGTCCGGTACTGCAAACGCGAACGGTACCGCTGGTGTTGTAATAGCGCAGGATGTCGCCGCGCTCTGCGGCAATATGGTCGAGCATGCGCGAAGCAGCCTCGTGTGCCTTGGAGGCATAGCTGTTCTTGCGCATATCCAGATTCAGCGCCATGGTGTCATAGGGATTGGTGATGGTGGCGGAGTGGCCCCAGGTATGCTCCGCATAGAGCATCAGGTTATCCTGCGCCGTGCGGCACAGCTCGGGATAGTGCCGCTCAAGCTGCGGGTCGAGCCGCTGGCAGAGCTGATAGCGGTGCACCGCATCCTTATAATGCTTCACGGCATAGGGCGTGCTGCCCACGCCGTTTGCCCACCAGTCGGTCAGATCGCCGCGGTAAACCGGCGCATTGCGCAGAGAATCCCCGATGGCCGCGTAAAGCTCCTGGAGAGAAACCATCTTGATCTGGAATTCCTCGCCATAGCGGCTGTTGTGCCCCTGAATATTCTCAAGAATTTCCAGAGAGGGCGGCGCATTGTCGCTGAACACGCCGGAAACGGCCGTGACAATAAAGTCATAGGATAGCCGTTCTCCTCGCAGAGGTTCAGATAATCCTCCACGTTTTTGTGCAGCGCCTCCACTCTGTCCGCCGGTGCGGTGGCATTGCCCAGATGGTTCTGCATCATGAAGTTCGTCGAGCGGTTGGACTTCAATCCGAGCACATTGCCCAGGTTGTAGTGCTCACCGTTCCAGGCTAGCAGGCGCTGCCCGGCAGCGTTCTCCCACCAGAAGGCGGTCCGGTTGCGATAAAGCGGATACATGCCATGGTGGCAGTGAATATTTGTAAACAGGAACTCCACACCGTTTTCCAGCATGGCATCGCGGCAGCCCATGGAGATGCCGTTGATATCGGCGATCATTGCGGTCTTGATCTGACCGCCGTGCGTGCGGAAATAGGACTGCCATTCTGCCAGCCGCTTAGAATACACCTGACTGTCCAACAGATCCGTGAAATTCAGATAGCTTGCGGAAAGGCCGATCTTGCCCTGAGAGGCGAGCACGCAGAAGCGTTCCTTTTCTTGCTCCGTTGCAGTTTTGAAGAATTCCTCCACGCAGAACAGCGACTCACAGTTCCAGCGGAAGGCCTGATTTTTCGGCTTGTCCATCCAGGAAAGGACGGTGTGGATATAGTCGGTCTGCGTGTCAATGACGCGTTCCTGCAAATCCGTGTAGCCGATATCCGTGTGAGAATGGTGGATGACATAGAGTGTTTTGATTGTATGCGGCATTTTCTTATTCTCCCTATTGTTGGTCAGTCCCGCACGCAGGCGAGAATCACTTTTCCCTCTTCCCCATCGGCGGCGATGGTATAATCGCCCGCCGCCTGCGGGATGATGCAGGTTTCGGCATAGTGAACCGTAAACGGCGGGAAGGCATTCGTGGGGCTCTCCAGCCGTACCTGACTGCCCTCTACCAGATTGATGACGTGGACGCTTCCGTTCCGCCGGATGGGGACCCTGTCTGCCGTGCAGATGCGGAAGGTATCGATGAATTCCCGCTCATGCAGGCCGGTCCGCTCAATATGGCAGCCGTCGCTTTCGTATACGGTTGTCACCCGGTTGACCAGATTTTCCTGCACCCACTGCGTGTCGCGCTCCCACTGGATATTGGCAAGGCCATGATCCAGATGGATGGGGCGCGGCTTTCCGTCCAGATCGACGCGGCCCCAGTCCCAGAGCTTGAAGGTGAAGATATACGGCGTGGCGCTGATCTCCAGAACCATGGTGTTCGCGCCGGAGCAGTGGACGGTCCCGCCGGGGATAAGCAAATGGTCGTGCTTTTTGACCGGGATGCGATTGACATACTCCTCCGCCGGGAAGAGCTCTTCCCCCCGCTGCGCCGTGCGCAGTGCCTGGGCCATCTCTTCCGGCTTTGTTCCGGTTTTGATGCCCAGGTAGACGCAGGGGTCCTCCCCCTCGGCATCGAGAATATAGTAGCTTTCATCCTGCGTATAGCGCATGTTGAAATGGCGCTGGATGTACTCCGTCAGCGGATGGACCTGAAGCGAAAGGTTCTGACCGTGGACGGTGCCCAAAAGGTCAAAGCGGATGGGGAATTCCTTACCGAACCGCGCGTGCACCCGCTCGCCCAGCAGCTGCCGCGGGCGGAAAAGCACAAGATTCATCGCCGGGGTCCGCACACGCGCGCCGCCGAAATCAAGCAGCAGACTGTTTTCCTCCGGCACGCCGTCGAAGCTCCAGGCATAATTGCTCCCGTTTCCCGGAAGAGCGAAATGGGTTTTCATCCAGTCGCCGCCCCAGACGCCGGGATCAAAATACGGCGCCATGCGGAAGGGCTGCCGGGCAGCCTGCTCCAGCGCACTGCGGTAGGCCTCGCCGCTCACCATCGCGGCGGCGCCCTCTGCCGTCATATCCAGATAATAGTCCAGCGTGGGCAGAATGTCGTCCTTGATCCGGTCGGCCCAGCGCCACTCGGCAAAGTAGTCGCGCTTGAATTTTTCCCGGTTCGACAGATTCCGCTTTGCCGTCCGCCAGTTGTCCATGCCTCGCCGGTAGCGCAGCTGAATCTCCCAGCGTGTGATGTCGCACAGCAGCGTGACATCGCCGGGATGCACCAGCGTCGCGCCCACGCCGTAGATCAGGACCGGGACCGGTTTCCTGCGCCGCGGCCTGCGCACGCAGGTTCTGTCTCTTTTAAAGGAACCCGCACCGGCGCATGTGGCCCAGGCGCTGGAGCTCAAGCCCGGCGAGCAGGTCACGCGGCTGACCCGCCTGCGCCATCTGGAAAATTATCACAACAACGCCCCGGTTGTCTATACCACGCTCTATGTCCCCCTCCGGCTGTTTCCCGAGATGTGCCGTGTCAACTTCACCGACGCCTCTTTTTATGAGGTGCTTTCCGCCCAGGGACTGGAGGTAAAGCACGCCTCGCGGCGTCTGGAGGTCGTGCCGCCTCCGGCGAAGGTCGCCGCCGGGCTGGGCATCAGCCCCTTTGAGCCCGTTATTTTTATCACATCCAGGGGCAGCACGGGCGCCATGGTGCCCGTGGAGTACACGGAGAGCTACTATCCTGCCGGAAGCAGCAGCTTTTTCATCGAAATCAATCACTAGGAGGATGCCATGGAACCCTTTTTTCTCTGCCTAGACGTAGGTGGAACGGAGCTGAAGGCCGCGCCCGTGACTCCGGACGGCAGAATTCTCGCAGAGCTTGTCTCCTTTCCCGCCCAATCCGCGCTGCCAAAAGAGACGCTGCTGGCGCATCTGCGGGAGGTTTTTCAGCAGTTGACAAAGCGCTGGCCGGGGGCGCAGGGTCTGCGGCTGGCCTTTCCCGGCCCCTTTGACTATGAAACCGGCGTCAGCCTGATGCAGGGCATCGGCAAATATGAGGCCATTTACCGTTATCCCCTGAAGCCCTTTCTCGCAGAGGCCGCCGGGGTCTCGGACATTCTTTTCTGCAACGACGTGGGCGCCTTCGCGCTGGGCGAGCTGCATTTCGGTGCCGCCGCCGGAACGCAGCGCGCAATGTTTCTCTGTATCGGCACCGGCTGCGGCAGCACCTTCAGCACCGGCGGCCAGCTGACCGGCAGCGAGACGCCCGGTGTGCCGCACCACGGCTATGTCTACGATACGCCGTTTCTTGCAGCTGCATTGACGATTATCTCTCCAAGCGCGGCATTGAGGCGCTGACGCAGGAGCGGCTCGGCACTGCGCTGGACGGCCGGGCTCTGGCGCAGCGCGCAGCGCACGAGCCCGCGGCGAAGGCATGCTTTCTCCTATTCGGCGAGCGCCTTCGCGACGCCATGCTTTCCTTCCTGGACGGCTTCCGGCCGGAGTGCCTGTGTCTGGGCGGGCAGATCATGAAGAGCGGCCCGCTCTTCCTTGCCCTCTTGGAGGAAGCCTGCGCCGGGCGCGGAATCCGGCTGGCCGTCTCCGCCGAGACATCGCGCCGCGCCTTGCAGGGACTGACGTGCCTGCCCTCACAAGCCTGATCTTACGCAGCGCTTACGGGCGCGGCAAAGAAAAACTGCTCTGAGCAATGCTCAGAGCAGTTTTTTGATTCGCTTATTTTTCCCTCGGGCGCTTTTTCATTCCGCAGAGCAGGACGATCAGCGCGATCACCAGCACTGCCGCCGCTGCGACCAGCACATAAACCAGCACCGGCGTCTGCGATGCGCCGCCCCACCGGGTCAGCGCCGTTTCATAGCCCGCCTTCTTCAGCAGACGCTCCGCCGCAAGCGTCGCGCCGCTGTTTTCCTCGGAGATTTTCGCAAGCCCGTCCTTTTCGCTCTCGGCAAGGGCCGCAAAGGGATCCTCCGCCGCGCTGTAGAAGCACAGGATGCCGCCCTCCTCCGCCAGTCGGGCACTTGGCACGCCGCCGGAGAGATAGACATTGTAAATGCTGCCGTCAATTCTTTCCGCAAGGCCGTAGGCCGCCGCACCGGAAAGCGCAGCGCTGCTCCGGCAGTTCACGACCGCACCGCTTTCCGCAATGCCGTCAAAGAGCTGCGCGGTTCCCTGCGCCGTCAGTTCGCCCGCAAAATGCAGGTTCAGAACCGTTCCCTTAAGCGCCGGGAAGACGGAGACGCTTTCACCCGCGAGGTTGGCCGTGAGCGTATGTCCGCAGCCGTCGTAAATGCCGTCAAAGCTGCCGCCTGCCGCACCCTGCGTCAGGCTGAGATCCGCCGTCTGCCGGAAAATCATGCCCTCGGCGACGGTCCCGGCCGCGCAGGCCTGCATCAGCACCGCGAAATCCTCAGCAGTGCCGATGGTGTAGGGCTCTTCGGCCGTGCCCTTGCCCACAAGTCCGGACAAAACGTCGCTTTTCTTTACCTTGATATCCAGGAAGGTCCACTGCCCGCCGTAGGAGATCAGCAGGCGGTCGGTCTGCCCGGTGAGCTTCGTCTGGTCAACCGCAAGCGCGTTGTCCATGCCGCGGAAAACGATGTCGTTTTCGTACACCGTGACCAGATATCCCTCGCTGTCGGTATCATTGGTGTCGTAGAGCAGCTTGGTGCGGTTTGCATTAAAGGTACGAATCTGGGAGGTGGAGCCATTGTGGATCATGTGGGCGCTCTGCCCGCCGTTGTCGCAGTAGTTCACCAGCTCGGAAAAGGCGACATGCGTGTGACCCGTGCAGAGGATCAGTTCCTTGTTCTCCTCCAGCAGTGCCTTCAGGCGCAGGGTATTCGGGAAATCCTCGCGCAGCGCAAGCGGCTCGGGATAGAGGTTCGGCGTGGCGTCGCCTGCGCCCCAGTTCTGGAAGCCCGCGTGCTCGATAAGGAAGATGTTCACGCCGGTTCTGGCGTACTGCGCCAGAAGGCCCTCCAGCCAATCCATCTGCTCGTCGGAGAAGCAGTCGGCATTGCTGCTGTCGCCCGTGGCCGGGAGCATATCCTGCGCCATGAAGATGAAGACGTCGCCGTTTTCCGCGACGCGATAGAAATAGAGATTCTCGCCGTCCGTTCCCTCATCGGAGAAGCAGGCGAGGAAGTTTTCGCGGTTGCCGCTGTCGTGGTTGCCCATTGCGGCCCAGATTGTGCCGGTATAGCCGGACTGCGTGATCTGCTCACGGTAGCGCTCAAATTCGCTGAGCGTACCGGCGTTGCTGTAGTCGCCGGAAATGACGATGAGGTCGATGCTCTGCTCCTTGAGACATTCCAGCGCGCGCAGCCACTTCTGCGCAGCGTAGTCATAGTTCATGTGCAGATCGGACAGAGAGGCAAAGCGCAGCGTCTGTCTGCCGCTGTTGAAGCGCTTTTCCTGCGGGATGGCCAGCGTGACGGCACATCGGCCAGCTGCGGCTGCACGATGCGCTCCGTCCGGCTCTCGATTACGGCAAGCTGCGTCGCATTTTCCGGCAGCGCCATACCGGCAGGCAGCGTGATGCTGACGGGCGCGCCGGTGATCTCCGCTCCGGCGATCTCGCCGTAGCCGGGCAGAATTTCCTGATCGTCCGCAAAGTACAGGACATAATAGCCCGATGTCTGGGAGGAGGCGCCGGGCGTCAGCGTGATGATGCCCTCAGCATAGCCGGGGCGTTCCGCATTCGCGCCGGTGAAGCGGTATTCCACCGTCAGCCCCGCGTCTTCGGCTGCCGCGGTGGGGACAAGCCCGCACAGCAGCGCCAGCAGCGCGCAGGCGCAGACGGTACTTAGGAGTGGTCTCATGGTTTCTCCTTCCTCTTTCGGGCGAGGAGGGACAGAGTGACCTCTGCCTCTCCGCTTTGCTTAGTAATTACGGTTTCTCTTTCGGATGGTAAGGACCACGCCCGCGCCCGCCGCAGACAGCAGCGCCAGCGCCGTCCAGAGCACGAACAGCATGGGATCGCCTGTCTGAGGCTTGTCGGGATCGAGCTTCGGCACGACCGTCTGCTTGACGAGAACCTCACCGCAGACGGAGCAGTGCTTGCCCTCAGTCAGACCGGGCTTGGAGCAGGTGGCTTCCACAGCCTCGTCGATCACGACATCCGTGTGCTTGCAGGAGGTGTCCGCACCGCTGATGTTGTAATGTGCGTTGACCTTGCACAGGATGCGCAAAACCTCATCGCCCAGCGTTTTCGTGCTCGCCTCGAAGAGGGTCTGGCCGTTCTGGCTCAGTGTAATGTCCAGCTTGTGGCTGCCGTTTTTGCGCATGGCCTTGACCTCGACCGGCGCATCCTCGATGTCCAGCGCGCCGTCGGATTCCAGATAATTCTTCCAGCCCTTGTTCGTCAGGCCGTCCACCGAAAGGCGCACGCGCATCAGGCTCTCGTAATTGACCGAGACGGCCAGACCGATATTTTCATTGGTGTCGCCGAAGGCCAGCCGCAGGCTGCTCCCGCTGTAAAACATCTCCGGCTGCATCTGCGCCGAGACGGTCCAGTCCTCATACAGGCGGAAGAAGGTGTTCCACGCGTTGGATTCGTCCGCCGCGCGGACATAGAGCAGCTCGTCGCCGGAATCCTCGCGGACGATGTCCCATTCGCGCGTCAGCTCCCAGTTGCCGTCGATCACCTGCGTCGTATCGCCGGGCTGCAAGTCGTCCGTTGCCTCCACGCGGGCGGGCCAGACTGCCACAAGTCCCACGGTCACAGCGATGAGCAGCACGATCACAACCGCCAAAACAGTTCTTCGTTTCATCATAGTTTGACCTCCAGAATTGGCTGAAAAGCATCCGTTTGCCTTTAAATTCTATACCCCGCCGATTTTATTGTCAATCCGATAAACAATGCGCCCCCGGAGATTCTCCCTTTTATTGCAAAGGCTCGCGCGGTTTTTGGCGGTTTTATACATAATCTTTTCGAATTTGTTATAAAAATTTGCGCCGGACAGCTCACACTGTCCGGCGCAATTCTTTCTTGTATTTTTGGTTACGCTTTACGTTTCTCCGGAATAAATTTCTGCTCCTCACGCAGCTCCAGCAGCTGCGCAATGCGCGCGAAGTTCTTCGGCGCGGCAAGCAGGCGGTCCACATGGTGCGCGTCGCTGCCGAAGTAGAATTTGCAGCCGCAGTCCGCCGCGATGCGGTAGGGTCGCAGAGCCGCGTCCAGCTCCTCCGGCGCATAGGAAAACACATTGAAATTCAGCTCAACCCCCGCGCCCCGCGCGGCCGTCTCCCGAAACAGGCCGGCAAACTCCTCGTCCGGAATGCGTTCGAGCACCTTCAGATGCGCCTTGGGCGAGGCGGGGTCGATCTTGTCCGCCGTCAGGTGCGCCAGACCCACACGCGCAAAGGGCAGGGACAGCTTCAGCGCGGCTTCGAAGCGGCGGACATAGACCTGCGCCCGCCGCGCGGGCGTGCCGTCCGACTCGTCTATTGTGAAGCCCGTCAGGTGCAGGTGCGTCGTCGGCAGGGCGATGAAGTCAAAATCATCCATCCGTTCCTGCGACAGCCCGAGGGTCAGATGCTTGTCCATCTCCGTCTCGCAGCCGAAAAGGAATTCGATTCCCTTTGCCTGCGGAAGCGGCAGCGCCGCGCAGATGTGCGCATAATTCTGCACGGCGTAGCTCTCGCAGGCGCCGGGGACGCGCTCGTCCCAAAAGTGGTTGGTCAGGCAGATGCGGCGCAGGCCGTTCTCCTGGGCATAGCGCAGCAGGCGCTGCTCCGTCTGCTCCGGGTCATTGGAGCAGGTGGAAATGCGCGAGTGCAGATGCAGATCGTTGTCTATTCTATAGGTTGTCATGGTTTCTCCGATTTCATACGGTCAACGCCCGCTCAAAGGCGATATCCGCCGCCGCTAGGATTTTGATTCCCGCCGCGCGGGAGGACGCCGTTACCGTGATGGGCATGTCGGCGTGATGCAGGCTGCGGGCGTTGACGCGCTGCTCCAGCAGCGGCGCAATTTTTTCCGTTCCGTAAAGAAGGTCGCCGGAAAGCAGCACGGTGTCAATGCTCACAAGATTCGTGAAGGTGATGATGCCCGCGCTGAGGTAGTCCGCCTCCCGCTGCAAAATTTCCTCGTCGTTTGCATCGATGACCTGCTTCCAGCTGGAATAGGGCGTGTCCTTCAGGAGCTTGGGAATAGCTGCGTATTCCTCGAGGCAGCCGATGTTGCCGCAGGCGCAGCGGCGGCCGCGGTAGTCAATGGACGTGTGGCCGAGCTCGCTGGTGTAGTACCCGCCGCCCTTGAGCACCTTGCCCTTGGAAACGACGCCGGAACCGATGCCGCTGTCCACGATCATCAGAAGAAAATTCCGGCTGCCCAGGCTCTCCGGCCGGCCAATGTGATAACGGGCCAGACAGGTCGCGTCATTTTCCAGATATACGGACAGACCGGTCGCCTCATGCAGCAGCGGCGCAATGTCCGTCTGGTGCCAGAGGTCAAAGCGCGGCGGATTGAGGATTCTTCCCCGTTCGCCGTCGAGCGGACCGGGCGCAGAAACGCCGATGCCGCAGAGCTTCTCGCGCGGGACGCTGCCCGTCAGGCGCGCAACCGCTTCGAGCAGCGGAGCCATTTTGTCCGGCGCGTCGGCCATGCGCAGCCGCTCCTGCCGGACGATCTTGCCGCACATGTCCACGATGCCCGCCGTGCAGCCGTCACGGTTTAGGAAAATTCCCAGCGCATATCCCGAAGCGCCGCACAGCGCCAGCGGCGTGGGCATGCGGCCGCGCATACCCTCCATGGGCGTCAGCTCGCGCACCGTGCCCTCGGCAAGCAGATCGGCGGCGATGAGCGACGTGCTCGCGCGCGTCAGGCCCGTCTGCCGCGCGATCTCTGCACGGGACATTGCCTGCGTCCGCAGCAGACGCAGGATGAGCTTGCGGTTATACTCCTTGGTATATTCAGCGTTTCTGGCAACCTTCGGCATAAACATTCCTCTTTCGGTTTCCTATCGCACCAGCCGCAGGGGAAACCTGCCCCTGTCATCTGACGCTAGCTGCATTATACTGCATTCTTCCTCTATTTTCCACCCATGCAGCAGACAATTTGCAGATTTTCTCCGTAAATCTCGTAGTTTTTTGCCGCTGCGGGCAGGAAGAAGTAATCGCCGCGGCGCAGCGTGCGCCGGTAGTCCGCGCCGCGCACCTCGCCGCTGCCCTCGACACAGATCCAGATGGACGCGGGCGCCTCCAGCGGCGCGGTTCCGCCGCTCAGGCAATAGCGCGTCATGGAGAAGCAGGGCGTGTCCTCCGGCCCGATCAGGCTCTCCACGCGCAGGCCGTCCGCCTCGCGCAGAACGCGCGGCGTTTTGCGGCTCTGCTCGACGACCTCCTGTCCATAGCGGGTAAAATCGAAGCAGTCAAGCGCCGTCTCCGCGGACAGGCCGAGGTACATCTCCTGTGCGCTCAGATGATACTCGCCGCACCAGTACTCAGGCTGGATGGTGAAATCCGTCGGCTCCTGCGCCTCAAGCAGCAGGCAGCCCGCGCCGATGGCGTGGATGACGCCCGCCGGAACGAAAAACACGTCCCCCGTTTTCACCGGCACGCGATTGACAAACTGCGTCATTGCCTCCGGATCCTTCTCACTGGCGGCGACGGCGGCGCGGAACTCCTCCCGCGTGACGGCGCGGGAAAAGCCAAAATAGATACAGGCGTCCGGCCGCGTCGCAAGAATCAGCCAGGACTCGGCCTTGCCGTAGGGGCTGTTGAAGTGTGCGCGGGAGTACTCGCGCGTGGGGTGCACCTGCATGGGAAGACGGATGGCGCTGTCCAGAAATTTCACCAGCACACCGATGTCCCGGCGCTCGCCGAGAAACGCCTGCGGATTCGCTTCAAGCAGGGCGTGGAAGGGCGCGCCGTCCTCCAGCCGCAGGGAGATTCCCTCCAACGGGTCCGTATGGCCGGGATTGATCGCATGGACGCTCGAGCAGATCCATTCCTCCGGCTCATTGCCGTCTACCGGCTCGTCGCCCAGAAAATCTCCGAAGAGCTTGCCGCCCTGATACACGCGGAACACGCGGTTGCGGCGGAAAAACAGCGGCGCTTCCCACGCCGCACGATCTTGCTGCATGTCTTTTTCCTCCTCGTTTTGGTCGGAAGCACCGGCTTTTCGAGTCCGGAACGCTTCCCAATATACATATAGTATAAGTCTGCAAAATCATTTTGTCAATCCGCTTGACAAAATATTAATTTCTGCTATAATGCAGCTTGGAGGCGAAGAGAAATGGAACTCCGAATTTTTCAAAAAGGTTTTAACTACTCTCAGGATGGACCGGGCAACCGCCTGGTCTATCATTTGCAGGGCTGCAATCTGCGCTGTCCCTGGTGCGCAAACCCCGAGGGGCTTGCCGTGCAGGGCGGCACGGCTTACCCTGTCGAGGCGCTTGCCGAGGAGGTGCTCCGCAGCCGCGCGATGTTCTTTGACGGTGGCGGCGTCACGCTCACGGGCGGCGAGGTCACGCTGCAATTTGACGCTGCGAAGGAGCTGCTTTCCCGGCTGCACGCCGAGGGTGTGTCCACCTGCATCGAGACAAACGGCTGCTCTCCGCGCCTGCCGGAGCTGTTCGGCATTCTCGGTACGCTGATCATGGACGTCAAGCACTACGACCCGGAGACGCACCGCGCCGTGACCGGCGCTTCCTGCACCCGTACCTTTGAAAATATCCGCGCCGCGCTGGCAGCCGGACAGAAGCTCGCCCTGCGCATTCCGGTCATCGGCGGCTTCAACGCCTCTGCCGGGGACGCGGCGGGCTTTGCCCGCAGGCTGACGGAGCTTGGCGTTCCGGGCCGGGCGACGGTTGAGCTTCTTGCCTATCACGAGTATGGCAAAAGCAAATACGAGCAGCTCGGTCTGCCCTATCAGATGACCGAACAGGCCCGCGTGAACAAGGAAATCCTGCAACGGCTCTCGCTGCGCTTGCAGCAGGCCGGCATTCAAATGATCCATACATGAGGAGGGAACATCCATGCAACTATTTCAAATGACCACCCCCGCCGCGGTCGGCGATAAGGCCAAGGCTCTGTTCAACGAAGAACGGCGCGAGCACAAGGTGCTCAACGGCTGGCTTCTCTGCCGGGAAATTTCCGCCCAGGCCGACGCGCAGTCCGGTGAAACCTTTCCGGAGCTTCGCGCCGCCGCGGAGCTGGAGGCGATTGTCGAGCAGCTGCCGCTGGAGCTGAGCGAAAACGCTCTGCTGGCCGGCACGCAGCGCGACGCCTTCGCCGCGAGCTATGCGCTGATCAACCCGGCCTTCAAGGTGGAGACCTTCAAGGGCTACTGCGACCCGCTCGAGGTCTACGACTTCGCCACGCCTACGCCCGAGCTTCCCGCAGAGCGCATTGCCGCCATCCGGCAAACGGCGGCGCAGAGCGACTATGTCAAGGCGCTCAACGAGCTTTATGGAAAATACGGCGAATACACCGACGAGGTCGCTTTCTTCATGGAGCAGGTCACGGGGCACCACATCCCGGACTTCCGTCCCGCGCTGAAGCTGGGCGTCTCCGGCCTGATTGCCGGAATTGAGGAAAAGCTTGCGCACGGCACGCTGACGGAGAAGCAGCGCAAGAATCTCGGCGCCATGAAGCGCGTGCTGCGCTGCGCCGTCCGTCTGGCACAGCGCTACGCCGCCATCGCCGCGGAGCAGGCGAAGAGCGCCTCCCCGGAGCGCCGCGCCGAGCTGGAGCTGATGCAGGAAAATCTGCACACCGTGCCGGAATTCCCCGCACAGACGCTGATGCAGGCCATGCAGTCCTATGTTCTTTTGTGGCAGGTCATGTGCATCGAGCAGGCGCCGAACCCCTTCGCCTTCTCCGTCGGCAATGCCGACCGCATCTTCGAGCCGTATCGGAAGCGCTCCGGCGAGGACCGCGCACAGGCGGCGGCGCTGTTCAAGCACTTCCTCGTGTTCTTCAACGTGGGTGAGCGCTCCTGGGCCATCTCCCAGAATGTGCTCATCAGCGGCCGCGATCTGGACGGCAACGATCTGACAAACGAGATGAGCTATGCCATTCTCGACGCGTATTATGATATGAATCTTCCGCAGCCCATCCTCTCCGTGAAGCTGCACCGCAACACGCCGGAGGCGCTCTACCGCGAAATGGGCCGCTTCTTCTTCACGCCCGGCTGCCTGACGCCCTCGCTGTTCAATGACGACAGTCTCTTCCTCACGCTGGCCGAGCACGGCGTTGACCGTGAAGACCTGCCCGACTATTCCGTGGCCGGCTGCCAGGAGCCGCTCATCATGGGCAAGGACAACGCCAACACGACCAACAGCTGGCTGAATATGGGCAAGGTGCTCGAGCTGGTCCTCACAAACGGCCGCTCTGCGCTCACGGGCCTGCCCATGGGCACGCAGACGGATTACTCCGCCGAGTACATCCTCACCCACCTGCGCGAGCTGTTCTACGAGCGCCTGCAAGAGGTCTGCAACACCATGCGCGACGCCGCCAACGGCGCAAGCCGTGCGCTGTCGCTGCTGCCGGTTCCCTTCCTGAGCTGCTTCATGGGTGGTCTGGACACCGGCATCGACACGCGCGACGTCACCGAACAGGGCACGAAGTACAACGGCAGCGGCTGCCTGATTCACGGACTTTCCGTCGTGGCCGATTCCTTCCTTGCCGTCGATCGTCTGATGCAGGAGCGCCCGCAGGATGCGCAGAGGCTGATCGACGCCTGCAAGTGCAACTTTGAAGGCTACGAGGAGCTGCGCGATTATCTCAAGGCCTGTCCGAAATACGGCAACCACCTGCCCGAGGCCGACCGCGAGGCGGCGGAAATCGCCAGGCGTGTCTCCGAAATGGTACGCAGCCTGAAAAACTACCTCGGCAACCCCTTCCGTCCGGACTGGAGCTCGCCCTCGACCCACCTGACCTACGGCTACCTTGTCGGCGCAACGCCTGACGGCCGCGGCGCCCGCGAAATGCTCGGCTACGGCATCGACCCGCTGTTCAGCACCGCCAACGCCGGCCTCGGCTTCCGCACGCTTTCGACCATGGAGCTTCCTTTCGACCAGATGGAGGGCGGCTGCGCCTCCCATTTCGGCATCGACCCGAAGTACTTTACCGCCGAGAGCTACGAGGAGCGCGGTCTTCAGTTCCGCGACCGCGTGCTGCGCCCGCTGTTCTTCAATCCGCTGGATGAAAAGCGCGCTCCCTTCTATCTCTACGTCAATGTCACCACGGCCGAGACGCTGCGCAAGGTACTGGCCAATCCGAAGAAATACGCGCCGAACGGCGTTTACATCATGCGCATCCACGGCACCTTCGTCAACTTCCTTGACCTCTCCCCGGCGATCCAGCAGGACATCATCACCCGGCTTGACCCCGGCTCCACCTTCTGCTAAAATAGAAACATGAAAATTTTAGGACTCGACATCGGAACCACCACCGTCAGCGCGGTGGTGACGGAGAACGGCCGCGTTCTCGCCGCCGAAACGCAGGCAAGCCGCGCCTTTCTGCCCGGCCGTCCCGCATGGGAAAAGGCGCAGGACGCCGCCGCGCTGGAGGCGCTTGCCCTCGCCACCGCAGATCGTCTCCTTGCCCGCTTTCCCGGCGTGGAGCGCATCGGCCTGACCGGCCAGCAGCACGGCATCGTCTATCTGGACGCCGCAGGCAATCTCCTCAGCTCGCTCTACACCTGGCAGGACGGGCGCGGCGAGCTGCCCTGCTCCACCGGGCAGAGCTACTGCGCGTGCCTGTCGGAGCTGACGGGCTATCCCCTTGCGACCGGCTATGGCCTGGTCACGCATTTTTACAACCTGAAAAACGGCCTTGTTCCCGCAAATGCCGTCACCTTCTGCACGATTCACGACTATCTTGCTATGCGTCTGGCCGGGCGCAGCACCCCGGCGGTCGATCCCAGCGACGCGGCCAGCTTCGGCGTCTTCGACGTGAAGAACCGCCGCTTTGACACCGAGGCCCTTGCACGGGCCGGAATCGACGCGGCGCTCCTTCCGCCTGTTGCGGCAGAGCCACTGCTCGGCACCGGGCCGCGCGGCATCCCGGTCTACACCGCCATCGGAGACAACCAGGCAAGCTTCCTCGGCGCAACGGGCGGTGAGCCCGGCTGCATGCTCGTCAACGTCGGCACAGGCAGCCAGTTTTCCGTCCATACGGCAGAGTATCTCCCCTGCGCCGGTTTGGAAACGCGTCCCTTCCCGACGGGCGGCTATCTCCTGGCCGGCTCCAGCCTGTGCGGCGGCCGTGCCTACGCGCTGCTCGAGCAGTTTTTCCGTCAGACGGCACAGATGCTCGGCCATCCGGCCGGCTCCTGCTATGAGGCCATGGCCCGCCTGCTGGACTCCTCCCCCGTTCCGGACGACCCGGCCGTTATCATGCCTCTCTTCCAGGGGACGCGGGAAAATCCGCAGCTGCGCGGCAGCATCACGAATCTGAGCATTGATAATTTCACCCCGCTCTCGCTGCTTTACGGCATGATGCGCGGCATGGCGGCAGAGCTGCACGAAATGTATCTGCGCAGCGGAACGGCGGGCGGCGCCCTCTACGGCTCCGGCAACGGCCTGCGGAAAAACCCGCAGCTGCGCCGCTGCTTCGAGGAAGCCTTCGGCAAGCCCCTGCTGCTTTCACAGAACGAGGAGGAAGCCGCCTGCGGCGCGGCGCTGTTCGCGTCCATGCAATGAGGAACCTTTATGAAGCTATTTGACCACGACGGCCCGCTCATGCGCGCGCTGACCTATCTCGGCAACCTGATTCTTTTGAATCTCGTGTATTTGCTCTGCTGCCTGCCCGTCGTCACGGCGGGCGCGGCCAGCGCGGCGCTCTACACCGTCACACTCGGCAATCTGCGCGGCGAGGACGGCGGCACGGTGCGCCGGTTTTTCCGCGCCTTCCGCGCAAACTTCAAAAAGCACCGTCGAATGGCTGGTGATGCTGCTTGCCGCGGCGGTGATCTATGTGGATTTCCGTCTTCTGACGCAGACGGACTTCGCGCTCGAGCGCGCCGTGGAGCTGGTTTTCCTGTGTGTACTGTTTCTCTATCTGCCCACGCTGCAATTTCTCTTTCCCATTCAGGCATATTCTGAAAACAGCGCCGCCAAAACGCTGAAAAACGCCGTTGCGCTCGGCATTGCCAAGCTTCCGCAGGCGGTCGTGCTGCTGGCGCTGAACGACTCTCCGCTGGTTTTTCTGTATTTCATTCTGACCACGTTTTTCCGGCTGCTCCCGCTGTGGTGCATGATCGGCTTTGTCGCCACGGCGCAGCTCAGCTCCCGTCTGCTGCTTCGTATCTTCAAAAAGCTTCAATCATAGCAAAACGGACTGGTTTAAAACCAGTCCGTTTTATTTATTTCCCCAGAAGCGCCGCCGCTTCGGCAAGAGAACAGCCGGTTTCCCGCGCGATTTGCGCAAGGTCCTCATACTCCGGCTTGCTGCGGTGGACGCCGAAGCCCTCGACGGTCTTCACGCGCACGGGGCCGTGCGGCGTTTCGCACACGGAGATGCCGCGCGTCAGCGTATGGCGGCGCAGCCTCTGCTCCCGCACGCCAAGCGTCGTCGTGTGCCGGAACAGGACCGGCAGCACCTTCTCCCGGTCGCTCTCCCGGCAGAGGACGCTCAAAAGCACGGCCGGGCGCGACTTTTTCATGCCGATGGGCGTCGTCCAGACGTCCAGCGCGCCGGCATCCAGCAGACGCTCCATCGCAAAGCCGACAGCTTCCGCCGTCATATCGTCCAGATTGCACTGCAATTCCAGCACGGCCTCGGGCGCGTCCTCCGCCGCGCCCAGCATGGCGCGGACGCAGTTGGCGGCCTCAAAATCCTTCTTACCCATGCCGTAGCCCACGGCCTCCACGCGCATGAGCGGCATGGGGCCGAACTCCGAGGCGAACTGTGTCAGCAGCGCAGCGCCGGTGGGCGTACACAGCTCGCCGCGCACGCTGCCGCCGTAGAGCGGCACCCCGCGCAGCAGATACGCCGTCGCGGGCGCGGGCACCGGCAGAACGCCGTGAGCGCAGCGCACCTGCCCGCTGCCGACATGGACGGGCGAGACCACGACGCGCTCCGGTGCGAGGCGATCCATGAGAAGGCACACGGCGGTAATATCCGCCACGGCGTCCATCGCGCCGACCTCGTGGAAGTGAATCTGCTCCACGGGACAGCCGTGCGCAGCGCTCTCGGCCTCGGCAATGCGGGTATAGACCGCCATCACCTGTGCGCGGACGCCCTCGGAGAGCGGCAGCCTTTCCAGAAGCGCCGCAATGTCCCGCAGGCTGCGGTGCTCGTGATGATGGTGATGATGGTGCTCCTCCGGTGCATGGTGGTGCGTCTCGCCCTCCTCCTGTCTGTCAACAAGCACGGACATCTGCGTGCCGCGGATGCCGCACTTTTCGGCAGGCACGCGCCGGAACGTCACGCCGGGAATGCCCAGCGCGTTCAGCTCATCGACAAATTGCTCCGGCTCCGGCAGCAGCTCCAGAAGCGCCGCGGTCAGCATATCCCCCGCCGCGCCCATGGCGCAGTCCAGATACAGCATTTTCATTGCTTTTCCTCCATTTGGTTAATCATGCTGGCAAGATATCCCGCGCCGAAGCCGTTGTCGATGTTCACGACGGACACGCCGCTGGCACAGGAATTCAGCATGGACAGCAGCGCCGCCAAGCCGCCGAAGGCCGCGCCGTAGCCCACGCTCGTCGGCACGGCAATGACCGGGCAGTCCGCCAGTCCGCCAATCACGCTGGCAAGCGCACCCTCCATGCCCGCGATGGCAATGATGACACGTGCGCTCATAATTTCGTCCAGATGGTTCAGCAGGCGGTGCAGCCCGGAAACGCCGACATCGTACAGCCGCACCACGCGGTTGCCAAGGAACTCCGCCGTGAGGGCAGCCTCCTCGGCTACGGGCATGTCGCTCGTGCCGCCGGTGGCGACGACGATGCTGCCGCGGGCTTTTGGCTCCGGCAGCTCGCCCACAATGCCGACGCGCGAAGCGGGATCATAAAACAGCGGAAAGCGCGCCTGCACATAGGCGGCGGCCTCCGGCTTCATGCGCGTAATCAGGACGGCAGGATTCTCCCGCCGCAGAGCTTCAACGATCCCGGCAATCTGTTCCGGTGTTTTTCCCGCGCCGTAGATGACCTCGGCCGCGCCCTGGCGCAGCCTGCGGTGGTGGTCCACCTTGGCAAAGCCGATGTCCTCAAAGGGCGCCTCCTTGCAGCGCAGCAGCGCCTCGTCCACAGACAGCGCGCCGCTTTTTACCTGTTCCAGAATGCTCCGAATATCCTCAGCCATGGCGCACCTCCAGATCTAAAAGGACTCCCGCATATTCCGGCCGCAGCGCCGCGAGAATTTCCTCCCGCCGGGCAAGCGCCTGCGGCAGCTGCGCCGCGGGCAGCTGAATGCGCGCGCAGTCATGAAAGGTGCGCACGCGCAGATCGGAAAAGCCCAGCTCCGTCAGGCGCGACTCCGCGCGCTCCGTCCGCGCAAGCAGCTCCGGTGTGATGTCCGTGCCTGCCGGAATGCGGGTGGCGAGGCAGGCATAGGCCGGTTTGTTCCAAGTAAAAAGCCCTGCCTCGCGGGAAAGCCGGCGAATCTCCGGCTTGGTCAGGCCGCACTCGCGCAGGGGCGAACGCACCTGCAGTTCCCGCAGCGCACGCATGCCGGGCCGGTCGGAGGCATCGTCGGAGGCATTGGTGCCGTCGAGCAGGACGGTATAGCCGTCCGCGGCAGCAGCGCGGGCAATGCAGGAGAAAATCTGCCGCTTGCAGTAATAGCAGCGGTCGGCCGGGTTGGCCGCAACCTCCGGACAGGACAGCACGTCCGCCGGTAGCACATTCAGCCGCACGCCCAGCTCCCGCGCCAGGCGCTGCGCGTCCTCCAGCTCAAAGGCCGGCTGAAAGGCGGAATTGACATAGTAAACGCCGAGCTTTGCACCGCTTTGCAGCGCAGCCCACAGCAGGTAGGCCGAGTCCGCGCCGCCGGAAAAGGCCAGCGCGGCAGACGGCACCTCGCAAAAGAAATCGGATAACGTCATAAAGAAACCTCCATGGCCCGCGCCGCGGGCCGGGCGGGAAACAAGCGATTTTACAGGCCGTTCCAGATCAGCGTGACCGCCATGATGGGCAGGAGCAGATAGACGACCAGCGCAATTTTGTCCTTGTCGATGCGGCGGTAGAGCCGCAGGCCGAGGACACCCGCCAGCAGCGCCGCCGCGACGGATGCCAGCAGATGCGGCGCAACGGCAGGGGTGATATTGCGATAAGCGAACAGGTGCATCGCGGTGGAATAAAGGCCCGCGATCAAAAAGCTGAATTCCAGGCTCGCCTTCATATGCAGCGTGTCGTCGCAGACATTCATATAATATATGAGGAAAAACGGCCCGACGATGTTGAACATTCCTGTGGACATGCCGGTAAGCAGTCCGACGCCCGCTGCGGAATACCAGCGGTTCTGCAGGTGGACGTGCCGCCGCCGCTTAAAAAAGAACAGCCCTGTCACCAGAAGCAGCAGCCCCGCCAGAATGATGCGCAGCAGCAGCTCGTCAAAACGGTTCAGAAGGTACAACCCAAGGTTGATGGTCAGAAGACAGCACGCGACCGGCAGCAGGATCGTGCGCAGGCGAAGGTGCTTGCGCAGCGTCAGAGACATTTGCAGCCCGATGGCAACCACCGTCACCGCCGAGATGGCCGAGCAGGTGGACATGGGCAGAAACAGGGGCATCATGGACATGGCGACCAGCGCATAGCCAAAGCCGGTGCTGGCCTGAATCAGCGCAGCGAGAAAGTTGACCGCCGCAACGAGCAGCAGCTGCAACCAAAGCTCCATATTCTCCCTCCGTTTTCAAAAGAAATTCCCCCTGCCGACGCTGGCTTGCGGCGGCAGGGGGCTTTTGTGTACGCAGATTACCACCACTTAATCTGCTCTGTGACGTGATTTCTGATCTTGATAAATTCGGGAGAGGTGACGTCTCTCGGGCGTGGGAGATCGACCATGACCTCCTCTTTGATCTTGGCGGGCTTGTTCGTCAGAATCAGGACGCGCTCTGCCAGATACACGGCCTCTTCGATGTTGTGGGTGATGAAGACGACGGTGGTGCCCATTTCCTTCCAGAGGCGGATGACCTCGTCCTCCAGATAGAAGCGCAGCTTGATATCCATCTGGCCGTAGGGCTCATCCATCAGCAGCAGGTCCGGCTGCAAGGCAAAGGCGCGGCCGATGATGATGCGCTGCGCGGTGGAGACGGAAAGCTGATGCGGATAGCGGTCGCGGAATTCCTGAAGGCCAAGCAGCTCAATGATGTTTTCCACGCGGCGGTCGATCTCCGCCTTGGGCAGCTTCTTGATCTCCAGACCGAAGCGCAGATTCTTTTCCACCGTCAGCCATGGCATGGACGACGGCTCCTGGAACACGACGGCCAGACTGTGCTTCTTGGGGTCGGCGGGCTCATTGTCGATGTAAAGCTCGCCCTTTGTGGGCATGTAAATGCGGGTCAGCAGGTTCAGGAAGGTCGTCTTGCCGCAGCCCGTCGGGCCGACGACGCAGAGGAACTCGCCCTTCTTGATATTAAAGGAGACGTCGTCCAAAACATGCAGATTGCCAAAATACTTGGTCAGGTGTTCTACGCGCACCTTGTATTCTTCTTGATTGCTCATAGGGCACCTCCGATCAAAGTGCAAGGTCGGTGTTGTCGGAAATCTCCGCGCGGATGCGCAGGAATTCCGTGTCCGTGGTGTTTCTGGGGCGGCCCAGAGGATGCAGGTCATAGACCTTCTTCACTCTTGCGGGGCAATTGCTCAGAAGCACGATACGGTCGGCAAGGTACACCGCTTCCTCAATGTTGTTGGTGACGAAAATAATGGTGCGCTTTTCCTTCTCCCAGATGCGCAGGACCTCTTCCTCCATGGCGTAGCGCGTCTGCGCGTCCAGCTGTCCGAAGGGTTCATCCATCAGAAGGATCTCAGGATTGTTGGTATAGGCGCGGGCGATGCCGACGCGCTGCTTCATGCCGCCGGAAAGCTCATGCGGATAGGACTTTTCAAAGCCGGTCAGGCCGACCAGATCGATGTACTTCTGGGCGACGGCACGGCGCTCTTCCTTCTTCACGCCGGCGATTTCCAGGCCGAACTCCACATTGCCCATGACGGTACGCCAGGGCATCAGATTCAGGGATTGGAAGACCATGCCGATGCGCTTGTCGCTGCCGTGGATCTGCTCGCCGTCGAGGAAGATTTTGCCGCCGACGGGCTTTTCCAGTCCGGCGATCATGTTCATCAGGACGGTCTTGCCGCAATGGCCGGGGCCAAGCACAACCAGAAATTCGTTGTCATAGACCTCCAGAGAGATGTTTTCCACGGCATCCTTGACATGGTTCTTCACAACGTAGCTCTGGCAGATGTTTTCCAGTCTTAGTATGACTTTTTTCTTCTCGTCCACGGGCAAATCAACCTTTCTGCATACTGCGTGATGATGGCAAGGATTGCGCCCACCAGACCGATGGCGATCATGCCGGTGAGGACCAGAGGCATATCGATGGAATCCATGCCGCGGGAGATCAGGAAGCCAACACCCGCATCCGCGCCCAGCATCTCGGCAGCCAGAACGACCATCCAGGCCGCGCTGGTGGAGGTGCGGACACCGGCAAAAATGGCGTCCAGAGAGGAGGGGAAGGCAATTTTGAACAGGCGCTGCGCCGGCGTGGCGTTGAAAACGGTGCCGACGTCGAGGTACATCTTTTCCACGGCGCTCATGCCCGCCTGCACGTTCACGACGATACAGGCCAGGGAGCCGAAGATGACGATGAGGATCTTAGGCATCTCGCCGGTGCCGAACCACAGGGTGATCAGCGGGATCCAGGCCAGCGGCGGAACCGCACGGAAGGCGTTGAACATCGGGTTCAGGAAGGCCTTTGCGCGGGGGAACCAGCCGATGACGACGCCAAGGGCAATGCCGAAGGTCCAGTCAAACAGCAGCGCCAGGCCGATGCGGCGCAGACTCACAAGGACATGGCCGATCAGGGTCAGCTTTTTAATGGGCTTGGTGAACAGGCGCACCGTGCGGTCCCAGACCTCGATGGGAGAGGGGAAGTCGGAGTCGCCGCGCGAGGCCAGCAGCCACACGCCGATCAGGAGCAGGACGGAAATGACGGGAAGAATTTTGTAGAGAATGCCCAGGCGGCGCTCCTTGATTTCCGCGGCACTCAGATGGGCAGTTTTCGTTTTGCTCATAGCTTTTTCCACCCCAATACAAGATTTTCAAACAGGTTGATGACGGCGGAAATCAGCACGCCCAGCACGCCGATAACGACGATGCCCAGGATAACCAGGTCCACGCGGCCATAGGAGCGGCCCATGAGGATCATGTAGCCGAGGCCGGAGGAGGCGGCAAGCATTTCGGCCGCGACCAGCGTGGCCCAGGCGTTGCCGATGGCAACCTTGATGCCCGCGAAGGTCATGGTCATGGAAGAGGGAATGCCGACCTTCCAGAAGACGGTAAAGTAGGAGGCGCCGAAGGTCTTGCCGACGTTTTTCAGCACTTCCTTTGTCTGGCGGATGCCAGTGTAGGAGTTGATGAGGCAGGGAACAAACGCGGCAAAGAACACGATGAAGGACTTTGCCGGCAGGCCGATGCCCATCCAGACGATGGTCAGCGGAATCCAGGAAACAGGGGGAATCGGTCGGATGATCTCAAAGATGGGCCGCATAAAGGCGTCGAAGCCGCGGTACCATCCCATCAGCCAGCCGAGAGGGACGCCGATCACGATGGCCAGGCCAAAGCCGCACAGGGCGATCTTCAAGCTGGACCAGACGTTCACCAGAAGGACGGCGCCGTCGGGGTTCGGATCGGTGAATTTCACGATCAGAAGGCGGAAAATCTCCAGAACGTCGCACAGCTTCTTCTTATCGACGATGCCGGTGACGACCAGCAGCTCCCATGCGATGAAAAACAGCAGGACGCCGCTGATGGACAGCAAGGTGTTGCGGTAAGTAACGCGTTTGCGCTGGGATTGCACCAGCTTGACGCGCTGCTCATTGGTCATGGCGTTGGTGGTTTCATTCAAGATGTGATCCCTACTTTCTGCGTATAATCGGAACCGGGGAGGCCCACACAGCGATTGTTCCGCTTTGCGGGCGAGTGAAACGGGTGGTGGGTGCATGACGGGTATTTTTCACTCGTCTGCATGGCGGAACACGTTCAGACCGCGGAGCAGCCTGTTCGCTCCAGTGGAAGCGGATCTCTCCGCCCGCCCGAAGGCGTCGTGGAGAGTTGGCCTGTCAACAAACCGTACCGCCGGAAATTTCGGAGGGAAGAAAAGTGTGAAAGGAAACCGTCAGGGTGTCCTTTCGCGTTCAATACCCCGCCGCAGCGGTTAAAATTGCAAAATGTATTTTGCAATTTTCCAGCTTGTTGAAAAGTCCTGTGGGACTTTTTGACGAGCTGTCTCTCCGCCCGCCCGAAGGCGGGCGGAGAGACAGGAGAAAACGGATTATTTGCCGAGCATTTCCTTCACAGCCAGAGCAACGGAGGGATCGATGCGCTGGTCATCCAGATAGCGGGTGCGGTCCTCGTTGGTGTACTTGCCTTCGCTGATGAAGAAGTCAAGGCCGATGAGGATGTCCTTTTCCGCCTGAAGCAGGTCGCGCTTGGTGTACAGGCCGGCATCGTCGGGGCTGGTCTCGGTGAACAGAGCGATGTACTCGTCAACCGTGGGGCCGCGGTACCAGTCCATGGTACGCTTCGCGATGTCTTCGTTGCAGAGGAAGCCTTCCTCGTCGCAGTGGTCGAGGTACCACTCGGCAGCCTGCGCCATGTTCTCGTCGGACTCGTAGCACCATTCCACAGCCAGATGGAAAACGGCGACAGCGGTGGCGACCAGGTCGAAGTTGCTTTCCAGAATCTGCTTGGTGGCGAAGGTGCCGCAGGGCATTGCGATGCCAAGCTGGCCGGAGTCGGAGACACGGACATAGCCTGCGTCCTCAGCGGACAGGGCGATGGCGTTCCAGCAGCCCAGCACGTCGCCGGTGCCACCGTTGAAGCCGGTCAGAGCGTTGGAGTTGTCCATGTTGACGCTTTCCACGTCAGCCAGGGTCAGGCCCATGTTGTTCAGGTACTTTGCCAGAACAGCCTGTGCGGTGGTGCCGGCGGGATAGACGCAGGTGACGCCCTTCCAGAGCTCGGGGTTGGCAGGATCCTTTGCCAGCTCGGAATCCGGACGGACAAAGATGGCGAGGTTCTCCTCGTAGTCGGTGATGTCAATGAGGCGGAAGTCATAGCCATACAGGCCGTTTGCCAGGCCGCCGAGGCCGCAGGAGGCCATGTCCCATTCGGCGTTTGCTTCCATCATGGCGGGGCCGCCGGTGAAGCAGGTGTACTCGATGTCGATGTTCAGCTGGTCAAAAATGCCCAGCTTGTCGGCAAAGAGGAACGGATAGGACAGCGGAGAGCCGGTGAAGAAGCCAAGGCGGAGCGTCTGGCGTTCTTCGAAGGGCTTCAGGCCCCATACAAGGCCTTCGTCCGTGCTGTCGGGGGTTTTGGTGTCGTCGGGAGTGTTGGGGGTGTCGGAGGTTTTGGGAGTGTCGCTGGTTTTCGGTTCTTCGCTGGGGGTGCAGCCTGCAACGAGGCAGACCAGCATCGTCAATGCAAGGAGCAGTGCGATAAACTTCTTCATTTCTTTACAACCCTTTCATTTATTCTTTTACAGGGCGGTGAAGCCCGGCAAAACTAAGTTGGAGGCTACGGCGCTTATTCGCCGCAGTTGCAGTGACAGCCGTTGTAGCCGTCGTAGCCCTCGTCCTTCATGCACAGATGGACCGCGCCGATCTTGTAGGTCTGGGGTAGAGCCAGAATGTTGGGATTCGGGCCGACATACTTGCGCTTTGCATCCTCGAGGGCTTCCTCGAAGGTGGCGCGCGTCTTGAGACCCATGCTGCGGGCGATGCCCGGCTCCTGCGCGCCGACGATGTAGATCGCGGAGGTGTTCTGCTCGGCGATGTCGCCGCAGGCCATCATGGAGAATCCGTGGAAGGGATGGAAGGCGTTGGCAAAGCGGTACTTGCGGATGTATTCCTCGTTCGTCGCGAAGTATTCGCCATAACGGTTCATATCCGCCAGGGTGTTCATGTAATCATGCTGGAACATTTCATACAGCTCGCGCAAATAAGGCCAGCGCTCGTCGTGGAAATAGCCGTTGCAGATGGAGGAGACGATGAACACGCAGTGGTCGCTCATGACGCGCTTGTGGCGGATGACCTGTGCGGACAGCGCCTGCATCAGCTGGATGGGGTTCGTGCCCATGCCGTCGCCGTAGTGGAAGTTCTGCGGCATGCCGAAGACCACGACGTCATACTTCTTCTCGGCGAAGGGAACATAGGTGCGCTTGTCGGCGACTTTCCAGGACAGGGGCATCATTTCCTTGGCATAGCCGGAGAAAATGGCGATCTGGCGGGAGTAGGTGTCGAGCACGGCGTCGCAGCAGAAGAAGGGATGACCCATGCACTTTTCCATGTGCATGCCGATCTCGTTGAACTTCGTGCGCATCAGGTTGTGGCCGGAAACGGGCGTGAAGTCCGCGCGGTGCATGACCTCGGGCACATGGTGCGAGGCGATGGAGCGCCAGTGGGAAATGCCGGTGGTGCAGTGCTTATAACCGCCGGAGTAGCCGCCGTAGGGGTTGCCCTGCGTGTGGCCGATCATGATGGGAATGTCGCAGTCGTAGACGTACTTGTTCATCAGGACGGGGTCGCCGCGGTCGGTGCAGCCCAGATCGACCATGTGCTCCGCATCCTCGGAGTCGTGGCTGTCGATCTGATGCGTCCAGTAGAACTCGTTGAACAGCTCCTCGCCGAGGATCTGCTTCATCTCCTCCACTCTGGCGCGGGGGTGCAGGCCGTTGGAGATCAGAAGGAGGATGTCCTTCTTATCCACGCCGCCGGCGTAGAGCTCATCCAGGCAGGCGCGGATGGCGACCTTGCGGTGAGAGGTGGGCTGGCAGCCGCCCTTGACGATGTCGGGAATGACAAACACGACGGTTTTGCCCGGCGCAGCCAGCTCGCGCAGCGGCGGCATGCCGATGGGGTTGCGGATGCTTTCCAGCGTGGCATTGTAGAGCGTGTCCCAATCCTGCGGCAGGCAGGGCGGGTCGGCAATCGTCTTGCCGGGGATGAAAATGTCTGTGCTGTCCGGCAGGTTGGCACTCATCATACCATTGCCGTACTCAAAATCGAGCTTCATGGTCATTTCTCCTTTATTTCAAATTTCAATTCAGCTTGTCATAATGGCGGGAGAACACCTTGTAAAGGGCACTGGTGTCCTGATTGCCGAGGCCCTCTGCATGGGCGATTTCGTTGTACATCTGGACATAGCCCGCAACCACGGAGGGCGCGTCCGCGTCCTTTGCCATCTGGATAGCCAGCTTGGCGTCCTTGATGAGCAGGTCTACGGTGAAGGCCGGCTGATCGAAGCTGTCGTTGACGATGCTCCTGCCGACCTCGCGGAACAGGCCGCTGACGGTCGCCGCAGAGGAGGAGGCGACGGTGTCGTAGAAGACCTTCGGGTCGATGCCGACATGCTCGCAGATCGCCATGACCTCGGAGCTGATGGCGTTAATGCAGGAGAACATGAGCTGGTTGAGAAGCTTCAGCGCGTTGCCTGCGCCGGAATCGCCGACGGGAATGGCGTTGGCGGCGAAGGTCAGCAGGACGGGCTTCACATGCGCGAGCGCCTGCGGGTTGCCGCCGGTGGGCAGCATCCACTTGCCGGTGGCGGAGGGACGGCCGAGAATGGGGCAGTCCAGATAGGCCGCGCCGGTTTCGGCGATGCCCGCCGCGTTCTTACGGGTGGTTTCGGGATCGACGGTGCTGGTGTCGATGACCACATGGTCGGAGGTCAGGCCCTTTTTCAGGCCGTCCTCGCCGAAAAGCACCTCGGTGAGCTGGACGGGGCCGGGCAGGGACATCAGGATGACGCTTGCGCGTCCGGCAAGCTCCGCCGGGCTGGCGGCAATCTCTGCGCCCATGGCGGCCGCACTCTCGGCGGCGGCGGGGAATTTGTCATAGGCGACCACGGAGAAGCCGTGATCGAGCATGCTTTGCAGCATGCAGCGGCCCATGCGGCCGCAGCCGACGAGGCCAACCTTTTCAATCGGCTTATTTAATCCGGTCCAGGATGTCATAGAGAACTCCTCCTTCTGCGTCCTTGGGGACGTCAATATTCAGCAGCTTGGAAAGCGTGGGCGCCACGTCGATGATGCGCGCGGCGTATTTGCGCTCATACTTGGGAACGCCGGGGCCGACCATCAGCATGCAGGCGTGCATGTCGTGCAGCGTCGGCTCGGCCAGATGGACACCGGTGAAGTTGCCGCAGACGGCGGAATAGTCCATGTTGTGCTCCTTCATGACGTCCTCGACCAGCTCGGGGAAGTTCTTGCAGAGCACGGCCTGCTCGTAGAGCTCCTGGTTGGCAATGATGCGCTCGGAGCCGTCTCTGTATTTGATTGCGGAGCGGTAGATGAAGGGATGGGACATATAGCCGGGGTTCCATGCGTAGAGCACGTCGCCGACGCGGTCAAAGCCGGGGCCTTCATAGATGCCGAGGCGGGCGGCCTCCTTCTTCTTCACGGCATAGGCGACGACGTTTCTGCCGGTTTCGGGATCGCGCATGCCCATCAGGCAGTTGATGATCTCCTCCTGCACCTTCTCGTAATCCTCCGGCTCGACGATGCCGTGGGGGTCGCGGCCCTTGAGGTTGACGAAGATGTGCGCGTGGCAGGGCTCGAGCGGATGGCACTTGGTGTGCTCCCAGTCGATGGTGAGGTTGGAGGGATCGTCCGTGGAAAGATCGAGCTTGTATTTCAGCAGGCCAGCGCGGGACAGATGCTCCTTGACGAAGGGGTTCCAGTCCAGATGGGTCATGCCGTGGTCGGAAATCAGGACGACGTAAGTATTGTTCAGATCGACGCTTTCAAGGATCTTGCCGATGTTCTCGTCCACCTGACGGTAGACCTCGCGGATCATGTGCCAGCAGAAGGGCGCGGTCTTCTCGCTGTAGACGCGGGCGGTCGGCTCGATGCCGGCATACAACGCGTGCTCAATATGGTCGATGGTGCCGACCCAGGAGAAGGCGAAGTCCCAGGGCTGATTGTCCAGCACGTACTTCGTGGCGTTGCCCCACCAGTTGGCGTGCAGGCTGAGCTGCTCCAGATAGAGGTCGGAGGTCATCCAGCCGTCCATGAAGGCCCAGGGGTCATCGACCTCCATATAAGTACCGGCGACCTTCTCCACGTCCTTGCTCAAGGAGGCGGGAACGGAATAAGGCTCTGCCATGTTGATGGCGGACTGATACAGCTTGAAGTCCTTGCCGTCCTTGCTCAGCTCAAGAATCTGGAAGCGGAAGCGGCCGTCGCGCTGATAGTCGCGCGCCTTGAAATTTTTCGTGATCCAGGGGCCGTAGTCGCCCATGGTGATGTCCGTGATCGCCTGCGCGGCGTCCTTGGACTCGGAAATCAGCATGCGGTCATAGCCCTCCTCGGTCGTGGCGTAGACCAGCACGTGCATGGGGTAGCCCTCAACATAGGTGGGCGGCACGGTGATGTCGAATTGCAGGCAGGGGCGCTTGCTCTCGGGCAGGTTCGTCCAGCCCTCGGCGGGCTCGGTCTGCACCTGCACGGCGCGGCCGGGGATCTGGTTGCAGTGCAGCAGCTTATTGGAGAAGCAGGCGCTGGAAGCAACGTCCCACAGCGGCATGAAGAAATAGCGGAAGGGAGGATTCAGAGAACCGGCAAGCTGGCAGCCGTCCTCTTCGGAAATGGCGCCCATGGGGAAGGTCACGGGCCAGTTGATGAGGGCCACCTTCTTGCCCATGCGCTTGGCGACGTCCCACATGGTTTCGCACAGGACCTCGTTGCGGTCGAAGGAGGTGTGCCAGTGGTCCAGCTCCTCGCCCTGATGCTTGACCATCAGGCTGGGCACGCCATTGGTGCCGGAGCCGGCGCCGCTGACGATAGCGGTCCAGGCGGCGGCAGTCAGCGGGGGAAAGACCGTTTCCAGCCGGGAGAACACGCCCTGCTCCATGAGCTTCGCGGTGTTGGGCATGGCGCCCTCGGCTACGAATTTTTTGACCAGATCCGGCATCGCCGCATCCAGTCCCAGGAACAAAATCTTCTTGTCCATGATTGTCCTCGCTCCTTTTCGTTTTGTTTACGCAATTGATTTCGGTGTTTTGCACGAGTTTGCACAGGCTTGTTTGTGCATGTTGCTTATTTGATGTATTTGTATCGATTGCTTTCTGTTGCTTATACCCAAGTATAATATGGGGGAGGGGGGGATGTCAACAAAAAATCATGCAAACGATTGTGTAGATTTGTTCACTATTTTCGTAAAACGCTTGCAATTTGCGTAAAAGTGTGCTATGGTAAAAATACTTATCGATATGGAGTGAGCGATATGAGCATTAAGGATGTTGCGCGGGCGGCGGGCGTCTCCCCTTCTACCGTGTCCCGCGTGGTCAACAGCGGAGACAACACCGCGGCAAGCCCGGAGACGCGCCAGAAAATCTGGAACGCCGTGCGCGAGCAGGGCTACGTTCTCAATCAGAACGCCCGCAGCCTCAAGCGTCCCGGCCGGGCCGCAGCCGAGGGCAGCCGGGATATCGACTGCATCTATGCCCGCGTGGCCGGGCCGCACATTGACCCCTTCTTCACCCTGCTGATGCACGAGGTGGAGGTGGAGGCCATGAACCACAGATACCACCTGCGCTACCAGTTTTCCATTGCGGACTTCGACGGCCAGCAGCTGCCCCACAGCGGCGCGGACTCGGCCATCGTCCTCGGCCGCGTGGAGGAGGAAACCATCGCCAAGTTGCGCAAAACCTATATGCACCTGCTCTGTGCCGGGCTGCAGGAGCGGGACTTCGGCGTGGATCAGGTGCTTTGCAGCGGCTTTTCCGCCGCCGAAACCTGCGTGCACTATCTGCACTCCCTCGGCCACAGCCGCATCTGCTATCTGGGCGAGACGGAGGACGAGCAGCGCTTTGAGGGCTATGTGCACGCAATGTGCGAGATCGGCATGCAGGATGTGCAGGGGCTGGCGCTGGAGGCGTCCTTCTCCCCTGCCGGCGGGCACGACGCGGTGCAGGCGCTGATCGAGCGCGGCACGGAATTCTCTGCCATTCTCTGTGCGAACGACATGCTCGCCGTGGGCGCGCTGAAGGCGCTGAGGGAGCGGCGGCTGCGCGTGCCGCGGGATGTGTCCCTGATCGGCATCAACGACATGGAGACCGTCCGCTATATCGACCCCATGCTGACCACCGTTGCCATTCCGGTCGATGAGATGGGAAAAATCGCGGGAAAGCTGCTCATCGACCACATCGAGGGCGGCCATAAGAAGCCGGTCAAGGCCATTCTGCCGCACCAGCTCATCGTCCGCGAGTCCTGCGGCCCCGCACCGAAAAAGTAACTGGATTTTGCACTCCGGCGCACGGCAGAGTAAGCTACGTTTTCCCCGCCGTGCGCCGGATTTTTCTCTTTTCAAGCGGGGAAAAATGTGGTATAGTAATAATAATTATACGCTTAGAGGTATCGGCCATGAATCAGGAAGAGCACAACCATCTGCACGAGCTCGGCATCGCGCATACGCACGCGCATGCCCATCCCCATGTCCATGAAAATCAGAAGGCGGTTTCCAATCGTCTGGCACGGGCCATCGGCCACTTGCAGCGCGTCAAGCGCATGGTGGACGAGAACTGCGACTGCTCGGAGGTGCTGATTCAGCTTGCCGCCGTGCGCGCCGCCCTGGAAAGCACCGGCAAGGTGATTTTGCAGGACCACATTCAGCACTGCATCGTCGATGCGGTGGAGGAGGGCGACGAGCAGGCCATCCGCGACCTCTGCGCCGCCATAGATAAATTCATCAAGTAAAGCAGGAGCGCTTATGACAGATCTTTCCAAACTTCGCAATTTTTCCATCGTCGCGCACATCGACCACGGTAAATCCACCCTCGCCGACCGTCTGCTCGAGGAGTGCAAAACCGTCGACCGCCGGGAAATGGAGGATCAGATCCTCGACTCCATGGAGCTGGAGCGCGAGCGCGGCATTACCATCAAGGCCCGCGCCGTCCGCCTGACCTACACGGCCGACGACGGCGAGGACTATACCCTCAACCTGATCGACACGCCGGGCCACGTGGACTTCAACTACGAGGTCTCCCGCTCTCTGGCCGCCTGTGAGGGCGCCGTGCTGGTTGTGGACGCGTCACAGGGCATCGAGGCGCAGACGCTGGCCAACACCTATCTCGCCATTGACGCCGGGCTTGAGGTCGTGCCGGTCATCAACAAGATCGACCTGCCCGCCGCCCGTCCGGAGGAGGTCAAGCACGAAATCGAGGACGTCATCGGCATTCCCGCGCTGGATGCGCCGGAAATTTCCGCCAAAAACGGCATCAATATCCACGCCGTGCTCGAGGCGATCGTCCACGGCGTCCCTGCGCCGCAGGGCGACCGCGAAGCGCCGCTTCAGGCGCTGATCTTCGACAGCCAGTACGATTCCTACCGCGGCGTCATCGTCTATCTCCGCGTGAAAAACGGCGTGCTGCGTCCGGGCATGGACATCCGCATGATGGCCACCGGCGCAGAATACAAGGTCGTCGAGGTCGGCATTCTGCATCCGAATGAGATGATCCCCGTCGATGCGCTCGGCGCGGGCGAGGTCGGCTACCTGACCGCCTCCATCAAAACCGTCGCGGACACCCGCGTGGGCGACACTGTGACCGAATCCCTGCGTCCCTGCGCCCAGCCGCTGCCGGGCTACAAGACCGTGCAGCCCATGGTCTATTCCGGCGTCTACCCCGCCGACGGCAGCAAGTACGGCGACCTGCGCGACGCGCTGGAAAAGCTCAAGCTCAACGACGCCTCCATGTCCTACACGCAGGAAAGCTCCATCGCCCTCGGCTTCGGCTTCCGCTGCGGCTTTTTGGGTCTGCTGCATATGGAGATCATCATGGAGCGCCTGGAGCGCGAGTACAACCTCGACCTGATCACCACCGCGCCGAACGTCGTCTACCGCGTCACAAAGACCAACGGCGAGACGATCGAGGTCTATACTCCCCTGAACTACCCCGATCCCGCGGAAATCCAGTCCTGCGAGGAGCCGTTTGTCAAGGCGAGCATCCTCACACCGCCGGAATATGTCGGCAACATCATGGAGCTGTGCCAGCAGCGCCGCGGCGAATACCGCAACATGTCCTATCTGGATGAGGGGCGCGTTGAGCTGCACTATTTTATGCCGCTCAACGAGATCATCTACGACTTCTTCGATGCGCTCAAATCCCGCACCCGCGGCTACGGCTCGCTGGACTACGAGATGGACGGCTACCGCCCCTCGCGTCTGGTGAAGCTGGACATTCTGCTCAACGGCGAGATCGTCGACGCGCTGTCCTTCATTCTCTTTGCGGACAACGCCTATGCCCGCGCCCGCAAGATCTGCGAGAAGCTCAAGGACAACATCCCGCGCCAGATGTTTGAGATCCCCGTGCAGGCGGCGGTGGGCGGCAAGATCATCGCCCGCGAGACCATCAAGGCCCTGCGCAAGGACGTGCTAGCAAAGTGCTACGGCGGCGACATCACGCGCAAGAAGAAGCTCCTGGAAAAGCAGAAGGAAGGCAAGAAGCGCATGCGCACCTTCGGCACGGTCTCCGTGCCCTCCGAGGCGTTCATGGCGGTCTTGAAGATGGACGAATGAGAACGGTCACGATCTATACCGACGGCGCCTGCTCCGGCAATCCCGGCCCTGGCGGCTGGGGCGCGATCCTGGAATACAACGGCGTGGAAAAGGAGCTCTCCGGCGGCGAGGCGCAGACGACGAACAACCGCATGGAGCTGACGGCCGTCATCTCTGCGCTGCGCGCGCTGAAGGAGCCGTGCCGCGTGGAGCTGTACACGGATTCCAAGTACGTCGCCGACGCGGTCATGAAGCGCTGGGTCTATGCCTGGCGGGCAAAGGGCTGGATCAAATCCGACAAAAAGCCTGCGCTGAACGTCGACCTCTGGGAGCAGCTTCTGCCGCTGCTGCAGCGGCACGAGGTCGCCTGGCATTGGGTCAAGGGCCACGCGGACAACGAAAAAAACAACCGCTGCGACCAGCTCGCAGTGGCGCAGAGTCAAAAATTCCGAGGCTGAGAAAGGAACTGTTATGTTTTATGCAATCATGGCCGCCATTGCGGCGGCGGTGGTCGGTCTCGACCAGTGGACCAAATGGCTGACGGTGCAGAACGTACCGATGTACGCCGAGGGCAAGAGCATTCTCGGCATCTTCAGCATCACACACATTGAAAACACCGGCGGCGCCTGGGGCATGCTCAGCGGCCAGATGTGGCTGTTCTGCCTGGTGATGGCGGCGTTTCTGGGCATTCTGATCGTCGCCGTGTGGAAAAAGTGGGTGACGAAGAAGTTTGAGCTCGTCTGCCTTGCTGCCATTGCCGGCGGCGGCATCGGCAACATGATCGACCGGCTGCGCTTTGGCCGGGTGACGGACATGATCAAGTTTGACTTCGTCGAATTCCCCGTTTTCAACGTGGCCGACTGCTTTATCACCACCGGCTGCGTGCTGCTGGTCTTGTACATTCTCTTCTTCGACCGGCCGAAGAAAACAAATGAAGCTGCAAGCTGAACGCGCCGGGCAGCGGGTGGACGTCTTCCTTGCCGAGGCCGTCCCGGAGCTGACGCGCAGCGCCGTGCAGCGGCTTTTAGAGCAGGGGCTTGTCACCTGCGGCGGCGCACCCGTGAAGAAAAACGCAAAAACCGAGGCCGGTGCGGAATACGATCTGACGCTCCCCGCCCTGCGGGAGACGGAGATTACTGCCCAGGACATCCCTCTGGACGTTGTCTACGAGGACGAGGACGTGCTGGTCGTGAACAAGCCCAAGGGGCTGGTCGTTCATCCCGCCGCCGGGCACGAGGACGGCACGCTCGTCAACGCCCTGCTGCACCACTGCGGCGACAGCCTCTCCGGCATCAACGGTGAAAAGCGTCCCGGCATCGTCCACCGTATCGACATGGACACGAGCGGCCTTTTGATCGTCGCAAAAAACGACTTTGCCCACCAGAAGCTCTCCGATCAGCTCAAGGATCACACGCTGCGCCGCACCTATGAGTGCATTGTGCGCGGCGGCTTCCGCGAGGATTCCGGCACCGTGGACGCGCCCATCGGCCGCGACCCGCGCGACCGCAAGCGCATGGCCGTTACGGAGAAAAACAGCCGCCCGGCGGTAACGCACTGGCAGGTCATCGCGCGTTACGGGCAGTATACCCACCTGCGCTGCCGTCTGGAGACCGGCCGCACGCACCAGATTCGCGTGCACATGGCCTATCTCAACCATCCCATCGCGGGCGACCCGCTCTACGGCGTGAAAAAGCCGGAGCTGGGCCTGACGAGCCAGTGTCTGCATGCGCGGGAGCTGACCTTCCGCCACCCGCGCACCGGCGAGGAAGTGACGGTATCCTGTCCCCTGCCGGAGGAATTTTGCAGGGCGCTGCAATTGCTGCAAAAAGAACAGGAACGATAGATCATAGCACAGCAGCCGCCGAAGACGATGTCTTCGGCGGCTGCGTGATTCTAAAACAAATCCAGCGTATTATCGAGGTAAATCTCCTCCCGGACGCACAGGCGGTATTCCGGTTTTGTCATATAGTAAAGCAAAAACTCCAGGATCAGTGCGCTGCCGAGGCTTCTACCCTCAATTTTGAACTGGGAAAAGCCCGCGGGCAGATACGTGCTCCGGATATCCTCAACGCCGATAAAGGCCGGGCTGGCCATCGCCTTGGAAAAGCGGTAGCCCTCCCCGGCGTCCGGGGCGGAGCAGCGATACTCCGGGCCGGGCAGGCCCAGATTCTTTCGGCTGACCGCCTCATAGCAGGCACGCCGGTCCCGGCATGAGGGACGGCAGCACTCGTTGCAGAGGAATTCCACCTTGTCCTTCAGCCGCTGCGGCAGCCTGTCCAGCTGCTCTTGTGCCCAGTTCAGGCGAAAATCCGGAACCACAAAACGGAATTCCTCCCGCTCCAGCTCCCGCCGGAATTGGCCGAAATCCGTCAGCACTTTCGTGGTGGAGGAGACGAAATACAGCCCCGGATACGTCCGCCGCAGATAATCCAGCAGCAGCTCGGAATGCACGATCACGCCGTTGGCAGGCGGCGTCTCCCGCTCCAGCAGGCGGCAGAGTGCATTGCACTGCGTGTCGGAAAGATGCTCCGCCGTCAGCAGCGAATTGCTGAAGGTCAGGCGGGCGGAAATGCCGTATTCCCGCAGCAGCGCCAGCACCTCACGCGGCGCCTGCGTGCCGCTGCCGACGCGCCCGCCGCCCCAGATGCACCCCGCCGGTGCACCATAGATGGAGCCGATCTCGCACCAGTCGTAAAAGTACTCCCGGTGCGACCGGAACAGCGGCAGAAACACGCGGTACAACGCATAAAATTCAAACAGGCCGGGCAAATGATAAAACGCGGTCGTCTTTGGAGAATCGTCCATCGCTGCACCTCAAATCAGTTCAGATTGCGCGCCGCTTCCGCTGCACGCGGGCATATTATACCACCGCGGGCCGCGCAAATCAAGAAAGCCGCCCGCGCGGCGTTTTCTGCTTGACGGCGGGAGCGTTCGATGCTAAAATAATATCATACAGGCCGCCATGATGAAATCGGTAGACATAGCAGACTTAAAATCTGCCGGTAGAAATACCGTGCCGGTTCGATTCCGGCTGGCGGCACCAAAAAGGGCGCTGATATGCAAATATCGGCGTCCTTTCCCTTACCTGCGCTTCCCACATGATTGAAAACGGAGAAAACAGCGATGAGAATTTATGAGGTATCGGAGCGTTCGTCCCTGCTGCCCGCGCTTCTGGCGCTTTGGGAAGCCTCCGTCCGTGCAACGCATCTGTTTCTGTCGGACGCGGAAATCACAAAAAGCAAAGCCTACGTGCCGCAGGCGCTGTACGGCGTCGCCCATCTTGCCGTCGCCGAGCGTGTGCCGGGCCGGCCCGCCGCCTTTCTGGGAGCGGAGAACCGGCGGCTTGAGATGCTGTTCCTCGCCCCGGAGGAGCGCGGCGCCGGGCTTGGCAGGCAGCTTTTGGAATACGGAATCCGCCATTATGGAATCCGTGAGCTCACCGTCAACGAGCAGAACCCGCAGGCGGTCGGCTTCTATGCGCATATGGGCTTTCAAGCCTATCGACGAACGGATTTTGACGAGGAAGGAAATCCCTACCCTCTTTTATATATGTGGCGATAGACAACAAGGCCGTGCAGAAGAGAACTTCTGCACGGCCTGTTTTTATTTTTCTGCCGGGCCGGCCCCGGCAGAGGATGGGGTTCAGGAATCCTTGCGCTTGACGAGCACGAAGGCCAGGGCGGCAAGCGTTGCCAGTGCAACGACTGCCATGCAGCTCAGCAGAACCACGTTCGTGCTGTCGCCGGTCTTCGGGTCGTTCGGCTTGACGGGATCGGTGGGCGTCACGGGCGCGGCCTTCACGGTGAGGGTCAGGCCGGCAGTGCCGTTTTCAAACGCAACGGTCACGGTGTGCTCGCCGTCGGTGAGCTTTTCAAGCGTCTCGGGCTTGAGGGTGATGGTCGTTCCGTCGAGGACATAGTCGTTCTCGGAGAGCACCTTGCCGTCGATCATGACGCCGGTAACGGAGGCATCATCGGCGGTGATCTTCGCACCGTCCTTGCTGCCCTTGGTCCAGCTTTCGTCGCCGCTGATCTGATGGGCAACGACCTCGCCAGCTTCAAAGTAAGCCGTGTCGCTCAGTGCGCCGCAGACGGAGCAGGTGTACCAGTAGGTCGCCTTTTCCGCATAGGTTGCAGCAGAACGCAGCGTCTCTTCGCTGACGATCTTGACGGTGAAGTCATGGCCGTTGGCAGGAATCACGACGGGCGCCTTGATTTCGGTCTCGCCCTTCTCGTCGGAGAAGAGCTTGCCGCAGGCGGAGCACTTCCAGTATGCTTCCGTGCCGTCCTCTGTGCAGGTCGCCTCGACCTTTTCGGTCTTGCTGAGGGTGTGGCCCTTTGCGGGAATCACGACGGGCGCCTTGATTTCGGTCTCGCCCTTCTCGTCGGAGAAGAGCTTGCCGCAGGCGGAGCACCTCCAATATGCTTCCGTGCCGTCCTCTGTGCAGGTCGCCTCGACCTTTTCGGCCTTGCTGAGGGTGTGACCCTTTGCGGGAATCATCAGGTCGATCGGCTTGACCTCGTGCTTGCCGTTCTCATCGGAGAAGATCTTACCGCAGGCAGTGCAGGTCCAGAATTCGAGCTTGCCCGGCTCAGTGCAGGTTGCTTCCACCTTCTCGGTCTTCTCAAGGGTGTGGCCGTTGGCCGTGATGACGATGGGCGCGGTAATTTCATTCTTGCCCTCGGCGTCGGAGAAGAGCTTGCCGCAGGCGGTGCACTTCCAGTATGCCTCCGTGCCGTTTTCCGTGCAGCTGGCCTCGACCTTTTCAATCTCGACAAGGGTGTGTCCCTTTGCCGGAATCACAATGGGCGTCTTGATCTCGGTTTCGCCCTTCTCGTCGGAGAAGAGCTTGCCGCAGGCGGTGCACTTCCAGTACGCCTCCGTGCCTTCCTCGGTGCAGGTCGCGGGAACCTCGGCGACCGCCTCAAGGCTGTGACCCTTAGCGGGGATGGTTTCCGGCTCGGTGATTTCATTCGTGCCCTCGGAATCCGTAAAGAGCTTACCGCAATTCAGGCACTTCCAATACGCCTTGGTGCCCGGCTCGGTACAGGTCGCGGGAACCTCGGCGACGCCTTCCATGTTGTGGCCCTTTGCCGGGATCACAACGGGCGTCTTGATCTCATTTGCAGCCTTCTCGTCGGAGAAGAGCTTGCCGCAGGCGGAGCACTTCCAGTATTCCTGCGTGCCGGGCTCGGTGCAGGTGGCGGGGACGCCGTCCACATGCTCGAGCTGGTGACCCTTTGCGGAAATCACGACGGGCGCCTTGATCTCATTCGTGCCCTCGGCATCGGAGAAGAGCTTGCTGCAGACGGCACACTTCCAGTATGCCTCAACGCCGTCTTCCGTACAGGTTGCAGGAACCTCGGCAATTGCCTCGAGCGTGTGGCCGCCGGCGCAGGGATCGGTCTGACCATAGGTCAGCTTGACGTTATCGATGGCAAACATGCCGTCGCTGTCGGTGTAGCTGGAATTGGTCTTATAGAAGTGGAAGGCAAACTGGACGTTGGCGGTCCGATAGGCCTCGGGAACCGCGATTTCCGCAGTGCCCTTGAAGTAGTAGCCGCTCACTGCCTCCAGATCGGCAGCATTCCAGATGGTTGTCCAGGTGCTGCCGCCGTCGGTAGATGCTTCCACCGTGAACTTGGCGATGCTGTTCTGGATCATGTACTTGAACAGCAGGTAATCAAAGGACAGTGTAGGAGTCTTATCGGTGAGATCCACTGCCGGGGACACCAGATACTCGTTCTGCTTCTTGCCAGTGCCTGCCGCCATGGGCTGAATGTCCGTGTAGCCCCAGCCCCAGTCGCCGTCGTCCTCGTAGTAGTCGAAGTCGATGCGGGCCTGACGGGTGGTATTCAGGTTGCGGTTGGTGCCGACATACCAGGTGCAGCCGGTATTCTCACTCTGCACCGTCCAGCCGTGGCCGGGGAAGTCGTCCTGCTCGAAGTCGTTGTCGAACTCCACTTCCGCAGCCGTCTTACGGAAGGAGGCGGAGATGGTGTGCACCGCGGTGACATTCTCAAAAGTGTAGGAATCCACTGCACCGGCGCTCTCGCCATCGACCAGGACGTCCGCGATTTCATAGCCGGTATTCGCCGCGATGACGAAGCTCTGGGAAGCGCCCTCCTTCACGGAGACCTCTCCGCTCGGGGTGATGGTGCCGCCCTCACCGGCGGTTGCGGTGATGGTGTACTGCGTACCGGCGGAGCCGTCCTGCACGGCAAGCAGCTTGACGTTATCCACGGCCATGGGGCCGGTGTTGTGCGTGGGGTTGACATAGTGGAAAGCGAACTGCACGCCGTTCACGGCGTACTGCTCGGGAATCGCCAGCTCCTTCGTACCGGAAATCACGCCGGTCTTCTCGCCGTTGTAGACGTCGAAGAAGTCCCACAGCGCGGTCCAGGTCTGGCCGCCGTCGGTGGAAACCTCGACCGTCGCGGTGTAGGTCTTGTTCTGCGGGCCGTAATAGCCGACACCATAGTCGAAGCTCAGCACGATGCTGCGCGTGCCGGACAGATCGACTGCCGGGGAGATCAGATATTCATCCTGCTCGCCGCCGTGCCAGTCGTCGGAAATATAGGCGTGCTTGGTATCGTTGACGTCCTTCCAGTTCCAATAGGTCTGCTGCTTCCAGGTGTAGCCGTTGGTGTTCTTTCCCTTCAGCGTCCAGCCGTGGAAGGGGAAGCTGTCGCCGCTGACGCTCTCGAAGTCGTTCTCGAACATCACCTGCGGCACGTCGGGGGTGACCTCGAATTCCGCCGTCACGGCGTAGTTCTGATCCATGGTGAGCGTATAGGCGCCGTCGGTCACGTCCACGCTGCGGCCGTTGACCTTGACGGAGGCCAGCTGATAGCCCTCATCCGGCTCGAAGGTCACCTTCACGGTCTCGCCGGGCGCTACCTGGGTCTGACCCGCAGGCTGAACCGTGCCGCCCTCGCTGGCCACGGTGGTCAGCACGCAGACCTCGGAGGACGCGGCAGGTGCCGTCAGCTTCGCGTTATCCACGATCACCGTACCGCTGCCGGTATAGGCCGTCTTGTAATAGTGGAAGGCAAACTGAACATTCGCCGTCTGATAGGTCTCCGGCACGGCGATCTCCGCCAAACCCGTCTGGACAGAGCCGGAACCGTTGGCCACGTCGTCCTTGGCGTTCCAGATGGCCGTCCAGGTCTTGCCGCCGTCGGTAGAGGCCTCCACGGTGAAGGTCATCTTGCCGTTGTACAGCGCCATGCGGGTGAAGCCATAGTTGAAGGACAGCGTCGCTTCCTTGCCGGACAGATCAACTGCCGGGGAGATCAGGTACTCGTCCTGCTTGTCGCCGCCGGAGTTGCTCTCGTCATCATACTCGTCAGGATCCACAATGGCCTGCTTGTCGTCCAGACCCGTGGACACGTTGGTGTTGCGGGCCTGATGCCAGTTGTAGTATTTGCCGTTGCCGTTGGTGTTCTTCACCGTCCAGCCCTGGCCGGGGAAAGCCGTGGTGTCGTTGAAATCATTGTCGAAGATGGCAATCTCACCGCCTGCCGCCGCTCTGCGGAAGGTTGCGGAGATGGTGTGATCCACGCCCACGCGCTCGAAGGTATAATAGCCGATCGGGCCGACATCGACGCCGTCGACCTGCACATTCTCGACCTCATAGCCCTCGTTTGCGGTGATCTGGAAGGTCTTGCTCGTGCCCTTCTTCACCAGAACGACGCCCTCGGGGGAGATGCTGCCGCCCTCGCCCGCCGAAGCGTTCACGGCGATGTAGTTTTCTCTCTCATCGGCGTAAACCTGCACATTGTCCAGATCCAGATTGGAGCCGCCCTTGCCGGTGTAAACAAAGGCGAAGCGCAGGCTGGAGCAGTTCTGGAACTTCTCAGGGATGGTGACCTTGGCCTGGGTTCTGGTCCATGCGGTAAACAGGCCGGAGTCGCGCTGGAGATTCCAGATCTCTTCCCAGTTCTCGCCGTCCGCAGAGGCCATGACCTGCAGGTTGCAGTGCTTGTACTCGACGGTGTACCAGTAGGTGGTGTAGAAATCGAAGATCATGTGCGCATCGGTTTCCACCTGGCTCAGGTCAGTGGGGATGCTGTAGAGCCATTCGTTCTGCTGGTTGTCGTCATCGTGGTCGATGGAGGCGGTGTATTTCTCGCCGCGATACCAGGTATTCACGGAACCGCCCTTGGATTCCACGCTCCAGCCCTCGGGCAGCCAGTCGCCGTTGAAATTCTCGGTCCAGAGGATGTCGGTCGGGACGATATCGCCGTAGTCGTCCGAGTTGCCGGGGACGGAGACGACATAGCTCTTGGAGTTGCCGGCATAGTCATGCACGATCATGCCGAAGCGCTCGCCCATGCCGGTAACGTCGAACTCCTTGATGTGGGAGGTCGCGCCGGGCGTGGTTTCGGAGAAGCCCTGCTTGCCGTAGAGCAGGCTGCTGTTCTTGAGGTTGTAGAAGATCACCGCGGCGACATACTGGTTGTCCGCGACGTCCAGGCTGAGGTAGTAACGGCCCTCGGCCTCCGTGACCTTCAGGTTCTTCGCCTCAGGCTCCTCAGTGTCGATGGTGATGGGGAACTCCCAGGAATTCTTGAGGTTCTTGCTGCCGCCGTCGCCGTAGGCCAGCGTCGCCTCAATGCGAACGGTCGCCTTGGTGTTGTTGGGCAGCTTGGAGTTGTGGGCATCGGTGCCGTACCACGGCTCGATGCCGTCATACTCGGCGTCCACGCCTGCGGGCGTGATTCGGTAGTAGTCGTAGCTGTAGATGGACTTGCCGACATACTCGCAGTCCTTGCTGTAGTAGACCTCGCCATTCGCGCCGGTGATGGTGTACTTCAGGCTCTTGGTGTTGCGCAGCAGGCCGGTATAGATGCCGTACAGGCTGTCCATAAAGTCATCCTCGTTGGGAGAGATGGCGTTGTGGTCCGCGAAGTAGGGCACGTTCTCGTAGTTGTTGTCGCCGAGATAAGTATCGACCGTGTTCTCGCTGGAGGTGGTGAAGGCGGTGTTCATATACGCCTGCGCCTCGCTGGCGGAGCCGTCGAGCGTCTCCCAGTAATCGGTGGAATCCATGATCGGCGCGACGGTCCAGTCGCCGTAGAAGGCGAGGAAGGGCACGCCCAGGTCGATCGGGTCAGTCAGCTCGCCGCCGTCCTTGTCCACCTGCTTCAGGGTGACCCAGCCTTCGACATAGGCGCCGTTGGTAAATTCGGCCATTTCCTCCGGATTCGTCAGGGTGACGATCACGGTGACGTCAGCCGTCTTACCCGCCTCAACAAGCACGCGGTTATTCGTGCAGTTGGTCGTGAAGGTGTGCGACAGCGGGGTGGAGGTTTCGGTCGTGACCGTGTAGTCCACATTGCTGCCGTTGGTGTAGGTTCCGGCCTTGTCGGTCAGAACGATGGGCTTGATGTCGTAGTACAGGTTCTCCTCGCCGGAGTTATGTACCGTGAACTTCATGGTATATCTGCCTGTCTTCTCGGGATCGTCCTTCAGTTCGAGCTTCGGACGCTGCTGTCCCTCGACGGTGATATAGCCCTTGGTATTCACGGCGTTGGCAATGCTCATCAGGCCTGCGCCCTGCTTACGCGGGGAATAGGGAACGCCGTCGGCGTTCGTGATGATATGCGCCGTGCTCATCAGGAGGGTATCGGTCAGATGCTTGCGCTCGGCGGCGTCGGTAATGCCGCGCGCCTTGAGCGCCTGCTGCACGATGGCCATGCCGCCCGCCACATGCGGGGAGGCCATGGAGGTGCCGTCCATGCTCTCATAGGAGTTGCCGGGGACTGCGGCGTAGATGCCTGCGCCGGGGGCGGTGATTTCCGGCTTGAGCGTCAGCTCAGGCGTTGCGCCCCAGGAGGAGAAGTCGGCCATACCGGTCACGGGCGCTTCCACGACGTCGTCGAAGGCGGAAACGGTCAGAACCTTGTTCTCCTGCTTCTTCATATATTCGCCGGCCGCCTGAGAGATAAAGGCGCTCGGCATTTCCCAATTCTCGATGGACATGTAAAGCATGCCCTCGGTGTTGTTGTAAACCAGCATGCCGATGGCGCCCGCCTTATAGGCGTTGTCCATCTTCTTCTGGTAGTAGATGCCGCCGCGCTCGACCAGCGCGATCTTGCCGGCTGCGTCAACCTGCGCGAAGTCGTCCTCCGTGCCGGTGCCGGGAACGACCACGTACTCCAGCTCGCCCTTCTTTGCAAGGGTGCGCATGGCGACGGCGTCGGCGTCCTCACTGATGGTCGCGCTGTCCTGATAGGCCAGATCCTTGCCCGCAACGGTGATGAAGGGGCCGGTAACCATGCCATTGGAGACGGCGGCGACGGAGAGGGACTCGCCATAGGTGGAGGGCTCACTGACCAGGCCGTAGTCCGGGTTGGAGGCCAGCGCCTTGCCGCCGAAGGCATCGCCGTAGGCCGCGCTGTAGGCGTTGCCCGCTGCAACCGCCAGAGAGGTGCCGCTTTCGCCGACCTTCTCAAAGACGTTCAGCAGGTTCTTCGTCCACTCGTCCTCGGTGTCGTAGTCAATGTAGCCGCAGTCGGAGCCGAGGCTCAGGTTGGCGACATCGACGCCCAGGGCGATGCAGTCTTCCAGCGCGCAGAGGATATCGGAATAGGAGGCGCCGCCGGAGGACTTGAAGACGTTCATGTTGACGATCTGCGCCTCGGGCGCGACGCCCATGACCTCGTCATTGATGCCGGTGCAGCCCGCTGCCGTGGAGGCGACGTGTGTGCCGTGGCTGCCCTTCTCGCCGGGCGTGCCGTCCTTGTCCTTATCGCCGTAGTCGAACTGGAAGGGGAACTTTGCGCTCTTGTAAAGATCCTCCGCGCTCAGACCGGAGACGATATCGGTTGCCTGGAACTTCTTGGTGTTCAGAAGCTCCTTCAAATCCGCCTTCGACAGTGCCGGAGAGGTCGGATTCTTGGAGAAGATCTTGTGGGACATGTCCACACCGGTATCCAGAATGGCGATGAGCATGCCCTCGCCGTTGAAGCCGGTCTCATTATAGATACCGCCGCCGATCATGCGGTTGCTGTTTGCGGTTGCGGGGACCAGCTCAAAGGTCGGGGAGATGAACGCGGATTCCACGCAGTCCAGATCGCGGATCTTCTGATACTGGCCGTAGGTCACGGTCGTGGAGAAGCCGTTGAAGAGCGTCGTATACTGATGCTCCGGCTCTACGCGGCTGCCGCCCATGGCCTGCTTGGAAATCTTCTGCACAGCCTTGTCCTGCTGCTTCAGCAGAGACTGAATCTGTGCGGCGGCCTCCGGGGCCGCAGTGTCGTTGCTCACAACCACGATGATCTCGACTTCGTCGTTTTCATCGTAGCGAGGCGTTGTTTCCACCTCGATTTTTTCATCCTTTTCCCGGCTGCTGCGCAGGACCTGCTTTGCAACATCAGAAGCGATGTCCGCAAGCGAGGTTTCTTCCATGGGAGTCAGCTCCGCATGGATCGCAGTATCCGGGGCAGCAAACGCCGTGCCGGGAATGATCGCCAGCAGCATTACCAGCGACAAAACCAGCGCACAGCAGCGTTTGAATGCTGTCATCTCGTTTTCCTCCTGCTTTTCAACTTGCTCAAAGAAGGATAGACTCCTCCAACTTTAAACTGATAAATATTATAGCACTGCGGGAAATCGCCCGCAAGCAAGTATTTCCAACAACATCTCCAATAGCGCAGGCTAACTTTTGTGGGTATTGCACAATATTTCTCCACTTTTGTTTTCATAGCGCAGACTTCCAGCCGCGGCTCGGAGACGCTGCCGGGCGCGAATTCGCCGTTTTTCCGATTTTCCGTATATTCTCACGCCGAAGGCTTATAAAAAACCGCGGTATGAATTCCATACCGCGGTATTTGAATATGTTTTCCGTGCAGGCGCATCCGGTCAGTGGGAGCGGACGTCCTCGTCTCCCAGGAAGAACAGCGCCACAGTCCCGGGGCCGACATGGGCGCCGGTCACAGGCTCATAGCAGACCGTCAGGATTTCCTTCGGCGCCGCCTCCTCCCGAGTCAGACCGGCCAGAAGCGCCGCGCCCTCGGGATTGTTTGCATGCGCGATGCCGACGATCTGCTCCTGCGGATTCCGTACCAGCTCACGGTAGCGCTCCGCCAGGCAGCGCAGCGCCTTGCCGCTGCCGCGCACCTTCTCCGTGCTGACGATTTTGCCCTCCTCGTTGCCCTTCAGGATGGGCTTGATGTGCAGCACCGTGCCGATGATGCAGCTCGCGTTGGAGAGGCGGCCGGTTCTTTGCAGATGGCGGAGGTTGTCCACCGTGAAGACCTGATACATGCGCTTGCTCATTTCGGTCAGTTCGCGGTAGCAGGCGTCGATATCCATCCCCTGCGCGCGCAGCTCAATGGCTTTCAGCACCACAATGCCCTCGCCCAGAGAGGCGGCCTTTGTATCGAGCATATAGAACTTTCTCTCAGGGTAGGCTTCTTCGAGCATGCTCTTTGCAATCACGGCGGAATGGTAGGAGCCGCTGATGCCGGAGGACATACCGATATACAGCACGTCCTGCCCCTGCTGGGCATAAGGCGCGATGAAATCGAAATAGGTCTGAGGCGCAATCTGCGAGGTGTTGTACAGACGGCCGTCGAGAATTTCGTCATAGTAGGCCTTGCCGTCGAAGTGCTCGATATCCGTGCACTGCATCAGACGGCTCTCGTCGTCCTTCGGGTAGTAGCTGAAGGGAACGAGCTGCACGTTAGCCTCTGCCACGCGGCTCAGGGGAAGATTGCTGGATGTATCGGTCAGTATTTGAAAGCTCATATCTCTGTCTCCGTGTTCGTGGTAATGGATAGGAAAAGGCTCCGGCAGAGCGCAGGAGCGGATGGGCAAACGATAGCACATTTGTCTCAAAAAGTCACACCACTTCTGCGGAAAACGGCTCTACCCGGCCGGGAACGCGGCTCTACTGCCAGTAGAGTCCTTGATTTACAAGGGTTTGCGCTGCTTTTCGGCGCGTGCGGGAGGAGGCCGGTTCTCCCCCGCACGCGCCGGCAGGTTTTACAGCAGCAGGCAAATCAGGCCGTTCGCGCCCTCGTTGATGATCTTCGTCAGCGCGTCCTTCAGCTTGTAACGTGCATCCTCCGGCATGCGCTTAAGCTTGGTGCTCAGGCCCTCGTTCACCAGATCGAAGACGGATTTGCCGAAAATATTGCTCTCCCAGAGCTTCTCCGTGTTGCCCTCGTATTCACCCAGAAGGTATTTGACCAGATCCTCCGACTGCTGCTCGTCGCCCACCATCGGGCTGATCTCCGTCTTGATATCGGCGCGCAGCATGTGAATGGAGGGTGCGCTCGCGCGCAGCTTGACGCCGTAGGCGCTGCCCTTGCGAACGATCTCCGGCACCTCGAGGTGCATCTCCTCCGCCGTTGGCATGACGATGCCGTAGCCCGTCGCGCGCACCTCCTCCAGCGCGGCAGAAATCTTATCATACTGCTTTTTCATCTCCGCCAGCGCGGTCAGCAGGGTCAGAAGCTGGCCGTCGTTTTCAATGGCGAAGCCGGTGCGGTCGCCGAGGATCTGGTAGAACAGCCCCTCACGGAACTCCAGCTCGCAGCTCACAATGCCTCTGCCGAGGTCGATCTCATCAATACGGCAGGCGCTCACCTGCTCCAGCTCGCAGAGCTTCTGCATCTCGGGTGCGGCCTGTGCCAGCTGCCCGATTTTTTCGGCGTTGGTCCGCATGGCCTCGTACAGCGCCGCCTTCATGGGGTTGCCGCACTCGAGCGCCTGCACCCACGCAGGCAGGAACACCCGCAGCTCCCGCAGAGGGAAGGCATACAGCAGCTTCGTCAGCAGTGCCTGAATCTCCGCCTCGTGCATGCCCTGGCAATCGGCGGCCAGCGCACAGACGCCGTAGGTCTGCTCCAGATACTCCCGCAGCGCCTGCGCCTCGGCGCTCTTCGGCGCGGAGGAATTAACCACGACGACAAAGGGCTTCCCCGTCGCCTGCATGTCGCGGATGGCACGTTCCTCGGCATCGATGTAATCCGCGCGCGGGATATCCGTGACCGTTCCGTCCGTCGTGACGACGATGCCGATGGTGCTGTGATCCTCCATGACCTTTTTCGTGCCCAGCTCGGCAGCCTCGGTCATGGGAATTTCGTGATCGTACCAAGGCGTCGTCACCATGCGCGGCTGGCCGTCCTCCGTCGCGCCGATCGCCCCGCGCACCATATAGCCCACGGAGTCGATCAGCCGCACGGAGAGCTTCGCCGTGCCGTCCGGGCTGATCTCCACGGCGTCCTCCGGCACGAATTTCGGCTCCGCCGTCATGATCGTTCTTCCCGACCCGCTCTGCGGCAGCTCATCCTTTGCACGCTCGCGCTGATACAGATCCTCGATATTCGGGATGACCAGCTCCTCCATCATCCGCTTAATGAGCGTGGATTTCCCCGTGCGCACCGGCCCGACCACGCCGATGTAGATGTCGCCGCCCGTTCGTTTTGCAATGTCGGCATAAATATTACTCATTCGATAGCCTCCCCCACAGTCTCGTGATACATGGTATGCGCGAGTGGGAAAAGCTATGACAAGGGTGTCCCAAAAGGCATTGAGACACCCTTGTTTTTTATCTTATCTGCGGAACCAGCGAGACCGGCATGCTCTCGCTCAGGCGGAAGCGGACAAAAAACGCCCTTGCCTCCTCCGGCGGCTTCTGCGCAAGGCGCAGCATCGTTTTCCCCTCCGTGCGGAAGGCGCTCACCGCGCAGCCCAAAAGCTGGGGCGCCAGGCCGCGCCTGCGGTACTGCGGCAGAAGGCCGAGATGTACAATAAGACCCGTTTCACTGCCGTCGTCGCGCAGTATGACCGCACCGGCGACATTTTCCTCCTGCATGGCAATGAAGGCGTGGTCGCCGGACTGTACGCCGTCAAGCGCGGCGCGTTCTTCCTCCGTGGCAGGCCGGTACCAGAAATTCATGTCCTGATGCTCCCTGCCGCGCCACCACATCTGCCGTCCGAGCGTGGTCAGCTCCTGCGGCAGGTGCTTGGCATCGAAAAGATAATCCAGACGGTAGGCGCCGTTTCTCCATGTGATCTCACTGACGGCGGTATTCTCGCTGTGACCGAGGCCGCTCACGCTGTCCTCGCAAAACAGGTGCGCAATGACAGAGCGAAGCACCATGCCATGGGAGAAAATGGCGACGCTCTTCCTTTCATGCCGCCGGACGACCTCCCCCAGTGCCTGCATGAAGCGGGAAACATACTCGTCATATGTCTCCGCACCCTCGACATGCCAGTGCTGCGGGTCCTTGGAAAAGGCGCGGTTGGCCTCCGGCGCCTCGCGGCCAAGCTGCCCGAAGGGAAGGTCTTCCCAGACGCCCACATGGATTTCTCGAAAACGGCTGTCCGTTTGCAGCGTCAAGCCCTTCGGCTTCCAGATGGCGGCGGCCGTCGTCTGCGTGCGGACAAGGTCGCTGGAATAGACGGCGTCGATGGGAATCTCCGCAAAGCGCTTTCGCAGCGCCTCGATCTGGCGCAGTCCATTGGGCGTGACGGAGGAATCGTACCAGCCGTGCATCCGGCGGAAAATATTGCCCTCCGCCTCGGCGTGACGAATGAGATAGATCTTTGTCATAGGATCACCACATACTTGGAAATGTCGCGCTTCATCTTCTGTACCGCGGCGGCTGCATGCTCCAGATAATCCGTGCCGTCGCTGCCCTCCTTCTGCCAGGCGCAGAGAATGCTGCGCGAGGCGGAGACGATCGCACCGTGACCGAAGCGGTCAAAGGCAAACTGAACGTTTTTCGCCGTGCCGCCCTGTGCGCCGTAGCCGGGCACAAGGAAGAACAGACGGTCGTACTTCTGACGCAGAAGCTGCATGGTCTGCGGATAGGTCGCGCCAACCACCGCGCCGATCTCGGAATAGCCCTGGCGGCCGATGAGATCCGTGCTCCAGCGCATGGCAAGGTCCGCCATTGCGGTATAGACCACGCGGTCGCCGGAGAGCAGATCCTGCACCTCGCGGGAGGACTTATTCGAGGTTTTCAGCAGCAGGAAGATGTTCTTCCCGTCCTTTTTGCAATAAGGCAGATAGGGCTTGACGCCGTCGCTGCCGAGATAGCCGTTGACCGTCACGGCGTCGCAGCGGTAGACCTCCTGCTCCGTCAGGCCGACGGGCACCCTGCCAAACATCGCCTGCGCGTGGATTTCCGCAATGTTGCCCACATCTCCGCGCATGGAATCGATTAAAACATAATAGCCCAGCTCCTTGGCACAGGCAGCGATGCGCTGCATCTGCGCAATGCCCTCCGCACCCAGCGCCTCAAAGCAGGCGCTCTGAATCTTGACCGCCGGAACCAGCTCCTTGAGCCGGTCCAAAAGCTCCGTGCAGAAGCGGTAGTAGGCCGATGCGGCGGCGGCGAGGGTCTGCCCCTGCTGCGCGAAGGCATCCTGCACGATGTGCGGCGGCAGAATGGGCAGATAGGGATCCAGCCCGACCATCGTCGGGTTCTTCATTTTTCGTATTTTTTCCTGCAAAAAATCGATCGCCATGGAGTTGCCCTCCTTATTTATATATACAGGAATAGTATATCATATTTTTCACCCCGCTGCAAAATAGTTTTTTTCTGCACCGGGCAAACTAAGGACGAAAGGAGGGAAACACAATGCAGGTTCGATCTTTTTTATTGACGCTGGGGGCCGGAATGCTCGCCGGCGGCGCGGTGGCGCTCATGCTGCCGCAGCAGTCGCCCGTTCGCCGCGAGGCGCAGAAGGCCGTCGATTCTCTGGAGCAGACGGTCTCGGACGCGGCCCAGAAGATGATGAAAAATTAAATCCTCTGCCCGGCCGGCCGCCGGGCAGAAATTTTCAAAATATTCATATTTTCCCTATTGACAAACGCCCCGCTTGTGTTATGATGTGCATAAAGAGTTTAGCACTCTCTATCCAAGAGTGCTAATTTCCCTCAACGGAAGGAGGATTCCTTATGGATCTGAATCAATATACACAGAAAAGTCTGGAAGCCCTGCGCGCGGCGCAGCAGCTTGCAGTGACAAATCAGAATCAGCAGCTGGAGCAGGCGCATCTGCTCCTGGCGCTGTTACAGCAGGACGGCGGCCTCGTGCCGCAGCTTCTCAAGCGCGCAGGCGTGACGGTGGAAAGTCTGGAAGCCGCCGCGAAGGCCGCAGTGGATAAGCTGCCGAGCGTGAGCGGTCCGGGCCGCTCTGCGGATCAGCTCTATCTCTCCGGCGGCATGCAGCAGCTGCTCGCTGCCGCGGAGGAGACCGCGAAATCCATGCGCGACGACTATGTTTCCGTGGAGCATCTGTTCCTCGCCATGCTGGACAAGGCGGATGGCACCGTCTCTCCCCTGCTGCGCGACTACCGCATCACGAAGGAGGAGTGCCTGAAGGTGCTGCAAAGCATCCGCGGCAGCAGCCGCGTGACCACGGACAACCCCGAGGACACCTATGAGGCGCTGGAAAAATACGGCACCGACCTCGTCAAAAAGGCAAGGGAAAAGAAAACCGACCCCGTCATCGGCCGTGACGAGGAGATCCGCAACGTCATCCGCATTCTCTCCCGCAAGACGAAGAACAATCCCGTCCTGATCGGCGAGCCGGGCGTCGGCAAGACCGCCATTGCAGAGGGGCTGGCGCAGCGGATTGTCCGCGGCGACGTGCCGAAGTCCTTGCAGGATAAGACCATCTTCTCTCTGGACATGGGTGCGCTGATCGCGGGCGCAAAATACCGCGGCGAATTCGAGGAGCGTCTGAAGGCCGTCCTTGAGGAGGTCAGAAGCTCCGAGGGCCGCATCATCCTCTTCATCGATGAGCTGCACACCATCGTCGGCGCGGGCAAAACCGAGGGCAGCATGGATGCGGGCAATCTGCTCAAGCCCATGCTGGCGCGCGGTGAGCTGCACTGCATCGGCGCAACCACGCTGGACGAATACCGCAAATACATCGAAAAGGATCCGGCGCTGGAGCGCCGCTTCCAGCCGGTGCTGGTCAAGGAGCCGACGGTGGAGGACACCATCGCCATCCTGCGCGGTCTGGAGGAGCGCTACGAAGTCTTCCATGGCGTCAAGATCACCGACCCTGCGATCATCGCTGCCGCGACCCTCTCCGACCGCTATATCACCGACCGTTTCCTGCCGGACAAGGCCATCGACCTGATCGACGAGGCCTGCGCCATGATCCGCACGGAGATGGACTCCATGCCGACCGAGCTGGACGTCATCCGCCGCAAAATCATCCAGATGGAAATCGAGGAAGCCGCGCTGAAAAACGAAACCGACGAGCTTTCTCAGGGCAGGCTTGCCGAGCTGCGCCGGGAGCTGGCTGAGCAGCGCGAGAAGTTCAACAGCATGAAGGCGCAGTGGGAAAACGAGAAAAACGCCATCGGCAAGGTGCAGCAGCTCCGCGAACGCATTGAAGAACTGGGCGCAAAGATCGAACGCGCCGAGCAGGAATACGATCTGGAAACCGCCGCACGTCTGAAATACGGCGAGCTGCCGGAGCTAAAGAAGCAGCTGGCGCACGAGGAGCAGCTGGCGCAAAGCGCCAAGCAGAGCAATCTGCTGCGTGACAAGGTCACGGAGGAAGAAATCGCAAAGATCGTCGAGCGCTGGACGGGCATTCCCGTGGCAAAGCTGGTCGAAGGCGAGCGCGAAAAGCTCCTGCATCTGCCGGACGTGCTGCACCAGCGCGTCGTCGGGCAGGACGAAGCCGTCCGCTCCGTCTCCGAAGCCATCCTGCGCAGCCGCGCCGGCATTCAGGACCCGAACCGCCCGCTCGGCTCCTTCCTCTTCCTCGGCCCCACGGGCGTGGGCAAGACCGAGCTTGCCAAGGCGCTGGCAGAAGCACTGTTCGACGACGAAAAGAACCTCGTCCGCATCGACATGTCCGAATATATGGAGAAATTCTCCGTCTCGCGTCTGATCGGCGCGCCTCCAGGATATGTCGGCTATGACGAGGGCGGCCAGCTCACCGAGGCCGTTCGCCGCAACCCCTATTGTGTGGTGCTCTTCGACGAGGTGGAAAAGGCGCATCCGGATGTCTTCAACATTCTGCTGCAGGTGCTCGACGACGGCCGCATCACGGACTCCCAGGGCCGCACGGTGGACTTCAAAAACACGATTCTGATTCTGACGAGCAACCTCGGCTCGGAATATCTGCTTGAAGGCATTGCCCCCGATGGCAGCATCCGCCCCGAAGCACGGCTTCAGGTCGAGCAGCTTCTGAAAAAGAGCTTCCGTCCGGAGTTTTTGAACCGTCTGGACGAGATCGTCTTCTACAAGCCGCTGACAAAGGAAAATATCGTCAGCATCATCGATCTGCAAATGAATCTGCTCAACCACCGTCTGGAAAAGCAGCAGCTGCGCTGCGAGCTGACGCCGGAGGCAAAGCAGTTCATTATCGACGCCGCTTACGATCCGCAGTACGGCGCGCGCCCGCTCAAGCGCTATTTGCAGCACACGGTTGAAACCCTGCTGGCAAAGCGCATCGTTGAGGGCAACATCTCCCCGAATTCGACGCTCACCGTCCGGGTGGAGAACGGCGAATTGAAGCTGTAATCGATTTGCATACAAGAGGGCCGGGCATTGCACAAATGCCCGGCCATTTTTTGTATGCCGTATCCCAAAAACGTGCGCAGGGACGGGTTTCCCGTCGCGCGTGCAGGCGTTTACAAATCTGCGATTGCCTGCACCGGTCACGGCACGCCGTGACCCTACAAAAGGGTTCAAATCTATACTGCGCCCCTGTGTGCCGCCGGAATCGGATAGCACAAAGGCAGGACACCTGGATCCTGCCCTATTCCATAAGAAGGGCCTGTCTCGATCGAGACAGGCCCTTTTTACATGATTGAACTTATTCCGCCGAGATCAGGTAATAATACACCGGCTGGCCGCCGTTGATGAGATTAATCTCCGCATTCGGGCAAAGCTCCGTGAAGAGCTGGACCGTCTGCTCCGCCTGCTCGTCGGTGGTATCCGCGCCGTAATAGACGGTGATGAACTCCGCGCCTTCCTCGTTGATTTTCTCGGCAAGGCCGCGCAGGAGCACATTGATGTCCGTATTGCTGCCGAACAGGGCGCTGCCCCACAGAGCCAGATACTCGCCCGCGTGGATGTCGTGTCCGTCAAAGTCGGAATCCCGTGCGGCATAGGTGATCTGCATGGTCTGTACGGCCTGCATCGCCTCGGTCATCGCAGCGGTGTTGGTCTGCTCGTCGGCGTCCGGATCGAAGACCAGCATGGCGGAAACGCCCTGCGGGATGGTCTTGGAGGGAATGACAATGACCTTCTTTTCCGTCAGCGGGATGGTCTGCTCCGCCGCCATGATGATATTCTTGTTGTTCGGGAAGACATAAACCGTCTCGGCGGGCGTCGCATTGATCTTCTCAAGGATGTCCTGCGTGGAGGGGTTCATGGTCTGGCCGCCCTCAATGATCTGGTCGGCGCCCAGCTCACGGAAGGCATCGGCAAGGCCCTTGCCCGCGCAGACGGAAACCATACCGAAGGGCTTCTCCGCCGGCGCAAACACCGGCTGGGACTCCAGCTCCTTTTCGATCTGCTCCAGATCGTCCGTGCTTCTGGCGGTTCTGCCGGAGGCAAGGTCGTCATACTGCATGCGCATATTCTCGATCTTGGCCAGCTCCAGCGTACCATATTTCTGCGACTCGGTGAGCGCCTCGCCGGGGATGTCGGTGTGGACATGCACCTTGAAGGACTCGTCGTCCTCGCCGATGACGATGCTGTCGCCGATGGTTTCCAGATAGGCGCGCAGCGGCGTCAGATCGACGTCCTCGGTCGCCTTGCGCATGATATACACCGTGTCAAAGGCGAAAGTGATGTCGCCGTCGCCCAGCTCGGCAAAGTCGGCCTGCTCCTTCGTCTCCGTCCCGGAAACGGCGCTGGCCTCGATCTCTCCGCCGCGTTGCACGCACAGCATCGCCTCAAGGACATAAAGCCAGCCCTTGCCGCCCGCATCCACGACGCCCGCCTTTTCCAGCACGGGGTTCTGGTGGATGGTTTCGGCCAGCGCGCGCTCTGCCGAGGACACTGCCTCCTGAAGCACATGCTCCAGATCCGGATTCTCCTCCGCGGCGCAGACCGCATCGACCGCGGAAACGCGGGAAACGGTCAGGATGGTGCCCTCGGTGGGCTTCATGACCGCCTTATAGGCCGCCTCCACGCCGCCGCTCAGCGCAGCGGCGAGCTGCACGCCGTCGCATTCCTCCATGCCCTTGAGCGTTTTGGCAAAGCCGCGGAACAGCAGCGACAGGATGACGCCGGAGTTGCCGCGCGCGCCGCGCAGCATTGCCGAGGCGATCTTATCGGCAGCCTTGGTCAGGCTCATTTCTCCTGCGCGGCGCAGCTCATCGGCCGCGGCGTTCAGGGTCATGCTCATATTCGTGCCGGTGTCGCCGTCCGGCACCGGGAAGACGTTCAGCTCATTGATCTGCTGCTTGTGGTTTTCAACGGAGGCAGCCGCGCTGAGGATCATTTTCCGAAGGGTTGCCCCGTCGATGGTATTTCTCACTTGCGGTACACCTCTCAATCCGTCACGATGGAGTCGATCACAACATCGACATCGCGCACTTCTGTTTCTGTCTGCTTGGATACGATATAGCGTACCTCAGAGATGATGGACGTGCCCAGCGCGGGGATATTTACGCCCTGATCGATCATGATATGCAGCTCGATGGAAATCGAGCCGTCCTCGTTCGTGCGGACAAGCACGCCCTTGCCCATGGACTCCCGGCGCAGCAGGTGCACCAGGCCGTCCGACACGGAGCGGATGGCCATGCCCTTCACGCCAAAGCAGTTCGTTGCGGCGTTGCCGGCAATGTTCGTATAGACATTGTTGCCGACCTTGATTTCACCAGCATCTGTTTTCCGGCAAATCATGGAATATTCTCCTTTCCTTATGAAACGCAGAGATCGAAGAAGCTTCGATCAGACCATGCTTTCCTCCCAGCACGCCGGCTTTTCCAGTCCCAGCAGAGTGGCGACCGTCGGCGCAACGTTGGCAAGACCAAACTTGCCCTCCTTGAGGGTGTGCTTCTCATCGGGATCGTAAATGATGAAGGGAACCGGGTTCAGGCTGTGCGCCGTGCGGATGGAGGTCTTGCCCTTCTTGGTCTCGGTCATCTGGTCGGCGTTGCCGTGGTCGGCAGTGACCAGCACCAGATAGCCCAGGCGGTCGGCGGCCTCGATGATGCGGCCGACGCTCTCGTCCACGCACTCCATCGCCGTCACAACCGCGCTCATCACGCCGGTATGTCCGACCATGTCGCCGTTCGGGAAGTTGCAGCGCAGGAAGTCGTATTTCTTCGTCTCCATCGCAGCGATCATATGCTCGGTGATCTCCTTGGACTTCATCGCGGGCGCCTGCTCGAAGGGGATGACGTCGGAGGGGATTTCTTCATAGGTTTCCAGATTCTCATCGACCTTGCCGGAGCGGTTGCCGTTCCAGAAATAGGTCACATGGCCGTACTTCTGCGTCTCGGACAGGGCATATTCGCGCAGGCCGTGGGCGCACAGCAGCTCGGTCAGGGTGTTCTTGATGACGGGCGGCTGCACCAGATAGTGCGTGGGGATCTTCAGGTCGCCGTCGTATTCCAGCATACCGGCGAACTTCACGCCCGTATAGTCGCCGCGGTCGAACTTGTCGAAATCCGTGCGGTCAAAGGCGAGGGAAATCTCCTGGGCACGGTCGCCGCGGAAGTTATAGAGAATGACGCTGTCGCCGTTGTGGATCTTCGCCACGGGCTCACCGTTCTCGGCGATGACAAAGGCGGGCAGGTCCTGGTCGATGCAGCCCAGCTCGGCGCGGTAGGTCTCAATGGCCTCCTTCGCAGAGGAGAACTGACGGCCGATGCCCTGCACATGCGTGCGCCAGCCGGCCTCGACCATGGGCCAGTTGGCCTCGTAGCGGTCCATCGTGATCTGCATTCTGCCGCCGCCGGAGGCGATACGGTAGTCGCAGCCGTCCGTGCGCAGCTCTGCCAGCACGTCCTCGAGCTGCTGGACGTAATCCAGCGCAGAGGTGGCGGGGACGTCACGTCCGTCGAGCAGGATGTGGCAGTAGACGCGCTTCGCGCCCTCGGCATGCGCATGGCGCAGCATGGCGATCAGGTGGCGGATATTGGAATGGACGTTGCCGTCGGACAGCAGGCCGAGGAAGTGCAGCGCCTTGCCCTCCTGCTTTGCGTTGGCAAGCAGGTCCTTCCAGGTGTCGGAGGCAAAGAGGGAGCCGTTTTCGATGGATTCGTTGACGAGCTTTGCGCCCTGGGAATAGATCTGGCCGCAGCCGAGGGCGTTGTGGCCGACCTCGGAGTTGCCCATATCGTCGTCGCTGGGCAGGCCGACGGCGGTGCCGTGAGCCTTGAGCCAGTTGTGCGGGCAGGTGGCAAGCAGACGGTCCAGATTCGGGGTCTTTGCAACCGCGACCGCGTCGCCGCTGCCGCCGTCGCCCTTGCCCACGCCGTCCATGATAATCAGAACAATCGGTTTTTTCATATATCAGAGTCTCCTCCAATTCTATATTCTATGCCGGAAGCGCCGGTTTTGCGCCTCCTTTTTTGCTTCTCAATATTCTACTACATTTTGCCCGTTTGTACAATCATTATTTTGCATTTTCTGGATTCCAGACAAAAATGCCCGAAAAAACGCACAGAAAACTGTCAACAAGCGCTCAATTCAGATTGCCCTCGCGGAGCATGTCCCGCACCGCCTCGCGCAGCGCCTCCGGCAGACCCCCCTGCGGGCCGGAAACGGTCGCCGCAGCGGCCTGCTGCGCCTGCTGCAAAAGCGACAGATCCTGCGCAAGATCGCCCAGCCGGAAGGCCGGGAGGCCGTGCTGACGGCTGCCGAAGAAGTCGCCGGGACCGCGCAGCTTCAGATCCTCCTCGGAGATGCGGAAGCCGTCGTGCGTGGCGCACAGCGCCTTCAGCCGCTGCAGGGTTTCCTGGCTGCGGCTGTCGGAGACGAGCACGCAGTAGGATTTCGCCGTCCCGCGGCCGATGCGCCCGCGCAGCTGGTGCAGCTGGGAAAGGCCGAAGCGGTCGGCATTTTCCACAACCATCAGCGTCGCGTTTGGCACGTCCACGCCGACCTCGATGACCGTCGTGGAAACCAGCAGGTCGAATTCTCCCGCCGCAAAGCGGCCCATGATCTCATCCTTTTCCGCGCCCTTCATCTTGCCGTGCAGCAGCGCCACGCGCAGCTGGGGAAACACACGCTCGCGCAGCGTCTGCGCCCACTGCTCGGCAGCCTTCAGGTCCTCCGTGTCCCCCTCCTCGATGGCGGGGCAAACGATAAAGCACTGGTGCCCCTCGGCGACCTGTCTGCGGATGAAGCCGTTCAGGCGCGTGCGGTAGCTCTCGTTGACCAGAAACGTTTCGATCTCCTGCCGTCCCGGCGGCAGCTCGTCGATCACGGATACGTCCAGATCGCCGTACATCAGAAGCGCCAGCGTCCGCGGGATGGGTGTGGCGGACATCAGGAGCAGATGCGGGTGCTCGCCCTTTTCCAGCAGCGCCGCCCGCTGCGCCACGCCGAAGCGGTGCTGCTCGTCCGCAATGACCAGCCCAAGGTCGGAAAACACCGTCGTCTCGGTCAAAAGCGCATGCGTGCCGATGACAATCTCCGCCTCGCCCCGTGCAATGCGCTCCCGCCGCTCGCGCTTCTGCGCCGGGGGCAGGGAGCCGGTCAGCAGGACGCAGCGCACGCCCAGCGGCTCCATCAGCGGCGCAAGCCGCGCAAAATGCTGCCGCGCGAGAATTTCCGTCGGTGCAAGCAGCGCCGTCTGCTTGCCGTTTCTGGCGGCGCAGTAGGCGGCGGCCGCCGCGACCATGGTCTTGCCGCTGCCGACGTCGCCCTGCACCAGGCGGCTCATGGGCCGCTCCGCGCGGAAATCCGCAAGGATCTGCTCTATGGCGCGCGTCTGCGCCCCGGTGAGCCGGAAGGGCAGCGCCGCGGTAAAGGGCGTCAGATCCGTATCGACATAGGGCGGAACGGAAACGACCGTTCTCCGCGCACGCATCAGGCTGAGCGCCGTAAAGAAAATGTAAAACTCCTCAAAAATCAGCCGCCGCCGCGCGGCCTCCAGCGACTCGTGAGACGAGGGGCTGTGGATCTCCCGCAGCGCCTCGGCCTTGCCGCACAGCCGGTACTGCGTCCGCAGCGTCTCCGGAAGCGTTTCGGGCAGGGTCAGGCGCGTCTGCGCGGCCTGCACCGCCTGGACGACCATCTTGTTTGTCAGCCCGGCCGTCAGCGGATACACCGGCAGAATGCGGCGCGTCAGAAGCCCCGCCGCGTCCACCGGCTCAAAGAGCGGGTTCGTCATGGCATAGCCCAGGTAATCGCCGCTCAGCGTGCCGTAAAAGCAATAGCTGTCGCCCCGGCGCAGCTTCTCGGCCAGATAGCCCTGATTGAAGAAGGTCAGATTCAGGCGGGCCGTGTCGTCCGCGACGGTGACCTTCATCAGCTCCAGGCGGCGGCCGCCGGGCTTGGGGATGCTGTGGCTCTGCGGATTGGAAATTACGGAGGCAACAAAGCACGCAGGCGTCCCCTCCTCCAGCTCCGCGATGTGCACGAGCCGCGTGCGGTCCTCATAGGCGCGGGGGTAAAAGCACAGAAGCTCCTCGAGCGTCTGCACGCCTACCCTGGCAAACAGCTCCGCCCGCTTCGGGCCGACGCCCGGCAGGCAGCGTATGGATTCCTTTCGGTCCGGCACGGTCATCGCCTCCTTTTTCTCTCATTATAACGCAAACAAAAGGTCCCCGCAACGCAAAAAAGCCTGATGGAAACTCCATCAGGCAAACTTTTGCTTCTTTACGCCATGGCGTTCATCTTCAGAGTCATGCTGCTCTTCTTGCGGGCTGCATTGTTCTTGTGAAGAATTCCCTTGGTCACCGCCTTGTCAACGGCGACAACGGCAGCCTTGTAGGCAACACCGGCCTGCTCACGGTTTCCCTCGGCAACGGCAGCGTCGAACTTCTTGATGGTGGTCTTCAGCGCGGACTTATCCATCTTGTTTCTCTCGTTGGCGACCTTGGAAAGAGCAACTCTCTTCTTTGCGGACTTAATGTTGGGCATGGATTACACCTCCTCCGATGGCGTTTATCTTAAAAACCATGTAATTAACCTCATGCAGAAATTTATTATAGCGGCAGCTTCAAATAAAATCAATCCTTTTTTTCATTTTTTTGCAACTTTTTTGCGGAACGCGCGATTTTCGGGCAGACTATTGCTAAAAGGTGCAGACGCGCCGCATTCGGAAAGGAAGATGCTGCATGATTCGGACCGATCTTGCCATGGAAGCAAAAACGCTGTTTGAGCAGTCGGCGGGGCGGACGACCCGTCTGGAGGGCGTGCGCGCGCGGGAGCGGGAGACGGCGGGCTTTCCCGTCACGGAGGTGGAGATTCTCGATCCCCGCGGGGAGCGGGCACTGGGCAAGCCCATCGGAACCTATATCACAGTCGAGCTTCCCAAGCACGCCCGCGACGTCTCCGCCGCCGCACAGGCCGTTGCGCAGGAGCTGCGCGCGCTCATGGCGCTCGGCCCGGCGCAGAGCGTCCTCGTCGCCGGACTGGGCAACGACGCCGTCACGCCGGACGCCGTCGGGCCGAAAACCGCCGCCGGGCTGTTTCTGACACGCCACCTGATCGCCCATCTGCCGAAGTATTTCGGAAGCTGCCGCAGCGTCAGCGCCGTGACGCCCGGCGTGCTGGCCACGACCGGCATTGAAAGTCTGGAGCTGCTGCGCGGCGCCTGTGCCCACGTCAGGCCGGACTGCATTCTGTGCATAGACGCGCTGGCCGCGGGTGCGCCCGAGCGCCTTTGCAGCACGATCCAGATGACCGACACCGGCATCGTCCCCGGCTCCGGCGTCGGCAACCGCCGCGCCGCCTTCCGAAAGGAGACGCTCGGTGTGCCGGTTTTCGCCCTCGGCGTGCCGACGGTGGTCGACGCCGCCTCTCTCGGCGGGGACGGGCCGCAGGAGATGATCGTCACGCCGCGCGACATCGACGCGCAGGTTTCCTTCCTCAGTGCCGTCCTGTCAGAGGCAATCAATCTGGCGCTGCACCCCGGCTTCACGCGTGAGGATTTTGCACAATTTGTCTCCTTTCCGTGCTCCTGATTTATGTCAACGGCGTATGCACAGTTTCCACAGGGCTTTGCACAGGCCCGGCTGTGCAAAAGCCTGTGCAGAATGTGCACAACTCTTGAAATTACAGGGCTGGTACCGTTTCCAACATTGTGCATAGCATTCCGTCCCTGTGAATATTTGTATGCATACTCACAGATTTTTTGTTTCCGATAATTCTGTTATTTCTCGATAACTCGATTTTATGTAAACGGATTCCGCTTGTTTTCTGTCGAAAATGTTTCGATTTTCCCGAAGGGTGTCGATTACCGCCGGTGTCGTAACAGCGCGGGAAGGCATCGAAATGCATAACACCTCGTCGAAATAACAACCTTGCGGGTGCGGTTCCCCGCACCCGCAAGGTTGTTCTATTTTTCCTCATCCAGCCGCCAGTCGATGGGGCTTTCGCCGTGCGCCTGCAAAAAAGCGTTGATCTGAGAAAACGGACGGCTGCCGAAAAAGCCGCGGTAGGCCGAGAGGGGGCTGGGATGCGGCGCAGTCAGGATCAGACGCGGCGCGGCGCTTTCCACAAGCGCCGCCTTTTTTTGTGCGTGCGCGCCCCACAAAACCAGTGCAACCGGCTGCGGCAGCGCGTTCGTCGCGGCAATCACCGCATCGGTAAAGCACTGCCAGCCCCAGGCGGCATGGCTGCCCGCCCGGCCCTTTCCTACCGTCAGCGTCGTGTTCAGCAGCAGCACGCCGCGCTGCGCCCAGGGCGTCAGGTCGCCGCTGCGCGGCATGGGCGCGCCGGTATCCTCGCAGAGCTCCTTGAAGATGTTGCGCAGCGAGGGCGGCAGGGGCGTCCCCTCCGCCACAGAGAAGGAAAGGCCCATGGCCTGTCCCGGCTCGTGATAGGGATCCTGCCCGAGAAGAATCACCCGCACGCACTCCGGCGGCGTGCAGGTCAGGGCAAACAGCTCCCGTCCCGCCGGGGGATAAATTTCCTGCGTCAGGCGCGCCTGCCGCGTCCGCTCCAGCAGCGCCTCCGGCAGCGGCACCAGCCCCTGCCACGCGCCGAGAATTGATGTTTCCATATGTCTCCCTCCCCTTTTTCCTTTAGTCTACCCCAGATTCATTTTCCTGTCAACCGGCAGTCAAAAATGTCCGCCTGTTGACAATTGGACGTCTCTGCGGTTACAATAGAGAAAACATTTCTCCGAAAGGGGTCTTTTCTATGAAACGCATTGCCATCGTCACCGGCGCAAGCTCCGGCATGGGCCGGGAGTTTGTCCTCCAGCTCTCCTCATGGGAGAAATTCGACGAAATCTGGGTCATTGCCCGCCGCGCCGAGCGGCTGGAGGAGCTTGCCGCGCAGGTGCCCGTGCCCGTCCGCCCGATCTCCCTCGACCTGACCGACCCGGCAGCGCTCGAGCACTACCACGACCTGCTTGAGGCAGCCATGCCCAACGTCGGGCTGCTTGCCAACATCGCCGGCTTCGGCAAATTCGGCCGCTACGACGAAATTCCGCTGGAGGATTCTCTGCGGATGATCGACCTGAACTGCAAGGCTCTCGTCGCGATGACGGAGCTGACACTGCCGTATATGCGCCGCGGCGCAAAGCTGATGAATCTGGACTCCCTCTCCGCATTCCAGCCGGTGCCCTATCTGAACGTCTATGCCTCGACCAAGGCCTTCGTTTTGAGCTACACGCGCTCGCTTTCCCGCGAGCTGCGGCCGCGCGGCATCCGCGTCATGGCAGTCAATCCCGGCTGGGTCAAGACGGAGTTCTTTGACCATGCGCTGAAAACCAGCAGCACCGCCGTGACCTACTATAATCATCTCTACGAGGCGAAAGACGTCATGGCGACGGCGCTGAAGGATCTCTACCGCACGAAAAAGGACGTCTCCATCCACGGCGCGCCCGTGCGCAATCAGGTGCGCCTGGTCAAGCTTCTGCCGCACAGCCTCGTGATGAACATCTGGATGAAGCAGCAGAAGCACGACAAGCTGCCCGAGGAATAACCTCCTATTTCGGCGGCTGGAAAAGCGGCAGCGGCGGCGCGGCGAAGGTAAAGAGCACCAGTGCGGCGCCGTAGAGCATGACCAGCATCAGAAGGATTCCGGTGTGCCGCGGCACATTTCTGCGTCTGTGCAGCCGCCAGGCGAGGAAAAAGCCGCCGAACATCGTCACGTAATAGAGCGCTATGTCCACAGCCGTCCCGCCGATGCCCAGCGCCCGAAGGCCGTAGTACGCCCCGAGCAGGAACACCGGCATGGCCAGCGTTGCCGCAAGAAAGCCGGTCCAGAGGCGCAGCTTGCACACCGCGCGGGTGGAAAGCACCGCCGCCGCGCCCAGCGTGGGCCAGAACAGCAGCTTTAAGTGCTCCCATACGCTCTCGTTGACCGGCGCAAGCAGCGCGGAAATCAGGTTGGGCGCAACATCATAAAGAAAGTGCAGCGCGGTTCCTACCGCTGCGGCCGCAATGGCGGCGATTAAATACTCCTTTTTCATCCACATCACCCATTACAGCTTATGCGGCGGCGCAGAAAAATAGCACCCGGACACAAATGCGGGTGGTCGTAAGACAGTTTCAGTCCCGGCAGTAATGTCTGCTGGGATTGTTCTTGCATATATTAAAGCCATATGATAGAATTAAACAAAGCAATAAGTCGTAATAATAATGTATGTAATGTATAACATGCCAACAATTCAGTTAAAGGCGATGACGCAAGAACTATGTCACGAACTGTACAAGCATTGGACGAATGATGCGTCTATCTATATGGATATGCACCTGTTTCAGCCCTATGTTTATGACGAAGCTGCGGTAAATCGATATTTTGATATGAAGGGGCAGGATGCTTCACGCAGACTGTTTGCGATCATGCTTGGAGATAAGGTGATCGGGGAATTGCAATTGAAGCAGATCGACCATGATAAAAAAGAATGTTCCCTGAGTATCCATATGCAAAACGACGCAGTGAAGGGAAGGGGATACGGAACGCAGGCAGAACGTTTGGCGGTAAAAACCGCCTTTGACGAGTTGGGAATGGCTGCGGTAAACGCAGATACCATCAGGAAAAACACCCGGAGTCAGCATGTGCTGGAAAAGGTAGGCTTTCGCTTTGCCGGAGAAGATGAAACATTCAAATACTACCGTATCGAGCGGTAAACTCCAATTTGCCGAACTGATAAAAGCGCACTTCTATACACCTTTCGGTGTACCGTGCGAGCATCCCTTGCCTCTCCCTTTGGGAGAGGTGGCCGAGCATAGCGAGGACGGAGAGGGCAAACAATGACTATACCAAAAGACAACGCCCAATTAGAAAATGCCCGGCGACTTCGCAGGGAGATGACACCCCATGAGCGTAAGCTCTGGTACCTTTTTCTCCGCAAATATCCAGTAAAAATTTATAAACAGCGGATTATCGGCAGATTCATCGTGGACTTTTACTGTGCTTCGGCCAGACTGGTCATTGAATTGGATGGCTCTCAGCATTATGAACCTCAGGGGCTTGCTTATGATGCGGAACGTTCTCAATTCCTGATGTCTCTTGGGTTGGAGATTCTGCGATTCTCCAACCGGGATATCGACAGGGATTTTCGTGGTGTGTGCACACAAATTGATCTTATCGTTCGAAAAAGGCTGCAAGACCCTCTCAGTCACCTACGGTGACAGCTCTCCCAAAGGGAGAGCCAAGGGGCTGCGCCCTATTACATAGTATGTTGACATGAGAAATGGAGCGTATCTGTATCGATACGCTCCATTAACTGTTTTATGAACACTCATCTAAGTCCGGGTGCTATTTTATATTTCCTCATCAATCCAAATAGCGAACCAGCTCGGCGAAGGTGAGGCCGTAGCGGGCCATGATCGTCAGCAGCATGGCGAAAGACGCCAGCGTCAGCGTATTGAGGATGAAGCCTGCAATTGCAAGGCCCTTCTTCACGCCCTTGCGGCAGATGCCGACGAGGCCGAGAATGAAGCCGGGGACACCGGGAAGCATTGCGACAATCAGCATGGAGAACAGCGCCATCAGCGCCGCTGCCAGATCCGGCAGATAGCTGGTCGTTCCTGCAACCGCAGTGAAGATCAGCCAGCCGATGATGGCAAGCACGAAGGCGATCACGCCGAGAACAAAGCCCGCAATGCCCACGCCGTTTGCACGCAGGCCAGGCTGCTGCGGCGCATAGGGCTGCGCATACTGCTGCTGCGGATAGGCAGGCTGCTGATACTGCGGATACACGGGCGGCTGATACTGCTGCTGCGGATAGCCGGAATACTGCTGGGGATAGCCCGGCTGGCTCTGCGGGGGATTCGGGGCAGTCTGCGGCTCGGCATACTGCATTTCCGGAGCCTCCGGCGCGGCGGGCGTCTGCTCGACGACCGGCTCAACCACCGGTTCGGCAGCCGGACGCACGATACGCGTGCCGCAATTCGGGCAGAAGGCAGCGTTTTCATTGTTAATGGTGCTGTTGCAATTCGGGCATTGAATCATGGCCATATCATTTCCTCTCTTCTTCAGACTGAAGGCAGCCTCTTACAATTATCATATCGGATTCCGCATGCCGTGTCAAGGGAAAAGGCGCAGAATTCTCCGTTTTCTCTTAAATCAGAATCGCTGCAAGGGCGGCGGCGATCACCGCCAGAGAGAAGCTCATGCCAAGCAGCGCAAGGACCTGACCCTTCGTGTTTCTGCACAGTGCGATGCTGCTGAACGTCAGTCCCACCGCCGCAAGCAGCGCCTGCGCAATCAGCTGCCCCGTGATAAAGAAGGTATCGCCGGGAAGAATCGGATCCTGGAGAAAGGCGCGGAGAAGCACCAGCATCACACAGGCGGATGCCGTGCCGAACACAAAGCCGACGATGGCGGCCGCGCGCCCCTTCGCTTTTTCCGCCGGCATTTCCGGCGCGCAGGGCGGATACCCCGGCTGCGGCGCTGGCGGCTGGAAAAGCTGCGGCGCATACTGCGCCTGCGGAATAGCAGGCTGCTGCGGGACATACTGCGGCGTCACCGGCTGCTGTTCGTACTGCGGCTGTACAGCGGCAGGCTGCGGATAAACCGGCTGTTGGATCACCGGCTGCGGATAAACCGGCGTTTGATCTGCCGGCTGATAGACCGGCAGCTGGGCAAAGCCCTCCGGCATTTCCGGCTCCGGCGGGACGGGCGTCCCGCAATTCGGGCAGTACGTCTCCCCCGGCGCAACCATATCTCTGCATTTCGGGCACTGCGGCATGGCGTTCCCCTCGTTTCCGTTTTTTTATATTGTATCCCGTTCCCGCCGCACTGTCAAGGAAAAGTGCCGCGCCCGCGCCGCCAAAGCAGCGCGCAGGGCCGCGGCAGTTTCAAAGCCGCCGCGGCCCTATGGGAAAATTCGATCTGCTATTCTACTGCGATTTCCTTGATTTCCAGCTCGTTGCCCTGCTGCAAATATGTCTCCCCGCTGCCGCAGTGCGGACAGATTTTGCCCTGCGGGACAGTGGGATAGGTCTTTCCGCAGGCGGTGCAGTAGGTAATGGCGGAAATCTGCTCCGTCACGAGCTCGCAGCCCTCCAGCATGGGAACGCGCTTGCAGTTCCAGTTCCAGACGTCAACCAGGTAGGACGGGATCACGGTGGAGACCTCTCCGATCTGGAGCGTGACGCGCCGGACGCGGCTTGCCTGATTCTCCTGTGCAATCTTCACCACGCTGTCGGCAATGTGGAAAGCGACGCCTAATTCGTGCATGCCTCAATCCTTATTTCCGCCCAGCTTGGTGACGACGGTCTGGCCGAGGCGCTTGAAGGCCATGGGCAGAATGCCCTTTACCTTGTCCTCCGCCTTCATCATCTTGGAGCACTCCGGATGGTCGCGCTTGAGATGAATCGCGTCGAAGACGCACTTTGTGGTGCAGACGCCGCAGCCGATGCACTTGTTCGGATCGACCCAGCTTGCGCCGCAGCCAAGGCAGCGGGCAGTCTCGATCTTGACCTGCTCCTCCGTCAGAGTCAGGTTGGGGTCGCGGAAGGAGTGCAGCGCGTCGATGCTCTCGTCCACGCCGGCGCTCTGCCGCCCGGCGGTATCGTAGTCCGCAAGCGTGACGTTGTCCTTATCAAGCATGTTGAAGTCGCGGCGGTTCCGGCCGGTCGTCAGGCTGGCGCCCTTGTGGACATAGCGGTGCAGGGATTCCGCAGCGCATTTGCCCTCTTCAATTGCGTCGATGACAAATTTCGGTCCGTGGTACACATCGCCGCCGACGAAAATGTCCGGCTCGGCGGTCTGATAGGTCAGCGGATCCGCAATGGGATAGCTGCCGCGGTGGAATTCCACCCGGCTGCCCTCAAGCAGCCCGCCCCATTCGATGGCCTGGCCGATGGCAAAGATGACATGATCCGCCGCCAGCTCCATCGACTCTGTTTCGTCGTAGACCGGGGAGAAGCGCTTCGTCTCCGGGTCGATGGTGCGCAGGCACTTCTTGAAAACCACGGCGGTGACATGGCCGCTCTCGTCGGTTTTCAGCGTCTTGGGGCCCCAGCCGTTGCAGAGCTCGATCTGCTCTGCCAGCGTTTCGGCAATCTCTTCCTTGGAGGCGGGCATCGTTTCGCGGGATTCCAGGCAAACCATACTGACCTTCTTTGCGCCGAAGCGGGCGGCGGTACGGGCACAGTCCACGGCGACGTTGCCGCCGCCGACAACGATGACGCTGCCGTCCATGTGCTGATTTTCGTTTTCCAGCGCACCGTGCAGGAAATTCACGGCGATATCGGTGCCCGCTGCGTGGTCGTTCTCCACGCCGGGATAGCGGCCGCCCTGACAGCCGATGGCGACGTAGAACGCCTCAAAGCCCTGCTCGCGCAGCTGCGGGATGGTGACGTCCCTGCCGACCTCCACGCCGCAGCGGAATTCCACACCCAGCGCGCGCAGAACGTCGATCTCGGCGGCGATCACGTCCTTTTCCAGCTTGAAGGAGGGGATGCCATAGGTCATCATGCCGCCGGGCTTCTCGCTTTTCTCAAATACGGTGGGATGATAGCCCTTCGTCGCCAAATAGTAGGCGGCGCTCAGGCCGGCGGGGCCGCCGCCGATGATTGCGATTTTCTGCGCCCAGTGCTCCAGTCGCGTGGAGGCGATGACAACCGGCGGGATATAGCGCGTTTCCGCCCTCAGATCCTGCTCCGCGAGGAACTTCTTGACCGCGTCGATGGAGACGGCCTGATCGACGCTGCCTCTGGTGCAGGCGTCCTCACAGCGCTTGTTGCAGATGCGGCCGCACACTGCGGGGAAGGGGTTGTCCTTCTTGATCAGGGCGAGCGCCTCCTGATACCTTCCCTGCGCGGCCAGCTTCAGATAGCCCTGCACGCTCACGTGCGCGGGGCAGGCGGTCTTGCAGGGCGCAGTGCCCTTGTCGTAGCAGTTTTTGCGGTTGTTGTCGCGGTAGTCCGGATCCCAGTGCTCCGGGCCCCACTTGATGGAATTCGGCAGCTCGTGCTTGGGGTAAGTAACTGCCTTGCCCTCCTTATCGCAGAGCTTTTGGCCGAGCTTGACGGCACCGGCGGGGCAGTACTCCACGCACTTGCCGCAGGCGACGCACTTCTCCTTCGTCACCTCTGCCGTGTAGGCCGAGCGGGAGAGATTGGGCGTGTTGAACAGCTGGCTGGTTCTCAGCGCGTTGCAGATCTGCACATTGCAGTTGCAGATACCGAAAATTTTATTTTCGCCGTCGATGTTTGTGATCTGGTGGACAAAACCGTTGTCCTCAGCCTTGCGGAGAATTTCCATGGCCTCATCATAGGTGATGTCGTGGCCCTTGCCGGTCTCGCGGCAGTAGTCGGCAAAATCGCCCACGCCGATGCACCAAGACGCTGCGTCGTCCGCGCAGCCGTCGCCCAGCACGCCGCGGCTGGCACGGCAGGAGCACTGCGCCACGCCGATGTGGCCCTCGTATTTCTTGAGCCAGTAGCTCAGGTGCTCGATGTCGAGGCTTTGATTCTCCATCGGGATTGCCTTTTCCACGGGGATGACGTGCATGCCGACACCGCCGCCGCCCGGCGGCAGCAGATGCGTCACGCCCGCCAGGGGCACATAGGTCATGCGCTCGAAGAAGGAGGCCAGCTCCGGGTGCTCCTGCAGGCGCTTGTTATAGGAGATTTCACCGCGCTCGTCATAGCAGGGCTTCTCGCCGCTGCCGCTCTCGTCGATGTTGAAAAGCTCCGCGCTGCCGGGGACGAACATCGGCAGGATGTACCGCCGCTCGGAGGGCGGCGCAGTGCGGCCGTTGTGGTCATAATGATAGCCGTAGTCGTATTCGAGCACGCCCTTGAAGCTCAGATCGTCGAGCAGCTCCTGAAAATGTGCCTTGTCCGCCTCCTGCACCTTGCAGAGCTTCCAGAGCTCCGGCAGGGTATAGGGCGTGCGCAGCTTCATGGGCAGCAGAAGGTCTGCCTCCTCCTCGGAGATGATACCCGCCAGACCCCAGTATTCCGCGTCCTGTGAGCTGACGCCAGAGAGCTTGTGTGCGACCACGTCCGTGATCTTCTGGCCGATTTTCTGGATTTTCTTCCGGGGGACGGCGGCGTCCTTGTCCGGCGCGTTCAATGCGCGCTGCTTGAGTTCCTCGTCGATCATTGCGCTTACTCCTTTTTCTCTTTCCAGTTTTGAATGGTTTCTGCAAGCCATTGGGCCAGCGCGTCCACGCCCTCGCCCGTCTTGGCGCTGATGGGGAAAATGCGAATGCTGGGATTGCGTTTTCTTGCGTATTGCGTTACCTTGTCCATATCAAAATCGAAGTACGGCAACACATCGATTTTATTGACGATCATCACGTCGCAGACCTGGAACACCAGCGGGTATTTCAGCGGCTTGTCGTGCCCCTCCGGCACGGAGAGAATCATCATGTTCAGCGCCGCGCCGGTGTCGAATTCTGCGGGGCAGACCAGATTGCCCACATTTTCCAGAATGACCAGATCCAGACCGTCCGTGCCGAGCTGGCGGATGCCCTGCCGGGTCATGTCCGCGTCCAGATGGCACATTCCACCCGTGTGGAGCTGGATGACCCGCGTACCGGTGGCGGCGATGGTTTCGGCATCGACGTCGGAATCGATGTCCGCCTCCATGATGCCGACACGCAGCTCTGCGGGCAGCGCGTGCAAAAGCTTTGTCAGCGTTGTGGTTTTGCCGGAGCCGGGGGAGGACATCAGGTTCACCAGAAACACGCCACGCGCCTTCAGCTCCCGGCGCAGCGCCTCGGCGTCGGCGTTGTTGTCGGCGAACACGCTCTGCTTTACTTCAATGATGCGGTAAGGGTCCATAGGCTCCTCCTTCTCGGCTCTTTTTCTCATAATAGCAAATTTCTTTGAAAATGTCAATTACAACCGTTTTTTGTGAAAAAACAGTGAAAACTATTCCTCAAACGTTTGACCATGTGACAGGCCGGCCGTCCTGAAACACGATTTGATAGCCGCGGCCGGGGGCGGGGGTGTAGTCATAGCGCGTTCCGCCGAACCAGTGCGTCATCAGCCCGGCGATCACGCCGCCGTGCGTCACGCACAGGCAGTCCTCGCCGCGCGCGACAAGTGCGGAGACGGCGGCAAGGCTCCGCCTTCGCACCTCGTCCGCCGATTCGCCGCCGGGGCAGCGATTGTGCTCCACGTCCTGAATCCAGGCTTGGTAGGCGGGGTCATCCTTGAGCTGCTCGTAGCTCTGCATTTCAAAAGCGCCAAAATTCATTTCCCGCAGGCCGGGGAGAATCTCATGCGGCACGGGGCCGAAGATTGCCTCCAGCGTCTGCTCGGCGCGGGACATGCCGCTGGTGTAATAACGGGAGGCGGCAGGAGCGTTGTCCGCACGTTCGCGCAGCGCCCGAGCGCTCTCCGGCAGCAGCGGCAGATCTGTCGCGCCGTAGTAGAGTCTGCGGCGGTTGGCCTCCGTCTCGCCGTGGCGCAGCAGCGTCAACCTCATTTCAGCTCCTCCGTCAGCCCGCAGAACACGCGCGTCACGCGCTGTGCGCACTGCGCAAGACTCTGCAAAAATGCGCCGTGCCGCTCGCGCCACTGCCGCTCCTCCCGGTCCATCGGGACGATGCCGCAGCCGATCTCGCGGGAGATCAGAACGGCATCTTCAAAAAGGGGCAGCCAGCGCTCCGGCGCCTCGTCGCGCCGTGTCAGCGCCTCCAGATGCGTATAGCAGCGAAAGCCCGGCGCGGGCTCCCGCTGCGCCAGGTCGCAGACCTCCTCCGGCGCAATGCCGTATTCGCGCATCGCCCAGGTCAGCTTTCCCTGGTATGCGCCGCCAATGACCAGTTTCATGCCGTGTTACCTCGCTAAGGTCCAGACTGCCGCGCCCGCCAGCTCTCCGAGCGTGAGCGCGTAGCCGGAAATATCGCCGGACATACCGCCCAGCTGCCGGTCGCCGTACCATACCGCCAGCCAATAGCCCGCCGCCGCGCCCAGCGGCGCGAAGCTGCCGTCCAGCAGCAGGGGAAGGGCGATACCAAGCGCCAGCAGCACGCACAGCGCGGCGGTATCGCCCGCATGCGGCTTTTCCATGGCGGCGTATTGGCTGCTGCCCATCGGACGCAGCCCGCGCACTGCCAGCGCAGCGCAGGCGCGGGTCACGGCGGGAATGCACAAAAGTCCCGCCCAGCTCCCGCCCTCCGCAGAGAAAAACAGACTCCACTGCGCCAGCGCCAGCAGCACCATGCAGATCACGGCGAAGGCGCCGCAGTGGGAATCCTTCAGAATTTTCTGCCGCGTTTCCAGATCCCTCCGGGAGAGGACGGCATCGCAAACGTCCATGTAGCCGTCCAGATGCAGAAAGCCGGTCACGAGCCAGGGCGCAGCCGCCAGCAGCGCGGCGCGCAGCGGCGCGGGCAGCGGCAGGAAAAACACGCCGACCCACACGCCGCCGACGATCAGCCCGATCAGCGGCAGGCAGATGAGCATGTTCTCTCTCGCCTTTTCGTTCCAGCGGCGCAGCGGACAGGGGATCGCCAGAAACATCCCCCAGGCCATGCCAAAGCCGTCAAGCCATTGCTTCATCCGGCAGTTCTCCTTTCCAAACGTGCGGCACGCCCGCCGCCAGTTCTGCAACGACGTCAAATTCTCCGGCAAGCGTTCGGCAAATCTCCGCCAGGCCGCGCCGGTAGGCCTCCGTCGTTTCGTCAAATTCCGCGCCGTCGCGAAAAATTTCATCGCAGACGCAGACAAAATGCCTGAAACAGCGGCTGAGCGCAAGAATGTCCCGCGCGGTGCGGGCCGCGGCGCTCCGGTCGATTTCCTTGCCGGGGAACATCTCGCAGGCAAGGCAGGCCGTCACGCTGTCAAAGAGGACGGTTCCCTCCGGGGAAAGCCCTTTCCGCGCCGCCGGGAGATTCCGGCCGCGCTCCACGGTTTCAAAGCCCCAGCCTGCGCGGTCAATGCGGTGCCGCGCGATGCGGGCGCGGTCCTCCTCGTCCGCCGGCTCCATCGTCGCCCAATAGTATCGCTTTCCGCCTGCGGCAAGGGCCTGCGCAAGGCGCTGGGCGCACATGCTTTTGCCGCTCTTGCTGCCGCCCAAAAGTAAGGCTCTCATGGCGTCACCGTGAAGCTGTCGCCCGCGCGGATGGGGTCGAGGTAATCGTCCTGAATCGCCGCCTCGCGGAAGGTGGCCATGCCGGACATCGCCGCGCAGGCCGCCTTTAAAATCTGGAAAAAAACGGGGCAGCCGCTGCCCTCGCCCAGCCGCATGTCCAGAAGCAGGCAGGGCTCCAGCCCCAGCTCCTGTGCAGCGATGCGGTAGCCGATCTCATAAGAAGCGTGGGATAAAAACAGGTACGAGCGCACTTCAGCACACAGCCGCACTGCGCAGAGCGCCGCGACGGCGGAAATATAGCCGTCCACAACGGCGGGCAAATGCGCCGCTGCGCAGCCGAGAAACGCGCCGGTCATGGCGGCCAGATCCAGCCCGCCCACGGCGGCCAGTACGCCGACGGGGTCGGAGCCGTCCGGCCGGTGCAGCGCAAGCGCCTGCGCAATGACGCGCTTTTTTTGCAGGAACGCCGCGTCCGTCAGGCCGCCGCCGCGCCCCGTGACCGCCTCTGGGGAGCTTCCCGTAAGCGCGGCCAGCACCGCGGCGGAGGTTGTCGTGTTGCCGATGCCCATTTCCCCGATGCCCACGGCCTGCACGCCCTCGCGCGCAGCCTGTTCGGCCAGGCGGATGCCGGCGGCAACGGCGTCGAGCGCCTGCTGCCGGGTCATGGCAGGCTCCTTAGCAATATTGCCCGTGGCGCGGCGGATTTTACAGTCCAGTACGCCGGGAATGATTTTCTCCGTGTCAATGCCGACGTCCGCAACGACGACCTCGTCGCCGAAGTAGTGCGCCAGCGCGGACATGCCCGTGACATGGCGGGTCATATTGACGGCCTGCGACAGCGTGACCGATGCAGGCGCAGAGGAAACGCCCTCGGCGACGACGCCGTTATCCGCCGCAAAGACCAGCACGCGGCATTTTTCCGTCTGCGGGCAGATGCTGCCCGTGATGCCCGCCAGCCGGACGGCATACTGCTCCAGCTTGCCGAGGCTGCCCGGCGGCTTGGCCAGCTCCGCCTGACGCCTTCGCGCCTTGTCCATGCAGGCGGCGTCCGGCGGCATAATCTTTTTCAGGTATTCCGAAAGCTCACGGTTTGTCATCTTTCTCCTCAATTCCTTCCAGCCAGCGCAGCGACGGGAGCGCGTCCCGCGTTTCTATCGTATAGCCTGCATCCGGGCAGAGCGCCTGCGCCTTTTCCAGAAGCGCCTGCATGGGAATGGTGCCGTCCCACAGGGAATTGTGCAGATCGTCCTCCCCGTAATTGTTGTGCAGGTGAAAGCGCACCAGCCACGGCGCCATGGGCTCGATCCAATCCATGGGCGGCACTTTACTGGCGAAGGTATTCGCGTGGCCCACGTCGAGGCAGAGCCGCAGCTGCGGGTGGTTCACGTTCTTCACGATTTCCACCAGTGTGTCCGGCGACGGCTCCATTACGTTTTCAAGCGCGAAGGTAAGATTTTTCGGCACTCCCCGCAAAAGCTCCTTCCAAAACGACACACTTTGTGAAACGTACCACTCCGGATAATAAACGTGCGGGATAAAACCGCCGTGGAACACAACGCCCTCCGCATTCAGCCGCTTGCAAAGATAGAACATCCGCTGGAAGCGTAATATGGTCACCTGCCGGATCAGAGGGTCTATGGCGCAGGGCGCCATCTCGGCAAAGGGTGCATGCAGCCAGAGCGCGGGAAGGCCCTCCGTCCGTGCTTCCAGCGAAGAGATCATCTGTTTTTCTTTCAGGTTCACTGCATAGGTAAATTCCGTGGCCTCCAGGCCCACGTCTTCCTGCTTGGCAATACGGGCGGCGCTGGGGTCCATTCCGGAGAGAAAAAGTTTTTCACGCGGAATCCGTTTCATGGCTTTCCCGCCTTTCGTTGATAATACCTTAATTATATCGTATCGATCTGGAAATATCTACTGACAAACCGTGTATTTTGCCTTGCTTGCATCGAAGAAGAATGCGTGGTATAATAAAGAAAACGAGAACAAAGTGAGGCGATCGTCCATGTTTTTGGAAAGGGAACACGTGAACTATGGCCGAGCGCAGCTTGCAGAGGTCATCTGTCAGCTCCGCTTTCCCACCATCCTGCGCATCGGCGCGGCGGAACCGGCGGATTTTCAGGAGAGAATCCGGGAAAACTATCCGCGCTATTCCCGCAATGTGGAAAAGCAGCCGCCCAAGCTGAACCAGACGCCGCAGGGCGTCCGCCCCGGGCCGCAGCCGGATGTGATTAATTTTCAGTTTGTCAGCGCTGACGGCTGCTGGCGCGTCAACCTGACCAACGGCTTCATTTCGCTGGCCACGCCCGCCTATTCCTGCTGGGAGGATTTTGCCAAACGGCTGGACGAGGTGCTGGCGCATTTTATCGAGGTGTATCACCCCGCCTATTTTGAGCGCATCGGCCTGCGCTATATCAACATTTTCTCCCGCCGTGCGCTGGAAGTGGAGGAGGTGCCCTTCTCGGCGCTGTTTCAGCCGGCCTATCTCGGTCTGCTCGGCGAGGACGACGTGCGCGAAACGGCCTTCCAGCGGGCCTCGCAGGATGTGGAGATGGTGCTGTCCGGCGGCTGCCGCCTGAAGCTGCATGTCGGCCCCGGTCTGGTCAAGCGCAGCGGCGTGGAGGACAAGGAGGTCAAGTTTATCCTTGATCAGGATCTCTACATGCCAGGCAAGGTGGAGATGAAATATGCCACAGGCGCTTTAAGCACGCTGCACACCCACGCCGGGCGCATCTTCCGCGGCGCGATCACGCAGCAGCTCCACGAGGCGCTGGAGCCGCAGTAAGGAAGGATTTCTATGCCGTTTTATTACACCTTTGACTGGACGTATCTTGTGCTGGTTCTGCCTGCGCTTCTCTTTTCCCTCTGGGCGAGCGCGCGGGTCAACAGCACCTTCAGGCGCTACGGCAGCGTGCGCAATGCGCGCGGCCTGACCGGCGCAGATGCTGCGCGAGCCGTCCTGCGGGCGCACGGCGTATACGATGTGCGGGTGGAATATGTCTCGGGCAATCTGACCGACCACTATGATCCGCGCTCGAAGACCATCCGCCTGTCGCAGGAGGTCTACGACGTTGCAACTCCGGCGGCTGTCGGCGTCGCCGCGCACGAGGCGGGCCATGCCGTGCAGTACGCGCAGAACTATCTGCCCATCCGCATCCGCGCGGCCGTCATCCCTGCGACGAACTTCGGCTCCCGGCTGTCCATGCCGCTGATTCTGCTCGGTCTGCTGCTGCCGAGCCTGCGGATCTTTGCGCCCTATACGCAGTTTTTTAACCTCATCGCCTGGATCGGCGTCGCCTGCTACAGCCTGTGCGTGCTCTTCCAGCTCGTCACCCTGCCGACGGAGTTCAACGCCAGCCACCGCGCGCTGCGCGCCATTGACGAGAGCAATCTCCTGCTGCCGGAGGAACGGCGCGGGGCAAAAAGGGTGCTCACCGCCGCTGCGCTGACCTATGTAGCGGCGCTCAGCGTCTCGCTTGCCCAGCTGCTGCGGCTGATCGTCATTGTCGGAGGCCGCCAGAAAAGAGACTAAAAACAGCAATTCTCAGACTGCCGAAAAGGCCTTGGGACATTTTTGCCCTTTGCAAAAAACCGAATTTTGTATTCTTGGCCGCTGCTGCGGATGATGGAACGCGAAAGGGAACCATAAAGGTTCCCTTTCGCGCTTTCCTTCTCCCCAATGCGCTCAGCCGGATAGGCTTTTTGAGCGTCTGAATGACAATTCTTTACAGCTTTCTGACTTTTCGGTAACAAACGGTTGCAAAAAGGCCGCCTTTGTGGTAACATGAGCATTACAGTTCACCAACATACAAAGGACGGTCCTCCGGATGAAACGGCGTTTCCTCTGCCTGCTTCTTACCCTATTTCTTCTGATTGCGGCGCTGCCGCTGCCTCTGGCGCATGCCGCGCGCACGCAGGTCACGCTGAGCGACCTGCGCGAGAAGTTCCCCTCCGGCAAATACTGGAACCATCACAGCGGCTCCAACAATCCCAACGGCTATTCCGACGCCCCCTGCGGGCACACGCACGGCAATTGCGATTATTACGGCAGCTGCGGCTGCAATTCCTTCGACAACGCCATTCAGTGCCTTGGCTTCACCTACAAGCTCGGCTATGATTACTACGGCACCTCGGTCAAGACCTGGCCGAAGACCGACACGCTCGACGGCGTTAAGCCCGGCGATATCATCCGCTACCGCGACGACAGCCACTCCGTTTTTGTCACCGCCGTGACGGACACCACCATCACCTATGCCGACTGCAACATGGACCGCCACTGCCGGATCCGCTGGGACGTGACCGTCTCCCGCGAGCTGCTTGAGCGGCTTTTGACGAATGTCTGCGTTGCGCCCTATGCCGCCGTGGAGGGTCTGCCCCCGGAGGGAACGGAGTTTCTGAACACGCAGAGCTCCTTCCTGCAATATGACACCGTGAATTTCCGCTGGAATGAAAGCGAGGAAGCGGACACCTACCGTCTGACCGTCCTGCGCGACGGCGAAACGCTCTTTTCCAGGAGCCTCGGATGCTCCCTGGCCTTTGCCCTCCGGCTGGACAACGCCGGAGACTACACCGCGCACCTGACCGGAACGAATCAATACGGCGATTCCGAGGAAGCGGCCTATGAATTCACCGTTCTGCCGCGTGCACGCAGCACAATGCCGCTGCTCTCCTCCTTCCCGGACTGGACGCAGAGGGGCATGCGTTTTCTGACGGCGAATCTCCCGGCCGGCAGCGCGGACATCGACCCCTCGCTTTCCGTCAGCCACGCCATGCTGGCAACGCTTCTCTGGCGCGCTGCGGGCCGCCCGTCTGTTACGACAGAAGGCGTCGCGCAGGATAAGTGGTACTCCAACGCCGCCATGTGGGCGAAAGGCAGCAATCTGCTCTACCCCGCGCACTTTGACCCGGACGCCGTCGTCACGCGCGAGCAGCTCGCCGTCATTCTCTTCCGCTTTGCCGGGCGCTATGGCTCGGTGTCCAGCCTGCGCGCGGATTTGTCGACTTACCCCGACCACACCGCCGTCAGCGAGGACGCCGCCGAGGCCATGCGCTGGGCGGTCGCCACCGGACTGCTCGCAGGCTCGGGCAGCGGCAGCGTCGTGTATCTGGCGCCAAAGGACGCCGTCACCGGTGAGGAAGCACTCCATGCGCTGGCCGCCTGCCTGCCGGATGCCGTGCAGACCTCCAATGCAGGCAGCCTGTACGTAACGGATCAATAATTTTTTTGCTTCGTCCTCATAAGAAATCATAGCCCCTTCGCCGAGCCTTTTCCGCCGGAACGGCATCATTTTCCCTTGCGTTACACAAAGTAGCGCTGCGGAAAAATGCCTTGTTCCAACGAAAAATTCTTCGGCGAATGGCACAGTGTCCCCCCGCAGACGTTGTCTGTGGGGGGCATCTATGCTTTCTTATTTCAGACTCCGCGTTCGGGGTCATTGAACGTGGGTTTTTATCTTCGTTCCGTTCGTGCGTAGGGGCGCGGCAGAGCCACGCCCCTAGGTAGGAATTTGCAATTTTGTAACTGCCTGCACCGGTCACGGCACGCCGCAATTTTGTACCATCCGTAGGGCCACGGCGTGCCGTGGCCGCGGGGAGAAATTCACATATTTTCGGACTGCCTGCACCGGGCGCGGCAGAGCCACGCCCCTACGAGGGTAGTCGAATTGCGAAAATGAACCCCCGCCGCAGGAGCTCCTGCGGCGGGGGTTAGCTTATCTCCAAATCAATTCAATTCGATTTCCAGCACGACCGGATTGTGATCCGTATACCAGAAGCCCTCGTCGCGTGTTTCCACGCTCTTGACCTTCACATTCGGGGATACGATAAATCCGTCGATCACATAATACTGCGTAAGGCTGCTCGTCTCATCCAGCGGCTGATTGAGCAGGCGGCAGGTCGGCGTGGAGGCGTCATAGGCGTAGCTCCAGCCCGCAGGAAGAGACTCCAGCGCGCCCGGCGTCCAGCCGGTGGTATCCTTGATGGGATAGCGCTGCTTGGTTCCGGGGAAGAACTGGTTGAAATCGCCGCCCGCGACGACGTAATTGCCCTTTGCGTATTCCTCCTGCAAAATTTGCAGCAGCAGCTCGGTCTGCGCCTGCTTGCCCTCGCCGTCGTCATACGCCTCGAGATGCAGGTTGACAATGACCAGCTCCTTTTTCACGCTCTCCTCGGTCTTGCCCTCAATGGGCAGGCGCGTCACGAGCAGGCAGCGCTTCAGATTCGCCACGCGCACCGGCCACTCAAAGGAGGACGGCAGGCTGTAGCGCGTCGCACTGGTAATGTCGAAGGTGCTGTAGGTTGCGATGCCGGAGTGCACCTCGCCGATCGTCGGCAGCGGATAGGGCACATAGTGGCAGGAATAGTTGAGCGCGTAGCGGCTCTCGTATTTGCCGAGGTCGTATTCATACTGCCGCCACTGGTCGAGCTGGAAGCTGCGCTTCGAGCCGGTGTCCACCTCCTGGAGCAGGACAATGTCCGCATCCACGGATTTGACGATGTCCTCGATGCCGAGCATGTTGGTCTTGACCGTCTCCTCGGAGTCCGGGTTGACGCCCTTGCCGCCGTCCATGAAGAAATCCGACTCGTAGCCCAGACCGCCATAGCCGGTGTTGAGCGTCATGATGCGGACGGTTCCGTAGGGTACGTTCCGCTCCGCCTCGACCGTTCCGCGTTCCGGATTCTCGGAATACGCCGGACGATACTCCGTAATGGTCAGATAGCCCAAGCCGAAGCCCACCAGCAGTGCAATGGTCAATGCAACAAAAACGACCCACTTGATGATTTTCAGGGTTTTCCACAGCCAGCGCAGATCGCGCTTCGGTTTTTCCGGTTTCTTTTCCTTTTTGGGCGGCTTTTCGGCATTCGGTTCCGCCTCGCGCGCCACCGGCACAAAGATTCCCGTCGGGCTGTCCATTTGCGGCAGATCCGGCGCCGGCTGGAACGGCGCGGGAGCTTCCCGAAGCTCTTCTTCTCTATTCTCGTCCACGGCTCCCGCCTCCTTTTTGTTATCATATCACGAATTTTCGCCGGACGCAAGAGCGGACATGGGGCACGCGCTCCATTCGGCATTATTTTTTGACGAAATGGCGCAAAAAATGTTCCACAAACGTCGAAAAATCATTTCTTTTCGGGCCTTACGCACCATCGCTCTTGCAATTCGTTCCCGCTGCTGGTAAAATATATTACAATGAAACGAAAGGGAGCGATCCGTTTGGCTAAGAAAATCACTCGCATCGTCCTGACCGGCGGCCCGGCGGCAGGCAAAACGACCCTCATCAGCCGGATCCTGAAGGAATTCAAGCAGGACGAGGGCTGGAAGGTCATCACCATCCCGGAAACCGCGACGGAGCTGATCTCCGGCTTCGGCATCAAGCCCTTCGGCAACTGCGTCTCCATGCTGGATTTCCAGTATTTTGTCATCGCCGATCAGCTGCACAAGGAGCGGCTGGCGCTGAAGGCGGCGCAGATGGTCCCGGAAGAAAACGTTCTTGTCATCTATGACCGCGCCCTGCTGGACGACAAGGCCTATATCAACGACGAGGAGTTCCGCGAGGTGCTCGGTAGCTTCGGCAAAACGGAGGAGGAGGTCATGGCGGGCTACGACGCCGTTCTGCACCTTGTGTCCTGCGCCAAGGGCGCAGAGTTCGCCTACAACTACGGCAACGAGGCGCGCTACGAGCCGCTGGAGGTTGCGCGGGAAAAGGACGATCTGGCGCTGCGCGCCTGGTCCAGGCATCCGAACCTGCGCATCATCGACAACTCCGTGGATTTTGAGGACAAAATTGCCCGCGGCCTGAGAGCAGTATATGAAGCCATCGGCCAGCCCATGCCCGAGGAAAGCTGGCATAAATATCTCATCGCCATGCCGGACGTCGCAACGCTGACGGAGAAGTACCACGCCGCAGGCATCGACATGATGCAGACCTATCTCTCCCAGACCAGCCCGAGCATCGTCCGCCGCATCCGTCAGCAGAAAAACGGCAACGAATACCTCTATTTCTACACCGAGAAGCACTACACCGAGGGCAGCCAGTGGGAGACGGAAAAGCCCATCTCCGCCAAGGAATACATCCAGTATCTGATGGAGGGCGACATGAGTCTGCACGCCGTTCACAAGATCAAGTACCGCTTCACCTATCACGACCGCCGTTTTGAAATTGACGTGTATCCCTTCTCCGCCGAGCACGCCATCATGCGCGCCGCGCTGCCAAAGTCCGATGCCGCCGTGGATGCGCCGCAGGAAATCAGGATTCTCCGCGAGGTGACAAACGATCCCGCCTACCGCAATACCCAGCTGGCCCGAAATCAGCAATTATAAGGCAGTAATGAGCGCCGCAGGAACCCCTGCGGCGCTTTGTCTGTACCATCAACGGAGAGCCACGCGTGCACTGAAGACCAAAGCCCCGCTGGCGGGTGCATTTTTTCCAAACAATACAAAATTCTCTTGACATGGTTGGTCTATTGTGGTAGACTAAATGTAGTCTATAGCAATAGATCAGAAAGGAGAATCCCTATGAACGAGCTTCGCCTGGGGGAAAGCGAATATCGCTTTCTGTGCATCATCTGGGACCATGAGCCGCTCAGCTCCCGTGCGCTGGTCGATCTGTGCGCCGAAAAGCTGGGCTGGAAAAAGTCCACGACCTACACCGTGCTGAAAAAGCTCTGCGACCGCGGCTTTGCCGCCAACGACAATTCCGTCGTCCGCTCTCTGGTGGAAAAAAGCGCCGTGCAGTCCTTTGAAAGCGACCGCGTTGTCTCCCGCGCCTTTGACGGCTCGCTGCCCTGCTTCCTCGCGGCCTTCCTCGGCGGCAGAAAGCTTTCGGCAGCCGAGGCCGAGGCGCTGAAGCGGCTGATTGACGAACATAAGGAGGACTGAGATGGAAGCCCTGTTTCTGCGCGTGCTCAATATGAGCTTTGCCGCGTCTTATGTCATTCTGGCGACGCTTCTGGCGCGCCTGCTGCTAAAAAAAGCGCCGCGCCGCTATTCCTACGCCCTTTGGAGCGCGACGGCCTTCCGGCTGTGCTGCCCTGTGTCCTTCCCGGCGGTATTCAGCCTGTTCGGCCTGCTCCGGCTGTCTCAAAAGCGCGCGGCGCTGGAATTCGTGCCCGAAAATCTCGGCCTGATGTCCCAACCGGAAATCCACACCGGCATTCCCGCGCTGAACTCCGCGCTGGCTGACACGCTTCCCGCCGCCTCACCCGCCGCCAGCGTCAACCCCGTGCAGGTCTGGATGTATATCGGCGCCATCGTCTGGCTGACCGGCATTGCCCTGCTGCTGGGCTACGCTCTGTTCAGCGCGCTGCGGCTGCGGCTCCGCCTGCGGACGGCGACACTGCTGGAGTCGGGCGTGTACCAGTCCGAAAGCGTGCGCTCCCCCTTCCTCTTCGGCGTATTTCGCCCGAAAATCTACCTGCCCTACGGGCTGGACGAGGACGCCATGCAAATGGTTCTGGCGCACGAGCGCTTCCATCTGCGGCGGCATGACCCGCTCGTCCGGCTGTTTGCGTGGCTGCTTTTGACGCTGCACTGGTTTAACCCTCTGGTCTGGCTCGCCTTTTTCTGCATGAGCCGCGACATGGAAACGCGCTGCGACGAGCATGTGCTGGCCTCCGGCAGCGCCAAGCGCTACAGCCTCTGCCTCCTGTCCGTCGCTTCTGGACGGCGCTTCCCCGCGCCCAGTCCCTTGGCCTTTGGCGAGACGGGCGTAAAGGCTCGCATCCGCCACGCTCTTCGCTGGAAGCAGCCGCGCCGCTGGACGGCGCTGGCAGCGCTGGCGCTCAGCGTTCTGGTGCTTCTGTCCTGCGCGGCAAATCCGCGGCAGGCCGGACACGACGGCAGCTACCGCGCCGGCAAGGCCCTACAGCAAGTTATCTTCATGTCCTACTGGCCGGAGGACGGAGACTTCCTCGGTCTTGAGGAATTCACCCTTTCGGGCGACACGCTGCACCTTGCGCGGCAGAACGTCGACCCTGAACTGGGGCATGGCGAGTACAACTGCGAGGCGCGGCGCTCCAATCAGGACCGCGATACGCTGGCGCAGACGCTGTGTCTGCTTCTCGGCGCAGAGCCGGAGAGCGGCCCCTTCCCGGAATCTACGGTGTCGCTGTTCCTCAATGAGCTGACCATCCCCGAATACGACGACCCCGCCGACATGGAGGTTTATGAATTTTACGGCGAATGGCAGTGGGAAAAACCCACCGGCTATACCTACACAAAGCTGCGGCCGGACTATGTGCTCTGCTTCTTCCGCGGTGAGCCGCTCTGGTTCGGTACGCCCATCGGCATCTTCCGGCTGGAAAAGGACTAGAAAAAAGCGGCAAAGGAACTTTTTGGCGGCGCTTTCGTCCAAAGAAGCACAAGGGGACGATCCCCCGATGCTCTAAGAACAGGAGGAACCTGCCATGAAGAAATTGACCGTTCTTTTGCTGCTGGCGGCGCTGAGCTTGCAGCTCTTTGCCTGCACCGCCGTCCGGCCCGATACGCCCGACCCCAGCCGGACGCCCAATCAGACCAACGGCGCAGAGCCTGCTTCCCCCACCGGCCTGAGCGCCGCGACCCTCTCCGGCGAGGGTACGCCCGCCCCGGTGGACGACAGCTTTGCCGCCGCAAGCGCGAATTTTGCCGTAGAGCTGCTGAAAAACACCGTAAAGTCCGGAGAAAACGCCATTCTCTCACCCTATTCCGTCCTCACGGCGCTGGCGATGACCGCCAACGGCGCAGACGGCGAAACACGGGCGCAGATGGAGGCGGCCTTCGGCCTTTCCATCGACAAGCTCAACGCCTATCTTCTCACCTGCGCGCAGAATGCGAGCGAGGAATTCTCCTCGGCAAACGCGATCTGGCTGCGCGACGGCCTTGAGGTCAGCGAGAGCTTCCTGCAAACCGACCGCGACTACTATGCCTCGGACGTGCACACCGCTGCCTTTGACGAGGAAACCTGCCGCGCCATCAACGAGTTCGTCAAGAAGAACACACAGGGCCGCATTGAAAAGATCCTCGAGGAGATCAATCCGAATGCCGTCATGTATCTGGTCAACGCGCTGGCGTTCACCGCCAAATGGAACGCGGAATACACCACGGACGACGTCCGCCCGGAGACCTTCCACGGCGCGGACGGCGACGTACAGGCCGAGCTGATGTACTCCACCGAGCACCAGTATCTGAGCGATGAGAACACGACGGGCTTCCTCAAGTCCTACCGCAACACCCGCTTCTGCTATGTGGCGCTTCTGCCCGCAGAGGGCACGAGCCTGGACGACTACATTGCCTCCCTGACCGGCGAGAAGCTCAATGCGCTGATGCAGAATGTCAGCAACGAGCGTGTGAACGCGGTCATGCCGAAGTTCAAGGCGGAGTACAGCACGGAGTTGAGCACGGCCCTGCAAGCGATGGGCATGACGGACGCCTTCGGCGACAAGGCGGACTTCTCCCGTATGTCCCCGCAGGCGCAGGAAAGCGGCCTGTGCATCGGCAGCGTGCTGCACAAGACCTTCCTTCAGGTCAACGAAACCGGCACGGAGGCCGCCGCCGCAACGGCCGTGGAGGTCATGGAAAGCACCGCCATCCAGCCGCAGAAGCCGAAGACCGTCCGCGTGGACCGGCCCTTCGTGTGCGGCATTTACGACACAGAAAGCCAGACCTTCCTCTTCCTCGGCGCGGTGTATAACGTTTGATATAAAGATTAAAATCCGGAGAATCCTACGATTCTCCGGATTTTTGCTATCAAAGAGCCGAATATTTTATCGGCGCGTCAGCGGCGTTCCGCGGCCGCAAAAGCTATAGATAGACCGCTCTTTTCTTCCACAGGCCGGAAAGATACAGCGCCAGCGTCACCACTGCCTCGATGCCCCAGGAGAGCACCCACGCAGCATACACGCCGCGCATACCGTATCCCGGCGCGAGCAGCGCCGTCGCGGCGACGCGGGAGGCCGCGCCGAGGAACGTGACCAGAAGCAAAAGACCCGTCGCCCGCGCACCGCGGTAAAAGGCGTGAAACAGATTGTTCACGAAATTCAGGCCAAGGAATGGCAGATACTGCCGCAGAAAGAGGACGGCATAATCCAGCGCCTCCTGTGCCGTGTCCGCGGCGAAAAACAGGCGGCTGATCTGCACAGGAAAAGCAATACAAAGGGCCTGCACCGGCAGCAGGCACACCGCCGCCAGCAGCGTCCCTGCCGCCAGTCCGCGGCCGAGCCGGTGCTGCTTCTGCCCGCCGATGCACTGCGCAGTATAGTTGCCGACGGTCATGGTCGCGCCCTGATAGAGGCAGGCGTTGATGTCATAGACCCGCAGAATAACGGTATAGGCCGCCGTCGCATTTGCGCGCAGCGCATTGACATAGGGATAGACCGCCGCGCTGGAAAAATACATGGTGACCTGCTGTAAGGACATGGGAAGCGCGTAGAGGGCGGTCTTCCGCAGGATCCCCGCGTCAAAGGCGATGCGTTCCCCCGCCACGCCCATCTGCCGGAAGGTGCGGCGCAGGTGCAGGAAATAGCAAAGGTCCACCACCGCCGCGGCAAGAACCGAGGCCAGCGCAAGGCCCAGAACACCCAGATGCAGGACGCGGACCGCCAGAAGATTCCCGCCGACGTTCAGAGCAACCGCCAGACAGCTCATGGCAAAGGTCATCCGGCTGTCGCCGAGCGCATTGGAAAGCTTCATAAGGCTGTCATTCAGAATGATGAAAAACAGCCCGGCAAGGCAGACCGAATAATACAGGGTGGTATCGCGCAGCAGCGCCGTCTGCACATGCAGCATCCGCAGCAGCGGCCTGCGAAGCAGCAGCATCCCACCGCCGAGCAGAACGCAGGCCAGAAACAGAACGGCAAGATTGTGCACAATGCAGCGCCGGATTCCGTGAAAATCCCGGTTGCCGAACATCTGCGCGACGTAGATGCTGAGGCCAAAGCTGTAGCCCCACATGACGGCGGAGACCAGCTGGAGCAGCCCGGCCGTCGCGCCGATGGCCGCTAAAGCATCCGCGCCGAGCAGCTTCCCGGCAAGCATGGTATCGATGAGGTGATAGGACTGCGTCAGGAGTCCGGAGAGCACAAGCGGAAAGCCGAAACGAAAAAAGGTTTTGAGCGTTTTGCCCTGTGTCAGATCCCTCATGGCGCCAATCCCTTTTATCCGTTCAGGTCGATTTCCGCAAGCGTAGCGGGCAGCTCATGGGCGGTATTGCGCACAATGTCATTGACGACGGCGTCAAAGCAGGAGACGATGATCTTCCCGTTCCATAGAATCGGCTCGCCGGGCTGGTCGAGCCCGCCCTCCAGGCCGGTGCAGTCGGGACTCTGCGCCAGGCGGCGGACGGTTCTGCCATCCGGCGACACCTTGACAATGGCGTTGGCGCAGAAATCTGCAATATACAGGTTTCCCGCCTCATCCATCACCATGCCGTCCGTGCTCTCCAGCTCGCCGGGATTCCGTGCCCAGACCTGATTGGAACGGACGCTGCCGTCCTCGTTGAGAATCACCTTGTAAACCGCGCCGTCGCCGAAATTGCCGATCAGAAGGTTGCCCTCCGGATCGATCTCAATACCATCCACGCCGTACTGGTCGCGCGGGTTGCGAGTGAGATAGGTGCAGAGAATGTGCGGGTCGGCAAGGGTATTGGTGATTTGAATGTTCTCCTCATCCAGACCGAAGCGGTAGACGCAGCTGACCTGGCAGCCGGAGGGGTCCTTGACCAGCTCCATCTTGCTCTGCGTCAGGTAGACGTAGCCGCCGTGGATACGAAGGCCGTTCGGATGCTCCATGTTGTCCGCAACCACCGTACACTTCACGACGGTGCTGCCCTCGATGCGCAGGCGCAGCAGCCGCCCCTTGCGTACCAGCTCCGGCCGGTCGAGCCAGGGCTGATTGTCGATCAGATAGAGGTCGCCGTCCGGCCCGAAGCCGATGCCCATGGGCCGCGCCATACCGGTGTCCTCCCGAACCGGAACGTCAAACCACTTGGTGACGTTCCGGTTTTTGTCGATCTTTACCACACAGCCGGGCAGAGCCGGGTCGGCAAAGTTCGGGCACGCGAGAATGAGATTGCCCTCTGCGTCGATGGCCATGCTGTCCGGTGTTGCGACGTATTCCGGCAGTTTCACGAAAAGGCGGGATTCTTTCATCCTGCTTCCTCCTTACAATTCCTGAAAAATGGGAACAAGCGCCTGATAGGCGTCCTCGAAAACCTGCTTTGCATGCGCATAGACCGCGTCGCTTTCGCCGCTTGGCGTCAGCTCCTCCGTGATTTTCAGGAAGCGGTCGATGACATTGAAGTCCGAATACAGCCCGACGCCCACGCCGGCGGTAATGGCCGCGCCCATGGAGGTCGCCTCCTCCAGAATGTTCGGCAGGCGCACGGGAATGTGCATTACCTCGGCAAGGATTTGCAGCCAGCTTTCGTTTCTCGCGCCGCCGCCGACGGCGACCAGGCTGTCGATGACCGCCCCGTTTCTGCGGTACGTCTCGAGAATGATATCCAAATTCATAGCGACGCCCTCCATCACGGCGCGGAGCATATGCGCCCGGCTGTGATTCATGGTCAGGCCGAGGAAGGTGCCGCGCGCCTTGTCGTTCCAGCGGGGGCTGCGCTCGCCCATCAGATAGGGAAGATAGTAAAGTCCCTCCGCACCGGCGGGAATCCGCGAAACCTCGCGGTTGATCTCGCGATAGATTTCCCCCTTGCTCTTCGGCACGTCCCGGTACAGCTCGCGCACCGCCCAGCTCAGGCTGCCGCTGCCGCACTGCATTGTTCCGCAGGGGAGGGTGTAGCCTGGGACGATGTGGGCAAAATTGAAGGTCGCCATCGTTTCGTCGTCGAACAGCGGCGTCTCCGAGGCGAAGGAAATCCAGGAGGAGGTGCCCATGCAGCAGTTGGCAATGCCGGGGCGCACCGCGCCGGTGCCGACCGCCGCGCAGGCGCCGTCGCCGCCGCCGATGACGACGGGCGTGCCCTCCAGCAGTCCTGTCAGCGCTGCGGCCTGCTTCGTGACGCGGCCCGCCAGCTCGACGGAGGAGTGCATTTCCGGAAGCTTGTCCGCGTCCAGCCCGCAGAGCCGGACCAGCTCCTCGGACCACTCGCGCTGCGTGATATCCATCAGGCAGGTGGAGGAGGCGTCGGAATAATCCGTCAGGAAGGCCCCGGTGAGCTTGAGCAGAATATAGTCCTTCACATTGAGCGTTTTATAGGTCTTTTTGTAGATTTCCGGCCTGTTTTCCTTGATCCACATCAGCTTTGTCGCGGTATAGGAGGCGCTGAGGCGGTGGCCCGTGGTGTGATAGAACTCCTTCGGGTCAATGCGCTGCGCCAGTGCGGCGGCCTGCGGCATGGAGCGCATGTCCGCCCAGATCATGGCGGGGAAGAGTGCGTTTCCCTCCCGGTCCACGCAGAGGCAGGCCATCATGGTTCCGCTGAAGGAAACGGCGGCGACATCCGCCGGGGAGATTCCGTTCAGAAGCTCCTGTGTGCTCTCGCAGATGGCCTTCCACCAGGCGTCGGCATCCTGATCAATCCAGGTACCGTGCTCGACGTGCAGCGCATACGGATAGGTGACGCTTTTGACCAGCGTGCCCTCGGCGGTAAAGAGCGTTGCTTTATTGCCTGAGGTTCCGAGGTCGTGGGCAAGCAAATAAGTTGGCATAGCGGGCGACTCCTTTCTCTTCTAAAAGCGGATGACCATTTTCAGTGCGGGCTCGCGGTTGGCGATTGCCGCAAAGGCGCGGTCAATTTCGGAAAACGGAAAGACATGAGAAATGAACTGTTTCGGCTCCAGAACGCCGCTGCGGATCCAGAAAATGATCTGCGCGTGCGCCTCGGCCTCCGCCTTTTTGGAGGGAAACTGATGAAACTGAAGCGTCCAATTGTGCGGACAGCGGCTCCAGTCCAGGCGGTAGTCGGTCACGGGCGAAATACCATAGACGCAGATTTTTCCCTCGTCAACCAGGCAGTCCAGGGCAAGATTCATCAGATCGTTATAGCCGACGGCGTCGAGCACATAGTCTATCCCGTCCGGGCAGACGGAGCGGATGGCCTGCGTGATCTCGCAGGCGGCGGTGTTGAAAACATGGTCCGCGCCGAGCGCTTTTGCAAGCGCCAGCTTCTCCTCGTGGCGATCCATGGCAATGACCGGCCCGATGCCAAGCAGCTTGGCGAACCGCACGAAGCTCAGGCCAACCGGCCCCATGCCGAACACCAGCAGGCTTTTGTTCGGCTTGAGGTCGAACTGCTTCAGCGTGCTGAGCACCTCGCGGAAGGTGATGATCATCGCGCTGTCCACCGGGTCGAAATCGGCAGGGAGCTTGCACTGGCCATAGGCGAAGGGCGCGGGCAGAATGCCGTCGGCCTCCTGCGCCTGCGCGTCGGTTACGATATTATATTCGGAATAGGTGCCCCAGCCGGAGGTGTAGCCCTCGGGAACGTCGCTCCAATAGGGCATCAGGACAAGATCCCCCGGCCGGAAGCTGCGCACCTTACTGCCGGCGGCAACCACGCGGCCGACGCCCTCGTGACCCAGCACGACGGGATACGTATCGATTCCTTTGAATTTCCCGTGGATGATCTTCGTGTCGGTGCCAGTGCAGACGCCGCAGCTTTCCAGCTTGACCAACGCGTCATACTCCCCGTATTCCGGCATGGGGAGCTCCGCAAAGCCGCAGCTGTGATCCTTGTATACGACATAGCTCTTCAAATGTTATCCCTTCCTTCCTGTACGGTTGATTCCTCTTGCTTCGATTATAACGGGAGAAAAGCGGAAAGTCAATATAAATGTTCGTACATACGGTCATTCGGTATATCTAACAGAAATGACAATGGTTTTTTGTGCAAGTAAACCAAATTATCTCGATTTTACCAAAATCTGAGCACTTTTTGTCAAAATCGCTTGCTTTTCAAAAAACGCCGTGCTATACTGTAGAAGCATTGATTGAATGTACGGACAAAGCAAGGCCGGGATGCACGCCGCCTGCCGCGTCCATCTCGATAAAGGAGAGCCAAGCGAATGAAAGACTATATTCTGGGCATTGACCAAGGGTCAACCGGCTCGAAGGTGCTGGTTGTAAACGCAAGGGGCGAGGTGGTATGCAGCGCATACCGCGGAATTGAAAGCTATTATCCCCACGAGGGCTGGGTGGAGCACGACCCGGAGGCCGTGTGGCAGTCGGTCCGGGAGGCGATTCTGGAGGTCGCGGAAAAATTTGACCTGCATCAGATCCGCGCCATCGGCATTACCAACCAGAGAGAAACGACCCTTCTCTGGGAGCGCGCCACGGGCCGTGCGCTTACCCCCGCGGTGAGCTGGCAGTGCGTCCGCAGTCAGACCATTGTGGAGCACTGGATGCAGTGGAGCGAGGAAATCACGGAGATTACGGGTCTTCCCTGCCACACCTATTATTCCGCCAGCAAAATCGCCTGGCTCCTACAGGAGAATCCCGGCCTGCGCGAGCGCTGCGAAGCCGGAGAAATCTGCTTCGGCACGATCAACACCTGGATCCTCTGGAAGCTGACCGGCGGCAAATCCCACCTGACCGACACCTCCAACGCCGGACGGACCATGTTCTTTGACGTCCACAAGGCACAGTGGAGCGAGGATCTGATAGAAAAGTTCCAAATTCCGAAGGCCATTCTGCCGGGCGTGCTGCCCTGCGACGCCGAATTCGGCATGGCCGTCGAGCCGAAGGAGGCCTTCGCGGAGCCGGTTCCGGTCATGGCCTCCATCGGCGACCAGATGAGCGCCCTGTTCGGGCAGGCCTGCTTCTCCCGCGGCGAGGCAAAGTGCTCCATCGGCACCTGTCTGAACCTCGTGACCTACACCGGCGAGTATGCCGTACCGCAGTGCGGCCTTTATCCCGCCATCGCAAGCCATGACGGCGGAGCGCTGACCTATGAAATCGAAGGCGGCGTCAATGTTGCCGGCTCGGTCAGCGAATGGCTGGTGCACCAGCTCGGCGTGGCAGGAAGTCCGCAGGAGGTCAGCGAGCTGGCCTCACAGGTGGACGGCGCCGACGGCGCGTATTTCGTTCCCGCCTTCGGCGGCCTGTTCGCCCCGCATTGGAACAGCGGCGCGCGCGGCCTCATCATCGGCCTGTCCCGCTTCCACGACAAGCGCCACATCTGCCGCGCCGCCGTGGAGTCCATTGCGCTGCAAACCAACGACATCATCGAACTGCTGCGCGGCTCCTTCGGCGTGGATATCAAGGTCCTGCGCGTGGACGGCGGCGTGGCAAAGAGCGACTTCATCATGCAGCTCATGGCAAACATCCTCAACTGCCGCATAGAGCGTCCCGCCAACACCGACCGCACGCCCATGGGCGCGGTGTATCTGGCAGGTCTTTCCTCCAGGCTCTGGAAGGACCGGCAGGAGCTGCGCGGCCTCTGGGTGCTGGACAAGGCCTTCGAGCCTGCGATGGACGCGCAGAAGCGCCAGGCGCTGATCGAAGGCTGGCAGGAGGCCGTGAAGCGCTCCTTCGACTGGGTGAAATAAGAAAGAGAGGAAGCAAAAATGGCGAATACCTGTCTTGAATTCAAAAATATCTGCATGGAATTCCCCGGCGTAAAGGCGCTGAGCGACGTCTCCTTTACCATCAACGCCGGAGAAACCCACGCGCTGATGGGGGCAAACGGCGCGGGCAAATCGACCCTGATCAAAATTCTCGCCCGCGTGTATCAGCAGACCTCCGGCGACGTTATCCTCAACGGTGAAAATCTGAACAAAGTGACTGCCGGAACGATCCGTGAGCACGGCATCGAGTTCATTTTCCAGGAGCTGGAGCTGGTGCCCGGCTTCACCGTCGCGCAGAACATCATGATCGGCGTGGAGCCGCGCAAGGGCGGTATGGTGGACTGGAAGGCGATGAACGCCGCCGCGCAGCAGGCGCTGGACGATTTCATGCCCGGCGTCGTGGATGCCACGGAATCCATCGACAATCTGTCCGTGGCAAAGCAGCAGCTGGTCTGCATCGTCCGCGCGCTCTCCAGAAACCCGAAAATTCTGGTGCTCGACGAGCCGACCAGCCGTCTGAGCGCCGCAGAAACCGAAGCCCTGTTTGAGGCGATCCGCCGCGTGCGTGCGCGGCAGGAAATTACGATCATCTACATTTCCCACCGCCTGGAGGAGCTGTTCAAGATCTGCGACTGCGTCACGATCCTGCGCGACGGCGTCTACACCGGCACCTGGCCTCTGCGCGAGATGACCGAGGAGGACATCGTCTTCCGCATGGTCGGTCAGGTGCAGCGGAATCACCGGCATCTCCCGCCCGCGCCGGAAATGCTGGCCAGGGAGAGCATCTTTGAGGTTGCGCATCTCCGCCTGCCCGGCGTGATCGACGACGTCTCCTTCTCCGTCCGTCCGGGAGAAATTCTTGCGCTGACCGGCGCCGTGGGCGCGAAGAAGACGGAAATCTTCGAGGCCATTATGGGCATTCGCCCCGGCAGCAGCGGAAGCATTCAGATTCACGGCAAGGAAGTGAAGATCAGCGGCCCGCGCTCGGCAAAAAAGCACGGCATCTGCCTGATCCCGGAGGACAGACGCAAAAACGGCATCATTCAGGATTTCTCCGTCCGGGAAAACACCACCTATGCCTTTTTGAAAAACTACGTCAATTCTCTGGGACTGATCCGGCAGGCAAAGGAGCGCACCATGGTGCAGGAGCTCTGCTCCCGCCTGCAGGTCAAGACCCCCGGCACCGAGGTCGCCGTCAAAACGCTCTCCGGCGGCAATATTCAAAAGGTGGTCGTCGGGAAATGGGTCGTGGGCGACAGTGAGATTTATTTCTTTGACGAGCCGACGGTCGGCATCGACGTGCGCGGCAAGAGCGAAATCTACGACCTGATCCGCGAGCTTGCCGCGCAGGGCAAGGCCGTCGTCGTCGCCTCCTCCGAGATCGACGAGGCGATCGACATCAGCGACCATATGGTTATTCTCTACAACGGCCGTGTCGTTGCCCGAATCGTTTCCTGCGAGGCGCAGCACGAGGAGGTCGTCCGCCTGACGATGGGAGGTAGCATCCATGATTAATCAGAATAAACTCGGCAAATTTCTGGACAAATATGGCTCCATTGCCATTTTCTCCGTCATGATCCTCGTCTTCTGCGTAACGGCGAAGGGCTTTCTGACGCCGATGAACGGGATCAACATTCTGGTTCAGACCGCGCCGACGCTGATCATGGCGCTGGGCTGCACCTTCGTCAACATGGCCGGTGAGAGCGACCTGTCGCTCGGCGGCATTGTCGGCCTGTCGGCCTCGCTGTTCTGCGGCTTTATCTCCAAGGGGCACAGCGTCTGGCTGGCCGGGCTGGTCAGCATCGGCGCAGGCGCGCTGTTCGGCGCGCTGAACGGCTTCCTCGTGTCCTATGTCGGTCTGTCCTCGTTTATCACGACGATCTCCGTCATGTTCCTGACACAGGGTCTGGAGTACGCCTACTCCGGCGGCAGCTCCCTCTGGGTGCGGGATAACCCCGTCACCAAGATCGTGACCGCCTCCGTCGGCCCGATTCCCATCATCGTCATTGCCACGGTTCTCGTGTTCATTCTGGTGTATCTGGCGCTGCACCGCACCCGCGCCGGTCTGCACATTCAGGCCGTCGGCCGCTCGCAGGACGCAGCAAAGTTCGCCGGCATCCATGTCAAGGGCATCCAGTTTCTGATGTTTGTCCTCGCGGGCGTGTTCTATGCGCTGGGCGGCGTCATCAACGCGCTGCGCTCCAACGGTGCGATCATCTATTCCGGCCAGCGGCTGCTGCTGCCGGTTCTGGCGGTAACCTATATCGCAAAAACCATTCTCGGCACGAAACGGCCCAATGTCCCCGGCATTCTGGTAGGCGCGGTCGTGATGACCTGCATTTCCACAGCCTTCACGCTCATGGCGCTGGATTTCTACTATACCTTTATTGCACAGGGCATCGTTTTGATCATTGCCGCCATTCTGTCCGTCAGCAACCGGCGGATCATCCTTCAGGAAGACCTGAGATAAGGAGGAGAAACGAATGAAAACAGAAGTGTTGCAAAAGCGCTCCCTCGGCGCAAGGCTTGGCAGCCTGAAAACCGTTCTGGCCTATTTCGTCATGGTTTTGTTCTTCTTCCTGCTGAAGCCGGGCTATCTGAGCGGCTCCAACATCCGCACGATTCTGATTCAGACGGCGCTTCTCGGCATCATCGGCAGCGGCATGACGCTCGCCATGTTTACCGGCGGCGTGGACATGTCGGTCGGCGCCGTCGCCGGTGTCTCCACCCTTGCAGCGCTGTATGACGTTGCCTACGGCCACATGCCGCTGGCGGTCGGCCTGCTGCTCGGCTTCGGCATTGCCATCGGCATCGGCCTGATCAACGGCTTCTGCGTTTCGCGTCTGGGCGTCGCCCCCTTCGTGGCGACGCTGGGAACGATGTTCCTGGCGCAGGGCATGCAGTACATGTTCTCCGACGGCGGCCAGGCAGTGTCCTACGGCATCCCGGCGAGCTTCACCTTCCTCGGCGCGGGCAGCCTCGGCCCCATCCCCATGCCAATCATCATCTATCTGGTCGTATTTGCGGTGCTCTTCGTGGTGACGGAGCTTGCGCCCGCCGGGCGGTATTTCCGCGGAACGGGCCTGAACCAGTTCGCCTCCGAGCTTTCCGGTGTACGCATCCGCATGTATACCCTGCTGTCCTATGTGATTTGCAGCATTACCGCGGCGATTCTCGGACTGGTGCTGTGCGCGTCGCAGTCCTACGCCTCGCCGGATCATGGCAGCTCCTTTATGATGGACTCGCTTCTGACGGTTCTGCTCGGCAAAACGCTGATCAACAACAAGGTTTCCATCTACGCGACCGCCTTCGGCGCGCTCTTCCTGCGTTCCTTTGAGAACGGACTGTCCATGATCGGCCTTCCGGTCACGCTGCTGAATGTGTGCAAGGGCATTCTGCTGATTGCCATTTTGCTGCTGACCTGGCTGGCGGGCCGCAAAAAGAAATCATAACTCACAAAAAGGGAGGAACAAAAACCATGAGAACAGACTACGAATTTGCGCGGTATGTTGACTCGACGCTGCTCAAGCAGGACGCGAGCGAGGAACAGATCCGTGCACACCTCGAACGGGCGAAGCAGTGCCATTTCCGCACGGTCGCCATCGGCTGCACCTGGATTCCCCTGGCAAAAGAGGTTCTGGCAGGCTCCGACGTCGGAATCGACGCGCCGATCGGCTACCCCAACGGCTACAACACCACGGAATCCAAGGTGTTTGAAACCATCGACGCCTTTGCCAAGGGCGCGACCGAGGCCGACCTGCTGATGGACATCGCCTGGTTCAAGAGCGGCCGCTACAGCGACCTGGAGGAAGAGATCCGCCGCTTTGTCTGCGCCTGCGGCGACCATGTCAGCAAGGTCATCATCGAAACATACTTCCTCAACGAGGCGGAGATCCGCGAGGCGACGCGCATCGTCAAGCGCGCGGGCGCGACCTTCGTCAAAACGGCGACCGGCTTCACGCCGAAGGGCGCCACTGCGGAAGACATCAAGGTCATGCTCGAGGAAGCAGGCGATTCCCTGCTGGTCAAGGCCTCCGGCGGCATCCGCAGCCGTGAATTCGCCGAAGAGCTGCTGGATCTCGGCGCAAAGCGCCTCGGCATCAGCAACGCACACAATCTGCTGTCCAAAACTTAAGGCTTATTTGTCCGAACAAAAATATATTATAATGAACGGAGGAACAAACATTGAAAAAGCTATCCATCGGTGAGCTCCCCCTGTACCGCGCCGCGGCGCCCAACGTCCGGGACAATCTCGTCCTTGTGGACGGACAGGACGGTGCAAAGAATGTGGCAATGGGCGTCGGCGTCTACAACAAGGGCCAGGCCTCTGAGTTCCACACGCACTACAACGAGGAGGAGATCATGGTCTACCTGCGCGGCGAAGGCATCATGCGCATGGAAGATGGCACGGAGGTCGCCCTGAAGCGCGGCGACATCACCTTTGTCCCGGCGGGCGAGCCGCACCGCCTCTTCAACACCGGCGAGGGCGAATTTGTGTTCCTGTTTGTCTATTCTCCCATGGGGCCGGAAAAGAACATCCGCAAGTGGGACATCGTTCCCGGCGAGCATCTGACTCTGGACGACCTTGTAAATCTGTAATCCGTTGAAAAACGAAAATAAATTGAGAGGAGATCTACCATGAAACTCAGTAAACTTATCGCAGCGATCCTTTGCCTTGCAATGATTTGCACGCTCTTTGCCGCCTGCAGCGGCGAAACCAAGCCCAGCGAAAGCACCAATGAACCGAAGACCTCCGAAAGCCTGGGCGGCGACGCCGTCTCCGAAGCCGTGGGCAAGCTGGACGGCACCGGCATGAAGATCGGCCTGTCCCAGCAGCACCTGACCAACGACTTCAACCGAGGCATTCTGGCCGGTGCAACGGCCATGGCCAAGGAGCTCGGCGCCGAGCTCATCACCGCCAACGCCCAGGGCGACTCCAACAAGCAGGTTTCCGACATGGAAAACTTCCTGACGATGGGCGTTGACGCCGTCATCATCGGCGGCGGTGAAGCACCGGCCTTCACCGAAGTCATCAAGAAGATGAACGACGCGAACATCCCCATCATCACCATCGACATGAGCAGAAGCGCCACCACCGACTGCAACCTGACCTCCGACAACTTCAACGCAGGCGAACAGCTCGCGCTCTACGTTGCCAACAAGCTTGGCGGCGTCGGCAATATCCTGCTCCTTGACACCCCGGGCTGGCACTCCATCGAGGTCCGTGTCCGCATGCTCGAGGAAGTCACCTCCGACTATCCCGACCTCAACATCGTTCAGACCATCTCCATCGGCACGCAGGACGCCGTCAACAACTATGCAAAAGAAGTGAAGGCCTACCTCCAGGGCAACCCCGACATCCAGTGCATCTATGCCGACTGGGGTCTGGCCGCCGTCGGCGCCTCCCAGGCACTGCGTGAAATGGGCCTGACCGACAAGATCTTCGTCGTCACCATCGACGCCGACCAGGTCGTCATGGACGAAATGATGAAGGACGACTCCCCGCTGACCGCCGTGATCGGCCAGTATCCCGCAAAGATGGGCTCCGGCGCAGTGGAAAACGCCATCAAGGCCGCGCAGGGGCAGGAGATCCCCGGCGAGATCTACATTCCCATCATTCTCATTGAAAAGTCGGATCCCTATGCCTGGTTCTCCAGCCCGGAGATCATGCTGCCGCAGGAGGCATGGGATGCGCTTTACGGCGAGGCGAACTGATTGCGCCGCTCCGTGTAACTCTCCCGGTTTCCCCGTGCAAAGCATGGGGCAGCCAAACCAAACGGGCATGTTCAGTTCATTCTTTCCTCACTGCAAGTTCTCTGCTTGAAATGCCCAAAAACTCCCATGTGCCCGCGGGCACATGGGAGTTTGTTCTTACCATACATTGTCCATATTTTAAGACAAAGATACTTGCAATTCAGTCTCTTATACGTTATAATGAATGCAGCCATCCTGATTTGGAGGGATTCCATGAAATCTTTGGATCGAAATTCTCCGGTACCGCTGTATTACCAGCTTTATACCATCCTTCTGGAGCAGATTCAGTCTCAGGAGCTGAAGCCCGGCGACCTTCTGCCGACGGAGCTTGCGCTCGTGGAGGAATATAATATCAGCCGTTCCACGGCGCGGCAGGCGATTATGGATCTGGTGCGTAACGGCTACGTCGTGCGCGAAAAGTCCAAGGGCAGCTTTGTGCAGGATCATTCGCACAATGTGCAGTACAGCGGCCGCCTGAAGGGCTTTTCCGGCATTTCCCGTGAGCAGGGCATCATCGAGCTGACGACGAAGGTGCTTGAATGTGCCGCCGTCGTGCCGCCGAAGATCGTGCAGGAGGCGCTGCTACTGGAGGAAAACGAAAAGGCGTTCTACCTCAAGCGGATTCGAAGCATTCGCGGCGTGCCGAACACCTATGTTGAGGACTGGATTCCCTACCGCATCTGCGAGGGAATCGAGAAAATCGATTTTACGGATCTCTCGCTGTATGATATTCTCGAAAAGCGCTACGGCATCCTGCCGAACAACGCCATTCGTTCCTTTGAGAGCTGCTACGCCGACAGCGAGGAGCAGATCAAGGAGCTGCACGTGCGCAAGAACACGCCGCTGCTGCGCTGCACCAGCCACGTCTTTGACGCGCAGGGCAAGCCGCTGGAATACTTCGTTTCTCTGACGAACGGCAAGTTCACCGTGCGCGAAAGCTGATATAAGCAGGCGGCTCTCGAAAGAGAGCCGCCTGCTTTGTTTTCTATTCTCAGAATTTCAGGCTGCCGAGGCAGATGCACCTGCCGCTTCTGCGGTCAAAGAGCATGATATCGTCGCCGGAGACGCTGACCGGCACCTCTGTGCCAATGGTGAACAGGGAGCTGCCGAAGATCACGCCCGTCAGGAGGAAATCGCCGACGCGAACCTTGATGGTCGATTCCATGCCGGTGGGCATGGCGCCATAGATCTCGCCATGCAGTGCGTTCTTGTCACTGATGTCCAGGAATTCCGGACGGATGCCCAGGACAAAATCACCGTTTTCCAGCTCCGGTGCATCGGCCAGGGAGTCGTCCTCCTCATTGACCTTGGCGATGTGATAGCGGAAGACCTCGTCCTTGTTGCCCTTTTCCACATGGCCCTTCTCCCCGGCCTTGCGCTTCTTTTCCTCAAGCTGAGCGGCCTCGTCGGCGTCGCGCTTCCGGAACCAGTCGGCCAGAAGAGTGGCCTCCTTCGGGGTGAAGACGGCCTGTCTGCCGTTCAGCAGGGACAGGGCGATGCTGCCGTCGGCCGCCTGCGTGCCGCGGGCCTCGATAAAGTTGATGGAGGGGTTGCCGACGAAGTCCGCGACGAAGAGGTTGGCGGGCTTGTGGTAGACCTCCAGCGGCGCGGCATACTGCTGCAAAACGCCGTTGTTGATGAGGCAAATGCGCGTGGCGAGCGTCATGGCCTCCATCTGGTCGTGCGTGACGTAGACGAAGGTGGAGCCGGTCTCCACGTGCAGGCGCTGCAATTCATAGCGCATTTCCAGACGCAGCTTGGCGTCCAGATTGGACAGCGGCTCATCCATGAAGAGCACCGTCGGCTCCGGGGCGAGCGTTCTGGCAATGGCGACGCGCTGCTGCTGGCCGCCGGACAGCTCCGCGGGGTAGCGGTCCATGAACATGCCGATCTTGACGATGCGGCTGACGCGGCGGACGGTCAGGTCGATTTCTTCCTTTGTGAGCTTGCGCGTCTGCATGACAGGCTTGCCGTCCTTGCAGTAGCGGTATTCCTCGTCGAGCGTGCAGCCCGCAGCCTCGGCGGCCTTGCGGCCCGCTGCGGCCTTCGCCTTCAGCGCGGCGATGTCGGGAGAGAGATCGTTGCCCTTTTCGGGATGATAATTCAGCAGGCGCTTGGCCGTGTACTGCGAAAGCGTAAAGGCGTCGATCAGCTTCAAAACAGCCTTCTTTTCGTCGAGCTTGCCGCTTCTGTCGCGGCAATCCTCGATGACCTTGACGGCCTCGGCGGGGTTGGCAAGAATCTGCGCCAGGCGGGCCGCGTTCTTCGCCTCGAAGTCGATGCGCGCCATCGGCTCTTTGATGTTGGAAAGGCCGAAGGAGATGTTGTCGTAGACGGTCATGTTGGGCCACAGCGCATAGTTCTGGAACAGGAAGCCGACCTTGCGCTTGTTGGCCGGGACATTGATGCCCATGTCGCTGTCAAAGACGACCTTGTTGCCGATGGTGATACGGCCGCTGGTCGGCGTTTCCAGGCCGGCGATCATGCGCAGCGTGGTCGTTTTGCCGCAACCGGAGGGGCCGAGGAGGGTGACGAAGGCGTTGTCCTCAATGACAAGGTTGAGATCCTCCACCGCGTAGAATTTTCCCCAACGCTTGGTGATATGCTCCAATTTGATTTCAGGCATGGTTTATCCTCCTATTCCTTTATCGAGGCTGGCGCCCGTGACTTTGTTGACAATGGTGTTGCAGACGAGAATGGTAACGATCAGAATCAGGTTGATGCCGCTGGAGAAAGCATACAGGCCCATTTCGTCGAAGTAGTCCAGCGTGGTGGACAGGATGAAGCCCTGCACGCACAGCAGCATGAACAGCGACAGCTCACGCAGGCAGGTCATAAACGGCAGCAGATAGCCGCTGATGATCGAGGACTTCTGAATCGGGATGATGATGCGCGTCATGCGCTTGAACCACGGGATGTCCTGAATGATCGCCGCCTCCTCGATCTCGCCGGAGAGCTGTAGCATGGAGTTCAGGGAGCTTCGGCTGGCGAAGGGGATGTACTTGATCGTACCGGCGATGATCAGCAGGGTGTAGGTGTTGAAGAGGTTGATCTTCTCCGTGGAGAACAGAACGAACAGCGCCGCGCCGACGGCGATGGACGGCATCAGATAGGGCAGGAATGCCACGGAGTTGACGTAGTTTGCCCATTTGCTGCGGCGGTTTTTGGAAACGGCGTAGCCGATCATGGTGCCGATGGTGCCGGCAATGAGCGCGCAGCAGACGCTGACGAGCATCGTGCCGCCGAAGGCGCGCCAGATGGTTTCGTTGTACAAGATGCCCTTCTGGCCGTACATGCCGTTTTCAGTGACGTTCTCGGCCGTGATCCACCATTTTGTCGTCAGATTGGAGACGTCGCCGGTGTAGAGGAAGGAGTAGTCGCCGGGGTTCGGCAGGAAGGTCTCAAAGGCAAAGGAGACGATCGGGAAGATACTCGTGAAGAAGGTCACGACCACGAGGATCAGCGCAATGACATACCTGCCGGCCTTGCCGAGGCTGATTTTGGAAATCTGGCCGGACTTGCCGGAGACGGTTGTATAGTTCTTGCGGCTGTGCAGCGAAAGCTGATTGAGCAGCATGATCGCCACACCGAAGACCATCATGATAATGGCCAGAATGCCGGTCTCGCCGGTGTACTTGGCGTTGATGGAGACGTATTTCGTTGACAGGGTCGCAAGATTCAGATAATGCGGCACGGGATAGGAGCCCATAGCCGAGCCGAAGACCAGAAGAATCGTCGAGAGGATCGCGGGCTTGACCATCGGGAGCGTCACGCGGAACATGGTCTTCCAGCGCGGCGTGTCAAGAATGGTGGCCGCCTCCTCCAGGTTGGCGTCCATGTTGCGGAAAATGCCGCCGATGAGGATATAGGCAAAGGGTGCATAGTGTAGGCCCAGAACGATCAGGCTGGGGAACAGGCCCTGGCACCACCACTTCGGCATGGTCACGCCGAACAGCGAGGCAAGCAGGCCGTTGGACGTGCCGGTGACGGCGTTGGAGTTGAACAGGCGCTGCCAGACGACGGCAAGCGTCCACTGCGGCATGATGTAGGGGAAAATGAAGATGGAGCTCAGGTATTTCCGCCATGCCAGATTGGTGCGGGTAATCAGAAAGGCAAAGATGCCGCCGAAAAGAATGGACACCAGACAGGTGCCGACCGCCAGAAGGACGGTGTTCAGCAGCGGCGTCCAGAGGTTGGTCTTTGCCATCTTGCTGGTGAAAAGATCGATGTAGTTGACGAGGGTGTAGCCCTCGGACTTGCCGGTCAGATAGGCGTCGATGGTACCGGGGTGGATTTTAAAGGTGTCTTCCACGATGGCGACGATCGGCGCGATGGTCGTGAAGCTCAGCACGATGCCCAGCAGAAGCAGGATCACGTTGTACGGCTTGGAGAAATAGGTCTTCAGCCGGTTCCAGAAGATCGTTGCCTTGCTGGCGTGCAGCGGTGTGGTTTGATTCATGGCACGCTCCTTTTTCGGTTGGATGCGCCGTGGAAAGCTGCGCACGAACGGGCTGGCACAGTCCGTCCCTGCGCAGATCTCCGCGGCAGGTGGAGAAACTGGGAAAGAAAGCGCCCTTGGACACGGCGGGAAATGCGCTGGTCCAAGGGCGCCATAGGTCGTATTATTCAGCGCCCTTTCATCGGAAACATCCCAAACGGGTTACAAATACCGGCAATCCGTTCTCAGAGGTTCCCAAACAGGGGGAAGCCTGAAAGGAATCTGCAAGGACTTATTCAGAGCTTCCAAAGTAGGGAGACTCTGAAGTGATCGACAAGCACTGGCGGCGAGAGATTTTGTGTTCAGGCAAGGTCTGGGAAATGGAGGAATACTTTGTGTACGCGCAAGGGGTATGCCGCATCCGTAGGGCAGCAGAGCTGCCGACGGCTGCGCAATATTTCCCATTTTCCGGACCGAAGCATGGGCGCAAAAGCTCCGGCGCTCAGGCGCAGGCGATTGGTTCAGAGTTTCCCAAACCAAATCAGCCGGCGCTGTACTTGGTCAGCATTTCGATCCAGCTGCCGACGGTGAAGGCGACGGATGCGCAGTATTCCGGATCTTCCAGAACCAGCTCGCCGTTGGTGGTCCACCAGTCATAGCCGCGGTCGTTCTTCGCTGCGAATTCCACGGTCGTGCCGTCCTCGGCCATACCGCCGATGGAGTGATGGAACTTCTCCTCGGTCTCGGTGGCGACGGTCGGGTTGGAGGAATAGCCGCCCATGTCCTTGCCCCATGCGGAGAAGCCGTCAGCGGTGCAGGTCATGTAGGCGATGAAGGCGCAGGCAGTCCAGGGCAGCGGGCTGTTGTCGGTGACGAAGAGGTAATGGCAGTAGCCATAGCCGCCGATGCCCTTGTAGCCGTCCTCATAAGCGGCAACCTTGATGTTGTTGACGGAGACGGAGCTGGACTCCTCAACGGAGCGGAGCTTGGAGTAAACCAGCAGGCCGAACTGATCGGTCGCGGAGGCATCGACGAGGGTGTTGCAGATGGGGCCGTCGTCGGTCTGGGCATTGTAGCTTTCCACCCAGAGCTTGATCCATGCCAGAGCGTAAGCGCCGTCAGCGCCCAGGCCCAGGTCGGCAGCCTCGGACTGCATTGCGGTGATGGTGGGCTGGAAGTAGCTCTGCTCGTCGGCGGGCAGCGCCTCATAGGCTTCCTTCAGCCATGCGGCGTAGTCGTCGCGGGTCAGCATGTACAGGAAGTTCTTGCCGACGATTTCGGAGTCGATGTCCATGAACAGGCCATGCTCGCCCTCAGCGACGAAGTCCCAGCAGTTGTCATAGGTCTTCGAGCCGGTGGAGTTGTACATGAAGACCTTGTTCAGGGTCTGAAGCGGCAGGAAGCCGGTGTAAGCGTCAGCGGTGGTGTTGTTGGCGTCCGCCCAATCCTTCGGGATGAAGGTGTCGAGGATGCCGGTCTGGTACATCTTGCTTTCGATCTGGTTGCCGTCCTGGATCAGGGTCATGGCGAAGGTGCCGGTCTCCTTGAGGGAGTCAGCGGTCAGCTGATCGAAAATTTTGTTGTTCTTGGGCTGCTGCCACTCGAATTCCATGGTATAATTAGGATCGATGGTCTGCAGATACTCGATGAAGAGGGGCAGAGCGCTCTTGCCGCGGCTGGAGTTGCCGACGCCGTAGAACATCTTGCCGTTGGATTCTTCGATGGCCTTCTTGGCCAGCTCTTCCAGGGTCATGCCCTCGGCTTCCTTGATGATCTTCTGCGTAGCGGTGAGGTTCTCCTCGGGTTCTTCATTCTTGGATTCGCTCGGGGTATCGTTGCCGGAAGTGGCCGGAGTGTCCTGAGACGGCGTGGGGTTATCCTGCTTTGCGCAGGCGCCCAGAGCCAGAATCATGCAGACGGCCAGAAGCAGTGCGAGAATTCTTTTCATTTCAATGTCCTCCTGTTCAATTTGGCTGGGAGAGATCCCAACCTTTGTTTTCATTTTAACGTCGGAGGCGCGGCTTGAACAGTAGACAAATCTGCGTTCTTTTGTGGAATCCTGAGATTCTTGTGCGATATGGATGAAAACCAAAAAGAATCCATGCTATAATTGGATAAAATGCAAACACCGAAAGGAGCCACCCATGAAAACACGAGGTTTCCTCCGTCTGGCAGCGGCGCTGGCGGCGCTGTGCCTGCTGGCGGGCTGCGCCTCCCGCAGCAGCGGCAGCGAGGATTTTGCGCCCTCCGGCGAGGAGCGGCTGGTCGTTTATACTTCGCATAAAGAGGAGGTCTGGCGGCCCATCGTGCGCGAATTTGAGGAGCGCACCGGCATCTGGGTGGACGTGGTCACCGGCGGCTCGAACGAGCTGCTCGAGCGCATCTCCTGGGAGGCCGAGGCCCCCGCGGCAGACGTGATGTTCGGCGGCGGCGTGGAGAGCCTGGAATCCTACAGCGCGTATTTTGCCCCCTACGTCTGCAGGGACGCAGACAAAATCGAGCCGCAGTACCGCTCCGAGAGCGGGCTATGGACGCCGTTTTCCGCGCTGCCCGTCGTGCTGGTGTACAATCCGAAGCTTGTCACGAACCTGTCCGGCTGGGAGGATCTTTTGCAGATACAGTTTCACGGCAGGATCGCCTTCGCCGATCCCGAAATTTCCGCCTCCTGCTACACCGGCCTTCTGACCATGCTCTGCGCCCTCGACGCGCCGCAGGAGACGACGCTGCGCAGCTTTGCGCAAAATCTGAACGGGCGGCTGCTGTCCGGCTCCGGCGACATCCTCGATTCCGTCGCAAACGGTACGGACTGGGTTGGCGTCACGCTGGAGGAAACGGCGCAAAAGCGCATCGCCGCCGGAGAAAACCTGCGCATGGTCTATCCCGTCGAGGGGACGAGCGCCGTCCCGGACGGCTGCGCCGTCATCCGCGGCGCGCAGCACGAGGAAAACGCGAAGCACTTTGTGGACTTTGTCGTCAGTCTCGACGTGCAGGAGCTTTTGCAGGGCGATGCGTTCTGCCGCCGCAGCGTACGCAGCGACGTCGAGCCGTCGGCCAGCCTGCCCCGGCTGGAAAAGCTTGCGCTGGTGGAGTATAATGTGCAGTGGGCCAGCGAGGAGCGCCAGACGCTTCTCAACAGCTTCCGCGCCTATCTGAACGGAGATGAGACGCCATGAAAAAGTCAAGCTCCTTCCGCCGGCAGCTCTTTGCCGGATTTCTGATCGTCTCTCTGGTGCCGCTGCTCATCTGCTCGGCGATGCTTCTGCAAATTTTCCGTTTCCGCATGACGGACAACGCCGGAACACAGGCCGCGCAGGCGCTGGACGACAGCCTGGCGGCGCTCGATCTGCTCGACGGCGGTATCCGCGAGGCCGTGCAGAGTCTGCGCGGCGACCCCGTCGTCAGCGACGCCCTGTTTCAGGACGGCTCCGCCATTGAAGACACCGTGGTCAACAGTCAGCTCTTCCACGCCTCCGGCGATGTAAAAAGCTACGCCCGGCTGGACCTCTATGACATCAGCGGCAACTGGCGCTATTCCACGCAGACCGCGCCCGCGAGCCTCAGCCTGCCCGTCAATTGGGGCATCCTGCACGAGGCGGCGCAGGCGGCGCACGAGCTGGTCTACCGCGCCGGAGAGGAAAGCGGCAGCAACGCCGTTTTGCAGGCGGCGGTGCTTCTGGCCGACCGCTACGGCGCGCCCATGGGCTATCTGGTCGTCAGCGTGACCGCCGCGGATTTCCGCTCCCTTCTGGGCGGCACGGCCGGAGCGCAGAACGATCTTGCTCTGCTCAGCCGTTTCTGGCGGCCCGTCTACTGTACGCGCGCCTCGCTCGGCGCTTCCCTTGCCGGAAAGCTGCGCGCGCAGCTTCTGGCGGACGAGCCGCTGACCGGCATTTCCGACGACTACATCTATTCCATCCGTAAGCACCCCGCCACGGGCCTCTTCGTCGTTTTGCAGCAGCCGCAGGTCTTCACCCGCAGCACAATGCGGCTTTTGTATACCGTCAGCGCCACCTGCGCCTTTATCTGCGTGGCGGTGTGCGTGCTGATGAGCTTTCAGATGAGCCGCCAGCTCTTCCGGCCCATCGGCCAGCTGCACCACGCCATCCGGCAGGTCGGCAAAAACGATCTCGATGTACACATCCCCGTCGAGCAGCCGAACGAGCTGGGCGAGCTTGCCGGGCAGTTCAACAAGATGGTCATCGACCTGAAGCACAACCAGCAGGTGCTGGTGGAGAATCAGCAGGCACTCAATGAGGCGCAGATCCGCATGCTTCAGGCGCAGCTCAACCCGCATTTCCTGTGCAATACGCTCGACACGATGAAGTGGATCAGCAAAATCAACCAGGTCCCGCAGGTGGCGCTGATGTCCACAAATCTTGCGGACATCCTGCGCTTCTGCATCACGCCGGAGGAATTTGTGCCATTGTCGCAGGAGGTCAGCGTTTTGCAGCGCTATATTGAAATTCAGCGCATCCGCCTGGCCGACAGCTTCACCTTCCGCGTGGAGGTGCCGCAGGAGCTGCAAAACTGCATCGTGCCGAAAATGATGCTCCAGCCGCTGGCGGAGAACGCCGTGCTGCATGGCCTGACCGGCGTGGAGCACGGCAGACTTGAGGTCACTGCCGAGACGGACGGCGGCATTCTGCGCATCCGCGTGGCGGACAACGGCGCTGGCCTGCCGCCGGAGCTGCTGGGCAAATACCGCCCCCGCGCCGCGGGCGAGGGGCATCTGGGTCTGTTTAACGTGGACACCATCCTGCAAAAGCACTATGGCGCAGCGTTCGGTCTTTATCTTGAAAATCGTACGGACGGCACCGGCGCGGTCATCACCGCCACGCTGCCCGTCACCTATCCGGGAGGAAACAAGCATGCTGAAGGTACTGGTCGTTGAAGACGAGGAAATGATTCGCAAGGGCATCGTCCTGACAATAGACTGGGCGGCGCTGGACTGCGTCGTGGTCGGTGAGGCGGCCAACGGCGAGGAGGCGCTGGAGGCGGCCGCGCGCTACGCGCCGTCTCTCATCATCACCGATCTGAAAATGCCGAAGATGGACGGCATAGAAATGCTGCGGCAGCTGCGTGAGCGGGGCTGTCAGGCCCCGGCCATCATTTTGACGGCATATGACAGCTTTGAATACGCGCGCAGCGCAATGCGCCTTGGCGCAGTGGATTTTCTGCTCAAGCCCTTCCACGACGGCGAGCTGGAGGAATCCGTGCTTGCACTCAAGCGAAAGCTCGAAGAGAACCGCGTCCACGAGGTAGAGCTGCCGAAACGCGGAGGTCAGAGCCGCTATGTGCTGTCCGCAATGGACTTTATTGCGGAAAACTATCCGAATCCGAACCTGACCGTCGGCATAATTGCCGGGCAGCTTGGTCTGAGCGAAGGTCACTTGAGCCACCTGTTCAAAAAGGAAACGGATTCCACGTTACTATCGTATCTGACGCGCTATCGCATCCATAAATCCATGGAGCTGCTGCGCGACTGCCGCCACAAGGTCTACGAGGTTGCAGAGCAGGTCGGCTACCGCGACGTCGCCTATTTTTCGGCGATTTTCAAAAAGGCGACGGGCATCAGCCCGTCCGAATATCAGGACAGCGTAAGCTGAGGAGGCCCCCATGATTCGATTGATTGCCTGTGATATTGACGGGACGCTGCTGCCGGAGGGCGAGCTTGCGATTGCGCCCGTGGTTTTTGACGAGATTCTGCGCTTGAAGGCGAAGGGCATTCGCTTCTGCCCGACGAGCGGACGCCGTCTGGAGAGCCTGCGGCGGCTGTTTGCGCCCGTGGCGGACGAGCTGTACTATGTCTGCGAAAACGGCTCGACCGTTTACGCGCCGGACGGCACGCTCTTGGGCAAGACCGTAATGGCGCGTGAGACGGCGATGGAGCTGGCGCACCGCATTTTGTCCCACCCTGACAGCGAGGTGATGATCTCCGGCGTCGAGTCCTGCTACCTCTGCCCCAAGGATGAGAAAATTCTGCCCATCATTGCGCTGGTCGGCAACACCACGCGCGTCGTTCCGACGCCGGAGGACGTGCCGGAGGAAATTCTGAAGGTTTCCGGCTACTGCTACACGAGCGCGCAGGCGCTGATGCCGGCGCTGACCGGCTCTCCCCTGCCGCCGACCATCGCGGGCGGGCACTGGGTGGACTTCACCCTTGCCGGGAAGGACACCGGTCTGCGCCAGCTTGGCCGGGCGCTGGGCATCCGGGCGGAGGAAATCCTGGCCATCGGCGATAATTTCAACGACACCGCAATGCTGGACTATGCCGGCTCGCCCTGGCTGATGGCCTCGGCTGCGCCGGAGCTGCTCGCGCGTTACCCGCAGCATTGCCGCCGCGCCGAGGACGTTTTGAGGACATTATAAAATAAGAATCCACCCGTTCCGCAGGAAGCCCCGGCAAATTTTGCGTGCACAACCGGATTTTTCCGCAGGGGAAATTGCGGCTGCCTGCACCGGGCGAGGCAGAGCCACGCCCCCACGGCCTGTTCTGATCTTTGAGCCATGTCCTACGTTATGCTTTGACAATGAAAAACCGCATAAAAAAAGCTGCCTCAGCCGAGGCAGCTTTTTGACTTATTACATAGATGCGAATTTCTCCGCGCCGCGGCGGCGCAGCCAGCCGAGCATCAGCGCCGACAGGCCGAGCATCACTGCGCAGGCAATGCCGAGATAGGCGGCGCAGCCCAGATGCCAGCCAAGCAGCAGATATCCGCCGCCCAGCACAATGGCGAAGAACCATGCGCCGAAGAGCGCCAGCGTTACGCTCATGCTCTGCTTGATGGGCGTAATCTCGTTCGTCCAGGCAGGATTGGCCCACTTCGTGCCGACGGTGAGGTCAAACAGCGCCATCATCAGCACGAACACCAGAGCCGCTGCCGCCATCAGGAGGCGCTCCGGCAGGCTGCCGGGCAGGACGATCATCGCGCAGACCGCGCAGAAGGCTGTGGGGATCGCGGTCAGCAGCAGCTGCACCGACAGCTTTGCGCGCAGAACCTGCCAGGGCCGCACGGGCAGCGATTGCAGCAGCCATGCGCTGCGCCCCTCCAGAGAAACCGAGGGCGCGGCCATGTCGTTCATGGAGGCCAGCAGGCAGATCGCCGTGCAGAACAGCACCGGCACGCTGCCGGGCCATGTCTCGAAGATTTCGCTCACCGTTTCCGCAAGCGAGGAGCCCATCACCAGGAGCAAAATACCGCCCGCCGGAAGGAAAAGCAGGCCGAAGCCGCAATTGAGCATGTAGTTCGGGCTGGCCGTGAAGCGGCGCAGCTCCTTGCGCAGCAGGGCGGAGGAAACGCTGCTCACGCGCGCGGCCTTTTCGCGGTAGACTGTCCGGGCCGTCCGTCCGGTCGCCGTGGCGATGCGCAGGAAGCTGCGCGAAAGCAGCAGGCACAGAAGCGCAAACAGGCCGAGAATCACCGCCGAAACGATCCCCATCGCCAGCCAGTCGCCCTCGCCCACCCTGCCGAGCAGGTAGAGAGGATAGGCCTTGCCGCGGATGGCGCTGCCGTAGGCCGCAGCATTCGCAATGATTTGCTGAAGCCAGGTCTGCGCCTTGAAATAGACGAAATAGTACGCGCCGAAGAAAACAATGGAAATGAAAACCGTAATAAAGCTGCGGTTTTTGAGCTTCAGGCTGATTTTCGCCACAACCCAGCCCAATAGGCAGGAGAGGAACATCACGAAGATGGAGATCAGCAGCATCAGAAGAATGCAGCCGATCACCGCCGCCGCATGCAGCTCCACCGTGAAAAAGTAGACCAGCGTCATCGGCAGCATAACCATGCCGGAGAACAGCAGTCCCATCAGATACACGCCCAGCAGGCGGGAAATCAGGATATACCGCACCGGAATGGGCATGGACAGCAGAAGGTCGTTGTCCTTCGCCAGATACAGGCCGGAATAGGTGTTGAACACGCTGCCAAACACGCCCAGCGCAATGGCGATCAGGCTGCAAATGGTGAAATACAGCCAGCCCATGCCCGCCTGCACCAGCGGCTCGCAAAGGCCCACCGCCATGAGCGTAAACATTCCGCCGAGCACGCCCACGACCAACAGCGCATACAGGCCGATGAGCAGGGCGGAGCTTGCCTTTGAACGGGCTTTCCCCTTTTTCTGATCGTAGAAAAAGCTGCGATTGATCTCAAAGAGCTGCTTTTTCAGAAGTGTTTTCAGCATTGCTCGCCCTCCAGCTCAAGGAAGACCTCCTCGAGGGAGTCGTCGCCCTTGACCTCCTCCATGGTGCCGGAGCGGATGAGGCGGCCGCCCTTGATGATGGCGACCTTGTCGCAGAGCTTTTCCGCGACCTCAAGCACGTGCGTCGAGAAGAAGATTGCGCCGCCGGCGTCACAGACCTCGCGCATCATGCCCTTGAGCAGATGCGCAGCCTTGGGATCCAGGCCGACGAAGGGTTCGTCCATGAGAATGAGCTTCGGCTCGTGCAGCCAGGCGGAAATGATGGCCAGCTTCTGCTTCATGCCGTGGGAGTAAGCGGAGATGGGCTGCGCCAGATCGTCCGTCAGCTCGAAGAGCGCGGCATACCGGGCGATGCGCTCCTGCCGCGCGGCAGCGGAGACGCCGAAGACGTCCGCAATAAAATTCAGGTACTGGATGCCCGTCATAAAATCGTACAGGTCGGGGTTATCAGGGATGTAGGCAAGCATGCGCTTGCAGGCCAGCGGGTCGCGGCGGAGGCTCTTGCCGCCGATGGCGATTTCGCCGGCATCAAACTGCAAAATGCCCGCCACGGAGCGCAGCGTTGTGGTTTTGCCCGCGCCGTTGTGGCCGATAAAGCCGCAAATCTCCCCCGGCGCGATGTGCAGGGACAGATCGTCCACCGCCTTTTTCTCGCCGTAGGTTTTGGTCAGGCGTTGAATGTTCAGCATAATAACGTCCTTTCAGATAAAATAGGAAAGCAATAGATTAGAAAGCAGCAGCAGGTGCAGCACGATATGATACAGGTCGGGGACGACCCGCGTTTCGCTCGCGGGCAGCAGGTGGATGGTTTCCCGGAAGCACTGATTGTAGCCGCGCAGCTTCTTTTCCGAGGCGCCGAAGATCGTATAGTACCAGTGGCAGAAGAACTGCACAACCGCCCAGAAGGCGAGCACCGCGCGCAGCACCCAAATTCCGGCGGTTGGGAAGGCCAGGTATAGCACAACACCCAGCGTAAAGGCGCAGAACATGCCAAATTCCGCGCTTTTTACACCCATTCCTTCGACCAGGAGCTTTCCGGCGATGCGGTAGGTCACGATGCAGCCGAAAAACCAGAGAAGCTACACGCCGCACAGAATCAAAAATGCAATTCTCATTTTTTATTCCTCACGTTCAGCAGGATGTACACGCCGCCGAACACCGCAACCGCGCCGCAGAGGACGGCATACATTGCCGGTATGCTCACGCTGCCGCCGAAGAAATAGAGGTTGCAGTCCACGCCGTCGCGAATGCCCCTGACGATCTCCGCCGGAAAGCCGGTAGCCTCCATCTCTCGGAACACGCCCGCAAGACAGTGGTTGCGCAGCAGGCTGGTGCCGTAGGTGCCCGGCAGGAAGGAGAGCACCCTTTGCAGCCCGTCGGAAAAGCTGGAGATGGGCATATACGCTCCGCAGAGGAAGCCGTAGCCCGCACTGACGACGGTGCCGACCGCTGACGCCTGCCCGTTCGTGGACAGAAAATAATGGATGCAGGAGGAGAGCGCCACGCCAAAGAGCGTCAGAAGCACCACGTCCAGCGCGATGCACAGGACGTCGGCCGCACGCAGATACCAGCCCATTTTGGCAAGGTAGAGAAAGCCGAGGCCCATTGCGGCAAAGTTGACGATCAGCGTCACGAGCGTCGAGGCGCAGAAGTAGGCCAGCGCGATGGTCGAGCGCCGCACCGGGCTGACCGTCAGGTCATGCAGCGCGCCGGAGACCTTATCCTGCACCATCAGCAGGTTTGAGCAGAAAGCGACCGTCACGCAGCTCACCGCCAGCAGAGAAGAAATCAGCTCTCCGCCTACCGTTGCGTCGATGAGACTGTCCGCCACGGGGAAGCCTGCCGGGATGGCGGAGGCGAAGCTGTCGCGGTAGATGCCCGCAAGGAAGGTGGCGTAGAGCACCAGCAAAATCGCCGGTGTGATCAGGGAGGTGAAGAACATCCCCTTATCCTTGAAGAACAGCCGCCGGTCGCGGCGGATCAGATTGGCAAGTCCCGTCATTTCTCCGCACCTCCCGTCAGCTTTTTGCCGGTCACGGCGAGGAAAACATCGTCCATCTTTCCCTTCGTGATTTCGTAATCCGTGAACAACGCCGGATGCGCCAGAATGAGCCGCGTCGCCGCGGCAGTGTCCGGCACGGCAATGCGCACTGCGCCGCGCAGCCTCTCGCAGGGCAGCCCCAGCTCCGGCAGCTCCTGCACGCCGTAAAGCGTGATAAAGTCGCCGGTATAGGCATTTTTCAGCGCCAGCGGTGTGCCCTCCGCGGCAATCGCGCCGCCGTCGAGGATTACGACGTAGTCGGCGTCCGCCGCCTCCTCCATGTAGTGCGTCGTCAGGAAGACGGTCATGTTCTCGCTGCGGCGCAGCTTCTGCACCACGTCCCAGAGGAGCTTGCGCGTCTGCGGGTCAAGGCCGGTGGTCGGCTCGTCAAGGATCAGGATCTCCGGCCGGTGCAGCAGGGCGCGGGCGATGTCGATCCGGCGGCGCTGACCCCCGGAGAGCTTGCCGAGCGTGCGGCCCAGCAGGTTTTCAAAGTCCAGCAGCTTCGCAAGCTCCGCAAGGCGGGTCTGAAAGGCGCCGCCCGTGATGCCGTAGAGCGCGGCGCGGCTGCGAAGATTGTCGCGCACGGAGAGCGCGCCGTCCAGCACGGAATTCTGGAACACCACGCCCAGGCGGCGGGCGATTGCCGCCATATTGCCGTCCACGCTCTCGCCGCAGACGCGCACACTGCCGCCGTCCTTGGCCAGCTGGCCGCAGAGGATGGAGATCGTCGTCGATTTTCCCGCGCCGTTGACGCCGAGAAAGGCGAACAGCTCACCCTGCCGGACGTGGAAGGAGAGGTCGCGCACCGCCTGCACCTCGCCGAAGCGCTTATCCAGGTGCTCAATTTCAATAATATGTTCCATTGGCAGTCTCACTTTCTGAAATCGGGGGACTGGCTGCGCAGCACGGCGCTCTCCGCCGTGGCATCCGGCACCGGCTGGAGGCGGGTCTTGTCGCTCGCGCTGTGAATGACAAAGATCATGCCTGCGAAAACCTCACCCAGCAGCACAGCAATTTCCTCGTCCGACAGCGTGCACACCTGCGCAGCGCTGATGACGCACAGGCCGTAGGTGTATATCCACATCTGGCGGAAGAGGTGTTCGGCCTGGTCGTGGCTGGCGTGATAGTCGCGCATGATGATCTCAATGTCGTTTTCCTTGCCGAAGGGCATCTCGCTGACCGCGCGGTCGAGGTCGATGCCGTCGCGGCCGTGCTGCTCAAAGAGCAGGCGAAAGAGCATCGGCTCCTCGCGGGCAAACTTAACCCACTGCATGCCGCGCTTTTTATACGCGGGATAAAATGCCTGTGCAACAGCCATATAATCGTCAAAAATCCGTTTTGCTTCCGCACGGACAGCGGTCTTCAGATCGTCCATATCCTCAAAAACGGTGAATATCGGAGAAGACGACGCGCCGAGGCGCTTGCCGATCTCGCGGGCGGTCAGGGCGCTCTCTCCCCTCTCGCGGATGAGCGCAAGGCAGGTGGTGACAATCTCTTCTCTCGTGAATTTGGGTTTCGGCGGCATGGGATTCCCTCCGTTTCTTTGTTTTATAACATAAGTTCTAAAACACGTGCTCCTATTATAGCAGGCTTCTGCCGTTTGTCAATCATGGAATTGTAAAAAATAGCGCGCGCCCGGTGCGGGCAATCACAAATCTGCAAATTCCTTCCGCGGGGCGGGAAACCCATCCCCAACGGTATGGTTTGGCGGTACATGCAAAATCTGTCAGCTCCTCCCCCGCGGGCGCAGCAGAGCCACGCCCCTACGGATGCAGCAGAAATTGGAACCCGTCGTAAGGGCGCTTTGCGCCTGTATAAAAATAATTTCCCTTTCTCAAAAATTTCTCTTGACAAATCTGTACTTGTGTATTAGTATACTAGTACATTAATTCACCGGAGGTGAGCATATGGGCTGGAAGCTGAACACGGATCGGCAGATCTGGATGCAGCTTACGGAGATTCTGACCCGGCGGGTCGTCTCCGGACAGTATCCGCCCGGCGTGCGCATCCCCTCCGTCCGCGATCTTGCGGCGGAGGCGGGAGTCAACCCGAATACCATGCAGCGCGCGCTGGTCATTATGGAGGACGAGGGGCTCTTGACCTCTCAGCGCAACACAGGCCGTTATGTCACGCAGGACACCGACCTGATCGCGGCGACGCGCGGCCGTCTCGCGCAGGAGGAGCTGTCGCTCTTCTGCGAAAAAATGAAGCAGCTCGGGTATTCCGAGCCGGAAATCTCACAATTATTGCAAAGGGGGAACCAAAATGAATGATCTTGTTGTTTGCAGCGGTCTGACCAAATGCTTCGGCACGCTGACCGCGCTGGACAACGTCGACCTGCATCTGCCGTCCGGAAAGATCATCGGCCTGCTTGGCCCGAACGGCTCCGGCAAGACGACACTGATTAAGATTCTGACCGGCCTGCTGCGGCCGACGTCCGGCTCCGTTTCCATCGGCGGCTATCCCGTCGGTCCGGAAAGCAAGGCCATCGTCAGCTATCTGCCGGATAAGATGTTCTATGCCAATTGGATGAAAACCGAGAACCTGATCGACCTGTTCGCGGATTTCTATGCCGATTTCCGCCGCGAGCGCGCCGAGGCCATGTGCGCCGCGCTGAGCATCGGCATGAAGGCGCCCATCAAGAGCATGTCCAAGGGCACGCAGGAAAAGCTCCAGCTCATTCTGATCATGAGCCGTGACGCGAAGCTCTATCTGCTCGATGAGCCCATCGCGGGCGTCGATCCCGCGGCGCGGGATTTCATCCTGCAAACCATTCTGACAAATTACTCGCCGGAGAGCACCATTCTCCTGTCCACGCACCTGATCGCGGACATCGAGCCGGTGCTCGACGAGGCAATTTTCCTGCGCGGCGGCCGCGTCGTCCGGCACGACTCCGTCGACCACATCCGCGAGGTGGAGGGCAAGTCCGTCGACGAGGTCTTCCGCGAAATCTTCCGCACCATTCCCTATGGAGGTATGTGGCATGCTGAATAAACTTCTGAAATACGATCTGCGCGCCAATACGAAGCTCTTTCTGATCATCTGGCCCGCAATGCTGCTTTTCGCCGGCTTGCAGCGCCTGCTGCTCTTCCTGCGCGGGGACAGCCTCTTCTCCGGCGTGATGACTGCCATGCTGACGGCTCTGATGCTGTTCTCCATGGTCGCGGCGGTGGTGCTCTGCTTTGTGATCTGCGTGGTGCGCTTTTATTCCGGTCTTCTGCGCCGGGAGGGCTACCTGATGTTCACCCTGCCGGTCAAGCCCTGGCAGCTGCTGCTCTCCAAATTCCTGACGGCGCTGCTGACGCTGACGGTGACCTGCGCGTTCGCCTATGTCGGCATTGCCATCATTCTCTCCGGGCTGTACGAGGAAATATGGACAAAAATGTTTGATCTCTCCACGATCTTTGGGGAAAATGTGAATGTATGTGTGCTGATCCTGATGGCGCTGGCGGCGCTGGCCACATTGGCCAACCTGCTTCTGCGGGTCTACTTTGTCTCCTGCCTCGGGCATCTGTTCCGCCGCGCCCGCGTTTTCCTGTCCATCCTGTTCTTCTACCTGATCGGGCTTCTGTCGCAGATCGGCGCGATGCTCATGTTCTCCAGCGTGGAGCTGATCCCGGGGGAAAGCACCGTGGTAAAGGTGTTCGGCGCATGGCTCAATTCGCTGAGCGCCGACGGCGCGCTGTGCCTCTTCTTCGGCGGAATTCTGTTTGTAAATGCCGTGATCGGCTGCGTTTATTTCTTCGTCTCCGAAGTCATTCTGCGCAAGCGCCTGAATCTGGATTAAGAAAGTTCGGCATAGCAGCCCTCCCTTCGCCGGTTCTCTTTTGAGAGCCGGCGAATTTTCGTCATTTTCCCGTTTTTTGCCCATTTAACTGCATAAAAATAGTGGACAATTTCCTTTTCGTGCGCTATACTTATAAAATAAGTATAAGTATATGCACGTGCCGGAGGCATATGTGCCCGGCATGGAGAAAGGTTGTCTGACCCCCATGAGAAAATGTGCGCTCCTTTTTGCGGCGCTTCTCCTGCTTCTGCTCGCCGCCTGCGACAGCCGTGCGGATTTCAGCGCCGCCGGAAGATATATCTGCACGGCGACCGGAGACGAAAACGGTATTCCCATGAGCCATGCGGACGTCTGGCTTCAGCTTGAGGAGGACGGCAGGGGCGTTCTCTGCCTGAACGAGGAGCGCGAGCTTACCTGGCAGCTCAATGGAACGGCGCTTTCTTTGCAGCTTGAGGAAGCTGCGCTCACGGCCTCGCTGGCAGACGGCGTCATCACCCTGGACTATGACGGCTGCCGCTATTTTCTGACGCTGGCCGAGCTGCTGCCGGAGGAGCTGCCCACCGCAGAGCTGCTGCCAGACCTCGCGCAGCAGGCATTGAAGAACGACACGGCGCTTCAGCAGCAGTGGAACGGTAACTGGTACGGCTGGTGGGAAATGCACGGCGCCACCGGCGGCTATACCGACCGCGAGGGTCAGCGCCGTGACCTGTGCGCGCGCATTGAAATCAACGGCAGCGGCGAGGGCAGCATCTCCCTCTGGGACGAGACGGGCAGCGCATCCGCGCCGACCGGACAGGTTTGCATTGCCGTGCAGGCGGCGGACGGCGGCAAGAGCGTCGCCTCCTCCGAGGACGGCTTCTTTGCCGGCGATACCCTGCGCTCCGGCGACTGGGTCATTGAACCGGATCTGTACCAGTATACCGACCTGCTGGTGATCGAGGGCGCCTGCACGGACGAGGCGGGCACCTATAACTATTCCATCTTCCTGCGGCCCTGGGGTACGATCTGGAGCGATATTGAAGTGCTGGAATCTGAGCAGCTGCCCTACCGCTATTTCGACTGGTATCTCCCCGCGCTGGAGGAGAGCGCCGCCATGCCGGACACCGTCGGCGGCGAATGGGTCGCGGGCTCACAGGGCGTTTCCAACGACCCGACGGGCAAAACCGCCACGGCGGTTGTCGCAGACGGAAGGGCGGTCCTTGTCTACTCCACCTCACAGTATAAAACGGGCACGGAGTACGACCTGGTGTCGCTGGACGGCACGGTGCGCTTCACCGTCTCCTGGTGCAGCGGCACGCAGGAGATTACGGGCAGTCTGGAGAAAATGAACGACAGCCGGACGCAGACGAATGCAACCGAGCAGGATCTTTACGTAAACGGCTACACCGCGCACCGCGTCTCCTACTATGACAGCGCGACCGGGCTGAACCGCATTGAATATCTGATTGAGGCAGGCAGCGTCTACCCCGATCAGGGCGCTTACCTCTCCGTCACCATGACAAAGGAAGAGGACGGCGACAGCGTGGACGCCGTCGCGGGAACCTTCCAGCTGCGATAGGAGGCCGGGGCATGCCGAGGTCCGAGAATCAGAAGCTGAAGCTGCTCTATCTGGCGCGTTATTTTCTGGAGCGGACGGATGAGGCGCACAGCGTTTCCGTCGCGGAGCTGATCGCCTATCTCGACGGCCTCGGCATCCGCGCGGAGCGAAAGAGCATCTATGACGATATTGCCGCCTTGCAGCGCTTTGGAATGGACATTTTGCAGTCCGCCGGGCAATATCACCTTGCCAGCCGCACCTTCGAGCTGCCGGAGCTGAAGCTGCTGGTCGATGCGGTGCAGTCCTCCAAATTTATCACGAGGAAAAAGACGCTCGCACTGATCAAAAAGCTCGAGAGTCTTTCCAGCGTGCACGAGGCACAGCGTCTTCAGCGTGAGGTCTACGTCAGCAACCGCGTCAAGAGCATGAACGAGAGCGTCTATTATAATGTAGACGAGATTTCCTCTGCGATACAGCAGAACCGCATGATCCGCTTCCGGTATTTTGAATACACCCCGCGCAAGGAGCGGCATTTCCGCCATGACGGCGCGAATTACGAGCTCAGCCCCTATGCGCTGATTTTCGACGACGGGAACTATTACCTACTCGGCTGGAGCGAGCCGGCGCAGCAGCTGCGCCACTATCGCGTAGACAAAATGGCGGCCATTGCGCCGCTGCGGCGGACACGGCAGGGCGGCGAGGCGTTTGCAAAGCTGGATATGTCCGCCTACAATCAGATGGTCTTCGGCATGTTCGCCGGGACGCCGCAGCAGGTGCGTCTGCGCTTTACTAGTCACCTGGCGGGCGCGGTGATCGACCGCTTCGGCAAGGAGATCACGCTCGTCGTGGAGGACGAGGCGCATTTTGTCGTCAGTCCAACCGTCGTGGTCAGCCCGCAGTTTTTCGGTTGGCTCGCGGGCTTCGGCGCAGAAGCGGAGCTGGTCTGGCCGCAGCAGGTGCGGCAGGACTGGTGCGAATTCCTGCGCAGAACGCTTGCACTTTATGAAGGAAAATAGCAGACGCCCCTTGTCCGTGCCGGACAAGGGGTGCTTTGTATGCTTTGTATGGATGAAGAGACGATTGCAGCAGGATGGCGCCTGCCCGACGCGATAGCGCGCCCGTAGGGAACGGGAAATCGGGACGTCCTGTACGCGGGCGAGGCAAAGTCTCGCCCCTACGAAACGGCTCCAATTTATACTGTACCTGTAGGAGAGCGGCGTGCCGTGCCCGCAGGAAGAGCCGTGCAAATACGTCAGCGTCCCTTACTTTAAAGCAGCCGGTTGATGATGCCGAGCAGCATAAGCTGGTCGCTCTCAGAAAGCTGCTTCATGCCGCTGACAGCCTTCTGAATCAGCTCGGGATTCGGCGAGGAGTCGTCGAAAAACTGCTGCGGCGTCAGATCAAAATACTCGCAGATCGCGAAGAATTCTTTCAGCGGCGGCAGTGCCTTCCCCGAAGAAATATTGAAAACATAGCCGCGGCTATGGCCCAGATCGTAGCTCATCTGATATTCAGATACGCCCTTGCGAAGCCGGAGCTGTGTGATGCGGTCCCTGACAAAGCGTTCATAATCCATTTGATTCCCTCCGTTCATTACGACCATTATAGAAGCCGATATTGGAAGGATAGACAATAAATATTTGTTAAAAACCGTTGAAAAACTAAAATATATGTTATAATTTTAGTAGCAGCTAAAAAACAATGATGCGCAGAAACGGAGGAGGATAGAGATGTCAGGTTTGGCAGAGGCGCTGCTGAAAGGGCTGATCGAAGCGTACCAGCAGACCGGCCGCATGGAGATTCTGTATGACTCCCCCTTTGAGCCGCTCGAACGCAGAAGGGCGCTTGCGGAGGAGCTGTATACCGGCGGGTATGTTGCGAAATACGCCTTTTACGGCAAAGCCGGGATCTACTGCGTGCTGACGCAAAAAGCGCTTGACGCCGTGAGCGAAACGCATTGTGTCAACGGATCCTGCTGAGGGGCGAACCCCTTCGATCACAGCAAACCGCTTAGCGGCCTTTCGGGCGCTAAGCGGTTTTGCCGTCAGAAGGAGTCCTGTCGTTCGGAATAGAGCGCGAGGATTTTCTTTGCCAGCGGGCGGTCAATGATAAGCACATCGACCAGGCCGCCGCGCACGGCCGCAATGCAGGCGCGGGCCTTTTTCTCTCCGGCCGCAACGACGATTTTGGTTGGGATTCTGCGATAGACGTCAAATTCTATCGTCATCACACGGACGCCATGACCGACCGTGCATTCCCGGCCGTCCGCGTCGAAGAAGCGCAGGAGAATATCGCCGCAGGGCTTCTGCGTCCGCAGAAATTCCGATACCGCGGGATCCCCGGCCATGAGCGGATTCGACAGGGCGGAATCACACTCGGGGTACAGCGCGCCGACACCGCTGACGGAAACATCCACCTTTTCATAAAGCTGCTGCAAAAGCTTGGTGTTCGGATGGGATTTTGCGTATTCATAGGCGCTGCCGTCGGGAATATACGCGTCAAAGTTCGGCAGGTACTTTTTGCCGCCGAAGACGTTGGAAATGGCGGCCATATTTTCCTGCATCTGTTCCTGATAGTTGGGGCTGTTCAGCGCACCGTGCAGCATGACGAAGGTCGTATGCACCTTACGACAGGGATTGAGATACTGGATCAGGTAGCGCACGGTGCCGCCGTTGCACATACCGATGACATCGCCGTCCTTGATGGTGTTTTGCAGATGCCGCGCGCCCTCCAGCGCCACGGACAGGCGGCTGTCCAGCGGGGAGGTGCTGTCGGATGGGGCAACGATGACCTCGCGGATGGGCAGGACGCGGTTAAGCTCCGCCTCCAGCGCGACGGTCTGCTCAATTTCCGGCGCCAGGTGAATGGTAACAGCGCCGCACTCCTCCGCCCGTTTCAGCAGCCGCGAAACGGTGGAAACGGAGATATTCAGCTCCTCTGCAATGATCTTCTGCGCGTGTCCCTTGGTGTAATACAGATCGACGGCTTTGTACATCAGATTCTTCGATTGGGTAAAAACTTTGGGGTCTATGGGGAACCGCCGCCTTTCCGTGCTTTTTTGTCTATTATAGTCGATGCAGGGCGATTCTTCAAGTTTTTTATGGAAAAGCGGCAAAACTTGCGGCTTACAGGGCGCAAAAAATCCGGGATAGCAGCTTTTGCTGCTGTCCCGGATTTTGAGATTCTGAATTACTTCAGCTCTGCGGTAGCGCCGGCTTCCTTCAGATCGTTGACGATCTTCTCGGCGTCTTCCTTGGAGATGCCTTCCTTCAGGGTCTTCGGGCAGTTGTCAGCGATTTCCTTCGCTTCCTTCAGGCCGAGGCCGGTCAGGGCGCGGATAACCTTGATGACAGCGATCTTGTTCGCGCCGCATTCCTTCAGAACGACGTCGAACTCGGTCTTCTCTTCCACAGCCTCAGCAGCGGCAGCGGGAGCAGCGACAGCAGCGGCAGCGGCGGAAACGCCGAAGGTATCTTCCAGAGCATGGACAAGCTCAGCCAGTTCCAGAACGGAAAGGCCCTTAACTTCTTCGATCAGAGCAGCGATTTTTTCAGACATTGTAAAATCCTCCTAATGTGTTTTTAATAGTTGATTAGGCTTCTGCGGGGGCCTCTTCGGCGGCAGGAGCGGGACCTTCCTTCTGCTGACGGATCTGATCCAGGCAGAAGGCCAGAGCGGAGATCGGAGCAAGGAACGTGCCGAGAACCTGAGCGATCAGGGCATCCTTGCCGGGCAGTTCGCCGAAGCCCTTGAGCTGATCGACGGACAGAACGGAACCTTCGACAAAGCCGCCCTTGATCTTCAGAGCGTCCTTGTTCTTCTTGGCAAATTCGCAGATGATGCGAGCGGGAGCAATGGGGTCACCGGTGGTGGTGGCGAGAGCGGTCGTGCCGTTGAGCAGCTCGTCGAACTCGGTGTAGCCGGCCTTGTTGGCGGCGAAGCGAGTGAGCGTGTTCTTGACGACGGTGTATTCTACGCCAGCTTCACGGAACTGATTGCGAAGCTCGGTATCCTTTGCGACAGTGATGCCCTTGTAATCCACGAAAACCGCGGCGGTGGAGCCTTGCAGCTTCTGGGTCAGTGCATCAACAATTGCCTTTTTGCTTTCGAGTACCTTAGTATTGGGCAATTTGTGTCACCTCCGAAAAAAATCCTCATGCCGAAAAGACATGAGGACGCAAAAACATCATAAGTTCGTGCAACCTCGGCAGGATCTGACTCGTTACGGCATGTAGCCTCCTGCTGTCTCCGGCAACCTTGACTATTATAACAGAAAAGTTCCGGATGTCAAGAACTTTTTTGTGTTTTTCCTCTTTTGCGCTTAAAATAGTTCTTCTATCATCCGCTGCGTGAGACGATCGACGGCAGTGAAGTCGACAAAGGGACGGCAGAGCTGCTCGATGCGGTCATGGCTGCGCTTGGCCTGCCGCATATGGCGCACGGCCTGCGCCTGCGCGGAGCGGATCGTGTCGAGATAAAAGCGAAGCCTGCCCTGCTGCGCGGGCGGCAGCGTGGAGGCAAGGTCGATGCGGCAGAATGCCTCGCCCTGCCAGGGCTGCGCCTCGCTGTCACAGAGGAAGGCCGCCCCCGCGGTCGGAACCAGAAGGTGCGCGGGCGTGCCCTCGGGCCGGAGGGGCGCGTAGCAGGCGATGCAGTCGTGCCCGCCCTCAAGGGCGTGCCGGAGCAGAAGGCGCATCAGCGGCGCGGCAAGGCCGTAGCCGTCGTGCAGAAGATAGACTCTTTCGCACAGCTGCTGCGCGCTTTCCGCGCAGGACCAGAAGCCCTGCGGCGTGACCGCTTCAAGAAAGCGGCGGCGCACGCAGCCCTTCGTCCCGGCGGGCTTGAGCGCCGATAGGGCGAGGCACTGGCCGATGGCCTCCATTTCCTCCGTGTTGCGCTGCGTTTCCACCGCTAGGTGGACGGCGTCGGAAAGCTTTTCCGCTGCGGCGAGGCATGCGGTGACATAGGGGTACTGCGCAGCGTTGGCGCGCTGCGCCTGACGGATTTCGGCTTCGTTCGCGCGAAGACCGGCCTCGTCATAGAACTCGCCGAAGTTCAGATAGTTTGCCCCGCCGCCGCACAGCTGCGGCTCGAGCACGTGCGGCGCGGTGCCGTCCACAAAGCCCACGCCGAGGCCGGGCAGCAGCACGCCGTCCAGCGACTCCGGGTCGGAGGAGCAGAGAATGTAGGATACGTCCAGGCCGCGTGCCTCGGCCTCCGCGCCGATGCGGCGCATGAAGGTGGATTTACCGCAGCCGGAGCCGCCCTTGATGATGAAGAGCCGGTCCAGCTCCTCAAAGAGTGTGTCGGAATGAGAAAGAAAGCCCTGCGGTGTGCAGGCGCCGAGAAAAAAGGTTGAAGTCATAGCGTTGCCTCCTATCAGTCTGTCTCTATGTTGTATGCGCCGGAGGGCGCGCTTGTGCAAATGAGACAGAAAACAGCACAAAATCCCGGTCTGCGGTATAGACTGGAAGGCAGACTGCCTTCTGCGGTCTGCCTGAAAGGAGGAGACAAGGATGACGTTAAACCTGCTTCCCGCCGGGCAGTCGGGGATCGTCAGCGCACTGATGCCGGGCGGCGCGATCCGCCGCAGGCTGCTGGATCTCGGACTGATCGAGGGAACGAGGGTACAGTGCCTCCGGCGGGCACTGACGGGCGACCCGGCGATCTACCGCTTCCGCGGGACGATGGTCGCCCTGCGGCAGGAGGACAGCAGCCGCATCTGCGTGGAGGTGGGCGGGGAATGAGGCGCGTAGCGCTTGCGGGGAACCCGAATGTGGGGAAAAGCACGGTATTCAATGCGCTGACCGGAAAAAATCAGCACACCGGCAACTGGCCGGGCAAGACCGTGGAGCTGGCACAGGGCAGCTGCATTTATAAAGGAGAGGAATACTGCATCACGGACCTGCCGGGAACCTATTCCCTGGCGAGCAGCTCGCAGGAGGAGGTCGTTGCCGAGCGCTTTCTGCGCGGGGAGCAGACGGACTGCACGGTCGTCGTCTGCGACGCGACCTGTCTGGAGCGGACGCTGGTGCTCGCGCTTCAGGTGCTGCGGCTCACGCCGCGCGTGGTGGTGTGCGTCAATCTGATGGATGAAGCGGAGCGCGGCGGGCTGCGCGTCGATGCCGGAGCGCTTGCGCGGGAGCTGGGCGTGCCGGTTGTTCCGGCGGCGGCAGGCGCCGGGGTGGGGATAGACGCGCTGTGCGAGGCGGTGCGGGAGGTCTGCGACGGCTTTTTCCCGCTGCCGGAGCCGGAGCCTGCGGAACCGGAGGCGCTTGCACGGCAGCTGGTACATCGGGCGGAGCGGCTGTCGGCGGACGCGGTACAAAAAACGCAGCCGGAGGGAAAATCGCTGACGCAGCGGCTGGACGCCGTCCTTCTGCACCCGGTCTTCGGCTATTTTGTGCTGCTGGCGCTGCTGCTGGGCGTTTTCTGGCTGACAATCGAGGGGGCAAATTACCCCTCCGCGGGGCTGCAATGGTGCTTTGACCGGCTGGGGCAGCTGCTGCGGCACGGTGCGGCGGCGATCGGACTGCCGGCGCTTCTGCGCGGGGCGCTGCTCGACGGCGTCTATGAGACGACCGCGCGGGTGGTCGCGGTGATGCTGCCGCCGATGGCAATTTTCTTCCCGCTCTTCACCCTTCTGGAGGATTTCGGCTATCTGCCGCGCGTGGCCTTTTTGATGGATCACGGCTTTTACCGCGCAGGCGCCTGCGGGAAGCAGGCGCTGACGATGTGCATGGGCTTTGGCTGCAATGCGGCGGGCGTGGTCGGCTGCCGGATCATCGATTCGCCGCGGGAGCGGCGCATCGCCGTACTGACCAATGCGTTTGTCCCCTGCAACGGCCGCTTCCCGGCGCTGATTTTTCTGATCGGACTCAGCTTTTCGCGCGGCTCGTCCCTGCTTGCGGCGCTGTGTCTGACCGGCTGCGTGCTGCTGGCCGTGGGGATGACGCTGGCGGCCTCGGCTCTGCTGCACCGGACGGCGCTGCGCGGCGAAAGCTCCTCCTTTGCGCTGGAGCTGCCACCCTATCGAAAGCCGCGCGTGGGGCAGGTGATCGTCCGCTCCCTGCGGGACCGGACGGTATTTGTGCTCGGACGTGCGGCGGCGGTGGCCGCGCCCGCAGGGCTTTTGATCTGGATTCTGGCCAACGTGACCGTCTCAGGGCAAAGCCTGCTGCAATACGCCGCCGCCTTTCTCGACGGCCCGGCGGGGCTGCTCGGTCTGAGCGGCGCCGCGTTGCTGGCCTTTTTGCTTGGGACACCGGCCAACGAGCTTGTGCTGCCGGTTCTGATGATGATTCTGACGGCGGGCGGGACCTACGGCGCGGAATCCACGGCAGCAATGGAGGGCATCCTGCTGGCCAACGGCTGGGGTTGGCGAAATTCGCTTTGCATGCTCGTGTTTTTCCTCTTCCACTGGCCCTGCGCCACGACGCTGATGACGATTAAAAAAGAGACGCAGAGCCTGCGCTGGACAGTGGCCGCCGCGCTGCTGCCGACGGCGTTCGGCTGTCTTTTGTGCATGCTTCTGCATCTCATATTATAATAATTATTCTGTTTTTCCGGTGAAGTTGTAAGGTGTAGTTTGATAAACGAAGTAGTTCAGCCAGTTGGAGAACAGCAGGTGCGCGTGCGCGCGCCAGCGCACCAGAGGCGGCTGCGTGGGGTCGTCCTGCGGGAAGTAATTCTTCGGTACGGCGATGGGCAGTCCCTTGCCAAGATCGCGCAGATACTCGCGCTTGAGCGTGTCCGGGTCGTACTCCGGGTGGCCGGTCAGGAAGATCTGGCGGCCGCCCGCAGTGAAGACGGCATAGATTCCCGCCTCCTCGGAGGAGGCGATAATCTTCAGCTCCTTCACCTGCTCGACATCCTCGCGGCGGATCGTCGTGTGGCGCGAATGCGGCGCGTAGAAGACGTCGTCAAAGCCGCGCAGCAGGATGGGATTTTTATATTCCACGCGGTGCGGGAAAATGCCGAAGAGCTTTTCCGGCAGGGGATACTTGGCAATGCCGTAGTGGTAATACAGCCCGGCCTGCGCGCCCCAGCAGATATGCAGCGTGCTGTGGACGTGCGTCTTGCTCCATTCCAGAATCCGGCAAAGCTCCGGCCAGTATTCCACCTCCTCAAAGGGCAGGTGCTCCACCGGCGCGCCGGTGACGATCATGCCGTCAAAATAGCGGTCGCTGATCTCGTCGAAGGTTTTGTAAAACGCGAAAAGATGCTCCGCCGAGACGTGCGTGGCGACATGGGAGCGGGTGTGCAGAAATTCGAGATGCACCTGAAGGGGCGTGTTGCCCAGCAGGCGGGAAAACTGCGTCTCCGTTTCGATCTTCGTGGGCATCAGGTTGAGAATCAGAATTTCCAGCGGGCGGATGTCCTGCGTGGTCGCGCGGGTTTCCGTCATGACAAAGATGTTCTCGCTTTGCAGGGTCGCGGTTGCGGGCAGGTCGTTGGGAATGCGGATCGGCATGGTGCACCTCTCAGAGCTGCGCGAGGGCCTGATCGAGGTCTGCGATCAGATCATCCGCGTTTTCCAGGCCGCAGGACAGACGAACCAGATCCGGCGAGACACCTGCGGCGGCCAGCTCGGCATCGTTCATCTGGCGGTGGGTCGTGCTGGCCGGGTGCAGGCAGCAGGTGCGGGCATCGGCGACATGCGTTTCGATGGCGGCGAGCTTCAGGTGGCCCATGAAGGCCGCGGCGGCGTCGCGGCCGCCTCTGACGCCGAAGGACACGACGCCGCAGGAGCCGTGGGGCAGGTACTTTTTCGCGCGTTCATAGTACCGATCACCGGGCAGGCCGCAGTAATTGACCCATGCAATCTGCGGATGCGCCTGCAAATGCTCTGCAACCTTCTGCGCCGTGGCGCAGTGCTGACGCACGCGCACGGGCAGGCTTTCCAGCCCGAGGTTCGTCAGGAAGGCGTTCTGCGGCGACTGCACCGAGCCGAAGTCGCGCATGAGCTGCGCGGTCGCCTTGGTAATGAAGGCGCCGGCAAGGCCGAAGCGCTCGACATAGGTCACGCCGTGATAGCTCTCATCCGGCGTGCACAGGCCGGGGAATTTTTCGGGATACCTCGACCAGTCGAATTTGCCGCTGTCGACGATGCAGCCGCCCAGCGCGGCCGCGTGGCCGTCCATATACTTGGTCGTCGAGTGCGTGACGATGTCCGCGCCCCATTCGAAGGGACGGCAGTTGATCGGCGTGGCGAAGGTGTTGTCCACGATCAGCGGCACGCCGTGGGCATGCGCGGCGGCGGCAAACTTTTCAATATCCAGCACGGTCAGCGCAGGGTTGGCGATCGTCTCGCCGAAGACGGCCTTCGTGTTCGGACGGAAGGCGGCGTTCAGCTCCTCAACAGAGCAGTCGGGATCGACGAAGGTGAATTCCACGCCCATGCGCTTCATGGTGACGGCGAAGAGGTTATAGCTTCCGCCGTAGATGGCCGAGGAGCTGACGACATGGTCGCCGCAGCCGGCGATATTGAACACTGCGTAGAACGTCGCCGCCTGGCCGGAGCCGGTGAGCATGGCGGCGGTGCCGCCCTCAAGCGCGGCGATTTTGGCCGCAACATGGTCGCAGGTCGGATTTTGCAGGCGGGAGTAGAAATAGCCGTTGTCCTCCAGGTCGAACAGGCGGCCCATGGCGTCGGAGGTTTCATAGCGGTAGGTGGTGCTCTGAATGATGGGAATCTGGCGGGGTTCGCCGTTGCCGGGCTGGTAGCCCGCCTGGATGCACAGGGTTTCCTGCTTCAAGTCCTTCATGTTGTTACCTCTTTTTGCTGCAAATTTGTGTTTATTATAGCCCTTTGCGTGCAGAATGTCAACGCCGCGGCGGTATAGACAGTTGCCGCCGTTTGCCTGAAAAACGGACAGGCACGGCGCTTTGACCGTTGTACCGCGCAGCGCTTTGCGGTAGGATGGAATCAGAACCGGCGGGAGATAATTATTCTGTACAAAACAGCGAACTGGAGTTGCAAAAATTTGCCTTTTGTGGTATGATATTGCTATAAGGGAAGTGTTTGGATTTTCTTTCGGAAAGTGAGGCAGATGATGCCGAAAAAGGTATTTCGGATAGCTTACGCGGTAAACTATGTGATACAGGCAGGCTTCTGCTTCGTCTGTCCGGCGGGACTGTTGCTTCTGCTTGGCTGGCTGATGACGCACCGCTGGGGCGTAGGCCGCTGGGCGATGGTCGCTGCCGTCGTGCTGGGCGTGCTTGCCGGGGTGTACAGCATGTTCCGTTATATCCTGACGACTTCCCGCTGCTTTGATCCAACTGACCGAAAAGGAGGCCAGCCGCATGACGGAAAAACCGGATAATACGCAGGAAAGCCTGACGGAGGAGCTTTTCCCGGAGGTTTCTCCCAAAACCATCCGGACATTTCGGACGACGATCCGGGAGATGTGGCTCATTTTCCCGGCGGAGCTGCTGCTCAGTGGCATTATGCTGGGCGTCTATGCTCTCATCGGCTGCTGGAGCCTGAAAATTCTCTACAGCGCGGTGCTCGGCACCGGCCTGGTGCTGCTGAATTTTGCGGTGATGATTTTCTCCCTCATCCGCGCCGAGCGCTATGATCCCGTGAAGGGACAGCTTGCCGCGCGAGGCAGCCTGGTGCTGCGGATGATTGTGCTGGTGCTGGTGCTGGTGTTCGCGCTGAAAACCGGAAAATTCGATCCGCTTTCCACGCTCCTGCCGCTGTGCTTCATGCGCATTGCACTGTTCGCCGGAACGCTTTGCAAAAAGAAAAACAAAAATCAAGAGGTGAAGCAACATGATGGATAACGTCGGAAAGGGCGCAAGCACGCTGTTTGAGTTCTCGTTCTTCGGACTGTTCGACGTGACGATCACGGAAACGACCCTGTCGGCCTTTGTCGTGATGATCCTTCTGATCCTTGCAAGCTGGCTGCTGGGCCGCAACCTGAAAAAGCGCCCCGGCAGAATGCAGTGCGTGGTGGAAAAGGGCGTTTCCGCACTGTATAATCTCGTCAGCTCGACGATGGGACCGCACAATATCAACTTTGCGCCCTATATCGGTACGCTGTTTCTCTCCTCGGTCTGCGGCTCGCTGATCGGCATGACCGGCTTCCTGAAAAGCACGACGGCCGACCTCAGCACGACGCTTGTCTGGGCGCTGGTGACAAGCGTTCTGGTCTGGTACAACACCATCAAGCGCAACGGCTTCTTCGGCTGGCTCAAGGGCTTTACCGAGCCGATCGTCGTCATGACCCCGATGAACATCGTCAGCGAGATCGCGCAGCCGATGTCCCTGGCCTTCCGTCACTTCGGCAACGTTGCCGGCGGCGGCGTTCTGACGACGCTGATCTATGCCGCGCTGGCGCTGCTCAGCTCGGCGGTGCTGGGCTGGGTGCCGAATGAGATCATTCGCAGCATCCCCATCTTCCAGGTCGGCATTCCCGCCATCCTGTCCATCTATTTTGACCTGTTCTCCGGCTGCATTCAGGCGCTGGTCTTCTGCATGCTGACGATGGTTTACGTCGGCGCGGCCTGCCCGCCCCCGGAGGAAAAAGCAAACGCGTAAGCAAATTCCATTCATATATAATTTATTTTCAGGAGGATTTTATCTATGGAACTGGCAAAAGGTTTGATCGCAATTGGTGCCGGCCTTTGTATGGGCATCGGCGCAATCGGTCCGGCTATCGGTGAAGGCCACGCGGTTGGCTGCGCGCTTGAGGGCATGGCCCGTCAGCCTGAGGTTGCCGATACGCTGCGTACCAACATGATCCTTGGCTGCGCCATCACGGAAACCACCGGCATTTACTCCCTGGTCGTCGCTCTGCTCATGATCTTTGCTTTCAAATAAGATCTGAGTACCCAGCCGAATAAGGGGGGAAACCATTTGTATTTATTGTATTTGTTTGGCGAATCGGGTGATTTTATCTCGCTGGAGCTTTGGACAAGCATTTTCACGCTGTGCAACCTTGTGATTCTCTTCTTTGTGATGAAGAAGCTGCTGTTCAAGCCCGTGAAGAAAATGATCGATTCCCGCCAGCAGGAAGTTGACAACATGTACGCCAACGCAAACGAGGACAAGCAGGCCGCCGCGCAGATGAAGGCGGAATACGAGCAGAAGCTGGCCAATGCCTCCGAGCAGAGCGCCGCCATGCTCAAGGATGCCACCCGCCGCGCCCAGCTGCGTGAGGAGGAGATCCTCCGCGAAGCGCAGGACAAGGCCGCGCAGACCATCCGCCGCGCCGACGAGCAGATCGAGCTGGAAAAGAAGCGCGCGATGAACGAGATCAAGGACGAGGTTTCCGGCATGGCCGTGGATATCGCCTCCGCGATCCTGACGCGCGACATCAAGCGCGAGGAGCACGCCGAGCTGATCGATTCCTTCATCGAGAATCTGGGGGACAGCCATGATTGACGCCGCCAGCTACGGAAAGGCGCTGTTCCAGCTTGCGCAGGAATCGCAGGAGGACGTGCGCGTGCTGGACGAGCTTGACGCGGTGCAGCAGCTTCTGCGGGAGAACCCCTCCTACACCATGCTGCTCGACACGCCCGCAGTGACCAAGGAGGAAAAGCATGCGCTTTTGAAGCAGGCCTTCGGCGGCTTTGATCCCATGCTTCTGAATTTCCTGTGCCTGCTGAGCGACAACCGCGCGTTTTATCAGCTTCCCGCCTGCCGGACGGCCTACCGCGCCTGCTTCGACGAGGCGCACGACATCGTGCGCGCCGAAGCGATCACGGCGGTCCCCATGCAGGACAGCCAGCGCGCCGCGCTGCAAAAGAAGCTGGAAGCACTCACCGGCAAGAACATTGTGCTGAAAAACAGCGTGGATCCCGCGCTCATCGGCGGCGTGACCCTGCGTTACGGCGGCGTCCAGCTCAGTGACAGCATCCAAAGCAGACTCGACCGGCTGCGCAGCAGCCTGGACGAGGCCATAGTATAAGACAAAGTTGGTGAAACTGTGAATCTGAAAATCGACGACATCAGCAAGATCATCAAGGATCAAATCAAAAACTATTCCGCCAAGACGGCGCAGGACGAGATCGGCTATGTCATCCAGGTGGGCGACGGCATTGCCAAGGTCCACGGCCTGGAGAAGTGCAAGGCCAATGAGCTGCTGCTGTTTGAAAACGACTCCTACGGCATGGCGCTGAACCTCGAAGAGAATTACGTCAGCGTCGTCATGCTCGGCACGGACGTCGGCATCAGCGAGGGCGGTCTTGTCAAGCGCACCGGCAAGGTCGTCTCCGTCCCCGTGGGCGAAGCGCTGATCGGCCGCGTTGTTGACGCGCTGGGTCAGCCCATCGACGGCAAGGGTCCCATCCACGCCGCAGAGCTGCGCCCCATTGAGCGCAACGCCCCCGGCATCATCGAGCGTAAGCCCGTTTCCGTGCCGCTTCAGACCGGCATCAAGGCCATCGACTCCATGATCCCCATCGGCCGCGGTCAGCGTGAGCTGATCATCGGCGACCGTCAGACGGGCAAAACCGTCATCGCGACGGATACCATCATCAATCAAAAAGGCAAGGACGTCGTCTGCATCTACGTCGCCATCGGCCAGAAGCGCTCGACGGTTGCGCAGCTGGTCGATACCCTGACGAAAAACGGCGCCATGGACTATACCATCGTCGTTTCCGCGACGGCCTCGGAGCTGGCGCCCCTGCAGTATATCGCGCCGTATTCCGGCTGCGCCATGGGCGAGTATTTCATGGATCAGGGCAAGGACGTTCTGATCGTCTATGACGACCTGTCCAAGCACGCTGTGGCTTACCGCGCGCTGTCCCTGCTCATCCGCCGTCCGCCAGGACGTGAGGCCTATCCCGGCGACGTGTTCTACCTGCATTCCCGCCTGCTCGAGCGTGCGGCGCGTGTTGCGCCGGAGTTCGGCGGCGGCTCCATGACGGCCCTGCCCATCATCGAGACGCAGGCCGGCGACGTCTCGGCCTATATCCCGACGAACGTTATTTCCATCACCGACGGACAGATCTATCTGGAATCGGAGCTGTTCCATTCCGGCGTCCGTCCGGCCATCAACCCCGGTATTTCTGTCTCCCGTGTCGGCGGCAGCGCGCAGATCAAGGCGATGAAGAAGGTTGCCGGCCCGCTGAAGCTGATGTATTCTCAGTACCGCGAGCTGCAATCCTTCGCACAGTTCGGCTCCGATCTGGACGCGGACACCAAGGCGCGGCTGGCGCAGGGCGCACGCATTGTGGAAATTCTGAAGCAGAACCGCAATACGCCCGTCGACGTGGAGCTGCAGGTGTGCATCATCTACGCCGTGGTCAACGATCTGCTGGCCGACGTTCCCGTCGAGCGCATCGGCGAGTTCGAGTCTGCACTGTTTGACTATCTGACCGTGCAGCGCCCGGCCATTCTGGAGAATATCCGCGACACCAAACAGCTGACCAAGGAAAACGAGGCGCTGCTGCGCGAGGCGATTCAGGACTGCAAGGCGCAGTTCCTCAAGTAAGGGAGCGGGCGTATGGCTGCATCCATGAAGCGCATCAAAACGCGCATCAAGAGCGTCGAGAGCACCCGCCAGATCACCAAGGCCATGGAGCTGGTGGCGACCTCGAAGCTGCGCCGCGCCAAGGAGCGCGTCGAGCGCGCGCGCCCGTACCATGAGGTGCTCGCTGGCGCAATTGCGGGGATCCAGTCCGGAACGGCGGAGCATCCCTCCGTTTTCACGGAGCCGCGCGAGGTCAAAAAGACCTGCTATGTCGTCATCGGCGGCGACCGCGGCCTGGCGGGCGGCTATAATGCCAACCTCTTCCGCATGGTCGCATCCCTGACGGAGGGGACGGATTACTGCGTCCTTCCCGTCGGCAAAAAGACGCTGGAGCACTTTTCCCGCACCGGCTGCGAGCTGCTGAGCAGCTACTTCGGTTTGACCGCCACGATCGGCGTCGGAGACTGCAAGCAGATGGCGGAGCTGCTGTGTGAAGCATTTGCCGCAGGCAGCTTTGACCGCGTGGTCATTGTCTATACGAAGTTCCAGTCCATGCTCTCTCAGATGCCGGTCAGCGAGGAGCTGCTGCCCCTTGCCCTGCATCCGCAGGAGGAAAAGCGCTACGCCAACGCCATTCTGGAGGGCGAGGCGCAGAAGCTGATTGACAGCATCGTTCCGCAGTATGTCGCAGGCATTCTGTATTCCACGCTCTGCGAGGCTTCCGCCTCCGAGCACGGCGCCCGCCGCACGGCGATGAACGCCGCGAATAAGAACGCCGGTGAGATCATTGACGATCTCGTCCTGCATTATAACCGCGCCCGTCAGGCCGCCATCACGCAGGAAATCACCGAGATCGTCTCCGGCGCGGAAGCGCTGTGAGTGAAAATCGTAGTAAGGAGAAATCCGTATGCAAGAGAAATACACCGGCACGGTTGTGCAGGTCATCGGCCCTGTCCTGGACATTCGCTTCCCGGACGGGCATCTGCCGAACCTGCTCAACGCCATTGAGATCGAGCGCGAGGGCGGCAAGCTCGTCTGCGAGGTTGCCCAGCAGCTCGGCGACGATGTCGTGCGCTGCATTGCCATGAGCTCCACCGACGGCATGACCCGAGGCATGGAAGCCGTGGATACCGGCACAGGCATCAAGGTTCCGGTCGGCCCCGAAACGCTGGGCAGAGTCTTCAACCTGCTCGGCCGCGCCATCGATAACAAGCCCCAGCCCGTCACTTGTGAGAAGTGGAGCATTCACCGCGACCCGCCCGCCTATGACGAGCAGGAAACCAGCACCCAGATCCTCGAAACCGGCATTAAGGTCGTCGATCTGATCGCGCCCTACGCAAAGGGCGGCAAGATCGGTCTGTTCGGCGGCGCAGGCGTCGGCAAGACGGTTCTGATCATGGAGCTGATCAACAACATCGCCAAGCAGCACGGCGGCATTTCCGTTTTTGCCGGCGTCGGCGAGCGTACCCGCGAGGGTAACGACCTGTATAACGAAATGCAGGAGTCCGGCGTTATCAACAAGACCGCCCTGGTCTATGGTCAGATGAACGAACCGCCAGGAGCACGTATGCGCGTGGCCCTGTCCGGCCTGACCATGGCAGAGTACTTCCGTGACCGCGAGGGTCAGGACGTGCTACTGTTTATCGACAACATCTTCCGCTTCACACAAGCAGGCTCCGAGGTCTCGGCGCTGCTGGGCAGAATGCCCTCCGCCGTCGGCTATCAGCCCACGCTGGCCACGGAAATGGGCGCGCTTCAGGAGCGCATCACCTCCACAAAGAAGGGCTCCATCACCTCCGTGCAGGCGGTCTACGTCCCTGCCGACGATCTGACCGACCCCGCCCCGGCGACGACCTTTGCCCATCTGGACGCCACGACCGTCCTGGATCGCGGCATCGCCTCTCTGGGCATCTTCCCGGCTGTCGATCCGCTGGAGTCCACCTCCCGCATCCTCTCTCCGGAGGTTGTCGGCCGCGAGCACTATGAGGTCGCCCGCGAGACGCAGAGAATTTTGCAGCGTTATAAGGATTTGCAGGATATCATCGCAATCATGGGCATGGACGAGCTGTCCGAAGAGGATAAGCTGACCGTAAGCCGCGCGCGTAAAATCCAGCGCTTCCTCTCTCAGCCCTTCTTCGTCGCCGAGCAGTTCACCGGCTACGAGGGCCGCTATGTTCCCATTAAGGAGACGATCCGCGGCTTCAAGGAAATTCTGGAGGGCAAGCACGACGACCTGCCCGAATCCGCCTTCCTCTTTGTCGGCACGATCGACGAGGCGGTGGAGAAGGCTAGAAAGGGTGCAAAGCAATGAGCGGCTTCCGCCTGCAAATCGTCACGCCGGACGGCAGCCTGTTTGACGGCGAGGCCGAGGCGCTGCGTGTCCGCACGACGGAGGGCTATGTCAGCATCCGCCGCGGCCACGCGGACTATCTGGCGGCGCTGGATGTCGGCACAGTCACCGTGACGCAGGACGGCACGGCGCGCGATGCGGCGTGCGGCGGCGGCTTCCTCAGCGTAGAGAAGGGCGAGGTGCGCCTGGTCGCAACCACCTTTGAGTACGCCGGGATGATAGACGTCGAGCGTGCGGAGCACGCGAAGAAGGTCGCCGAGGAGCGCATTGCCGCCGCGAAGGAGGCAAAGGACATCGAGCTGGCCAAGGCCAAGCTCGCCCGTGCGCTGAACCGCCTGAGCGTTGCAAACAACAAATAAATCCCTGGCGCGCCGTGCAGAAATCTGCACGGCGCGCTTTCGATTTTCAGGAATTCAGATTCTCCATTTGTCCGCAGGAGACGGGTTTTCCGTCTCGCGTGTGGGAGCTTACAAATTTGCAGCTGCCTGCACCGGCCGCGGCAGAGCCACACCCCTGCGAAACGGTTATACTGCACCCATAAAAATTGGCCCCTGCGATGCTTCAAAAGCGCCGCGGGGGCTGTGCATTATAATTCCTCTGTGTGGTAAATTTCGCCTGCCAGCGTCTTCCAGGACATCCTGCGCCCCTCCAGAAGCATAAAACCGTTCGGCGAACCGTTCTTCGGGATGGACACCGAGCCGGGGTTCAGATAGAGATTTCCCTCCCCGAAGCGCTCCCATGCCGGAATGTGCGTGTGCCCGTGCAGCAGCACGTCGCCCGGCAGCAGAGGCGGCAGCGCCTTCATATTGTAATTATGGCCGTGGGTGGCATAGATCAGTCGCTCACCCGCGGTAAGCAGGCAGTAGTCCGCCAGAATCGGGAATTCCAGCACCATCTGGTCGACCTCCGTGTCGCAGTTGCCGCGCACGCAGAAAATGTGCGTCTTCTGCGCATTCAGCATCGCCAGCACCTGCTTTGGCGCATAGTCCCGCGGAAGGTCGTTCCGAGGCCCGTGATATAGGATGTCTCCCAACAGCAGCAGCCGCTCCGCGCCCTCGCGGCGGTAAGCCTCCAGAAGCTGCCCGCAGTAATAGGCCGAGCCGTGGATGTCCGATGCGATCAAAAGTTTCATATTTCGTTCTCCTTTTTCGTTTGTGCAAGCAGCATTTTTTCCAGCTCCTGCGCTGCGAGGCTGAGCGGCTGCTCTCTGCGCTTGACGGCGCAGATTTCCCGCGTGGGAAGCGGGCAGGACAGCTCCAGCGCATGCAGCCACGGTGCGTCGCGCAGAAAATCCTCCGCCAAAAAGCCGATGCCCAGCCCGGCCTCGACCAGAAGCAGGATCTGGTCGGCCGTGGCGGCCTCCACATCCGGGGAAAAGTGCAGCCCCTGCGCCGCAAAATATCCGGCATAGAGCTGGTAGGACGTGCTCTGCGTGCCGAGGGACACGATGGGATAGCGCAGCAGCTCCTCCGGCGAAACCCGTCTGCCGCGCAGCTCCGGGTGCCCCGCGCAGACGGCGCGCTCGCGCACGTCTCGCAGCGCGTGGATGCACAGGCCGTCCTCCGGCGTCAGAGGCGTCGTCACCACCGCAATATCCACAAGGCCGTTTTTCAGCGCATCGAGCGCCTGCGGCGTGGTGTGATTGCTGATTTTCAGACGGATGCCCGGATGCAGCCGCTGAAACTCGCGCAGCACGGGCAGCAGCATGCAGTGCAGGGCAATTTCGCTGGCGGCGATGCGGACGCTTCCCGTTTGCAGCTCGCGCAGCTCCGTCAGCTCCGTCTCGGCGCTTTCGATTTGAAGGAAGGCGACGCGGATATGCGCATAGAGGCGCTCCCCCTCCGGCGTCAGGCACATGCCGCGGTTCGTCCGCCGGAACAGGGCGCAGCCCAGCTCCGTTTCCAGATTGCGAATCGCGCGCGTCAGGTTCGGCTGACTGTTGCGCAGCTGCACCGCCGCCTGCGAAACGCTCCCACAGGCAGCGACATAATAGAAAATGCGGTAATAGTCATAGCTGATGTACATACCGGCTCTCCTGATATATTATTTTCGGATTGCGAACATACAAAATAAAGATTATACATATATCGATACCATCGATTATAATCAGTGCGCACGAAAAATCAAGAGGAGAAAAACAAAAAATGGAACTGATTTGCAGAATTGTTATGATGGTCTGCTTTGATCTGGCTGCGCTGGCACTGGTGCTGCGGCTGGCTCTGGGCGGGCGTGAGCGCGGCGCACGCTGGCTTGCCGCGTGTATGGCGCTTGGCTTTCTCTGCGGCGGCATCGCCCGCTGCCTGACGGGACTGAATGTGCTGATTTCTCTGGAAGCCATTGGCTTCCTGCTTTCGGACCTGGCCTTCCTTCTGACCTTCCCGGAGCGGAAAGCGGGGCAGACGGCATGAATCACGATTTAACGACCGGCAAGCCCAGCCGGGTTTTGTGGCAATTCTGCCTGCCGCTGTTCGGCAGCATCATTTTCCAGCAGCTGTACAACATCGCCGACAGCTTCGTCGCAGGCAAGTTCATCAGCGAAAACGCCCTTGCCGCCGTCGGCAACAGCTATGAGATCACGCTGATCTTCATCGCCTTCGCCTTCGGCTGCAATATCGGCGCGTCCGTCCTGACGGCGCAGCTTTTCGGCGCGAAAAAATACGGCGAAATGAAGACCGGCGTTCTGACCTCCCTGATCGCCAGCTGCGCGACCTGCGCGGTGCTGATGCTCGCCGGCATTCTTTGCTGCGACGGCCTGCTGCGCCTGATCAAAACGCCGGCGGAGGTCTTCTCGGACTCCAAGCTCTATCTGGATATCTACATCTACGGCCTGCCCGCCGTGTTCCTCTACAACGTGTCGACCGGCATTTTCTCCGCGCTGGGCGACTCCCGGACGCCCTTTCTTTTCCTTGTCTGCTCTTCCCTGTCGAACATCGCAGTAGACATCCTGTTCGTCACCGCCTTCCGGATGGGCGTCGCGGGCGTGGCCTGGGCGACCTTCCTCTGCCAGAGCGTAAGCTGCGTGCTGGCGCTGGTCTTTTTGCTTCTGCGTTTCCGCAGGATTGAAACCACCGGAAAGCTCCGCGTGTTCTCCGGGCGGCTGCTGAAGCGCTTTGCCCTTGTGGCGATTCCGAGCGTTTTGCAGCAGAGCTTCATCTCCGTCGGCAATATTGTCATTCAGAGCGTTATCAACGGCTTTGGACCGTCGGTCATGGCGGGCTACTCCGCCTCCGTCAAGCTCAACAACATGGTCGTCACCTCGCTGACAACGCTGGGCAACGGCATCTCCAACTTCACCGCGCAGAACCTCGGCGCGGGCAAGCACGAGCGCATTCACGAGGGCTTCAAGGCAGGCCTCAAGCTCGTCTGGATGATCTGCATTCCCATTGTGCTGCTGTACTTCTTTGCAGGGCGCTGGCTCGTCAGCCTCTTCCTCGACAATCCGAGCGGCGAAGCCATGGACACCGGCGTAATGTTCCTGCGTATTCTTGCTCCCTTCTACTTCATCGTGTCGGCCAAGCTCGTCTCCGACGGCGTGCTGCGCGGCGCGGGCCGCATGGGCCGCTTCATGATTGCGACCTTCACGGACCTTGTGCTGCGCGTGGCGCTGGCCGAAATTCTCTCCCGCACGGCGCTGCAAACGACGGGCATCTGGGTCTCGTGGCCGGTCGGCTGGCTGGTTTCCATGGTGCTCTCCATCGCGCTCTACGCGGCGATCCGCTGGATCCCGGAGAAGACACCGGACTTTGAAGCTCCCGCGGAGGTTCCCGTTGGCGAGACCATCGAGGATGTCGAAAGCCCCAGCGAATATCTCTGATTTTACACCCCTTTCTCTTGGCCGGACGGCCGGAAGCATCCCTCCCCGGAGCTTCCGACCGTCCGCTTTTTTGACATTCCAGGCCGCTTTTCCATCGCTTTTTCCCCGAAACAAACCGCCATTTCCCACAAAAGCAGGGCCAACGCGCCCTGCATGTCATATTCCGTCGGCACATACGGGCGCCGACCTACGGGGTGCAGGCGCAGATTTGAAATACCTCCCGCGGCCACGGCACGCCGTGGCCCTACAGGGTGCAATCACGAATTTGCAGCAGCCCCTTGGTTCCCTCTGACGAGGGAGCCAAGGGTGCTGACGCGTCAGAAACGTGCCTCCCCCACGGGACGGGAAACCCCTCCCCTGCGGAAATGATTCCCGTGCAAAAGCCCCGCCGGTCATCAACCGGCGGGGCTTCTTCTTTTGGATACCGCTTTTACAGGGATATCGTTTTATTTGTTGCTATGCTGCTTTTTGCGGAGCAGGAACAGCATAAGTGCGGCGGCAGCGGCACCGGCCATGCAGACCCACAGCACAACGGGATTCACAGAATCACCGGTGGCGGGCTCTGCGGGAGCGGCCTTTCCGCAGCGGGTGCACTTGCCGTTCTCGAAGTTGTGGCCGAGCGCGTCGATCGGCTTGCCGGTTTCCAGAACCTTTTCGCAGACCTTGCAGACGGTATCGCCGGTGTAGCCCTTGTCCGTGCAGGTGGCATCCTTGGCGTTCCTGTGCTCCGGCTGATGACCGGCAGCGGCAATGGCCTCCGTCTTTGTGCTCGTGTAGTTCTCCCCTTCGAAGTTGATCCTCGCGGTATAGGTACGGACACCCTCCTCCTCGCAGGATGCTTCAAGGGTCACTTCATTCGAGACGTCCGCCGTGACGGTCTTCGTGTGCGTCGGATCGTTGGCGCAGGTGAAGGTTGCCGCGGCGGTGAAATCTTCATTCCACGTCCAGACCGGCTCGCCGTAGGCGTGCCCGGTGGCGCCGATGACTTCGGTCTTGATTGCGGTGTAGTCCTTCCCCTCGAAGGTGACCTTCGCGGTGTAGGTGCGGGAACCGTTTTCTTCGCAGGTGGAGGGCGCGTTTACCTCGCTCGTGACGGCCGCGTCAAGGGTCTTCGTATGCGCGGCGTTGTTGGCGCAGGTGAAGGTTGCCGCGGCGGTGAAATCCTCGTTCCACGTCCAGTCAGGCTCACCATAGACGTGGCCGGTGGCGGGAATGACCTCGGTCTTGGTTGTGGTATAGTCCTTGCCCTCGAAGGTAACCTTTGCAGTGTAGGTGCGGATCCCCGCCGTTTCACAGCCTGCGTCCGTTGTCACTTCATTCGTAACCGTCGCCGGAACCGTCTCCGTATGGCCCTCGTTTGCGCAGGTAAAGGCTGCGGAAGCGGTGAAATCCTCGTTCCACGTCCAGTCAGGCTCGCCGTAGGTGTGGCCGTCGGCAACCGTGATGGTCACGGTCGTTGTGGGAATCTCCCAGGAAATGCCGTCCTTGCCGTCCTTATCCTGGTAGAGCTGCCACTTGGCGGTCTGCTCCTTGTCCGTGGATTTTTCCAGCGTTTCCTTGACCGGCTTGTCCAGATCGATGGCGACGGTGATCTCGGTGTCGTCTGCGGTCAGCTTTTCCGTGGTGTACTTGACATATGCCGTGACATCCTTGGTCGTGCCGTTGGCGTAGTAGGCCGTGATCTTCATGCCGGAGGCGTCGAAATAATCGTCCACCTCATAGGCCGTGCGGTCGGGCTGCTGCGTGACCTCCAGCTTCGTTACCCGGCTGCTCAGGCGCATGAGCTGCGCGGAGTCGTTCTTGAAATAGATGTTGCCCTCGCTGTCCACAATGGGGCTGCAAATGGCATACTGCGCCTGCGCGCCGCTCGGCGTAAAGAGCACATAAGCCGCCTCGACCGTGCGCTCCTCGCCGCTATCATTGTAGGTCTCCATCGTGGTATAGGTGTGATCGACCTCCTTCATGCCGGCCTTGTCGCGGATGACGCGGAGCTTGCCGGGCGTGAAGTTGTCAAAGAAGTAGACATACACATAGCCGTCCTCGTCCTCATAGGCCGTGGTCAGCAGGCCGCTGGTCTGCGGGTAGCCCTTTGTAGGGACGGAATAGGCGATGGTGAAGCTCTCCAGATCGACGACCGTGATATTATGGCCGGAATAAGCACCGAACTGGGAGGTACCGGACACGCCGATGTAGGCGCGGCCTTTGTAAATGACCGGGGTAGAGGTGCTCATCGGCGGGGTCTGATTATTGGTAGAGCCGTTGTTCAGATGCAGGCGCTTCAGAGAGTTTTCGACGAAGGTACCGTCCTCGTTGGTGCGGATCTGGTACATGTCGCCGCCCTTGGAGGTGAAGTAGTAGGCGCCCGTTTCACTATCGTAACAGATGCTGCTGCGCAGGTCGCCGACGTTATCCACGACGACCTCGTCGATCATTACGCCGGTCTTGGGGTTCAGAGACAGGACGGAGCCGTGGCCGGTGGTGTAACCGTCCGCGCCGTCGTCGGTCGTGACGAGGACATAGTCCTTGCAGGCATAAGCGCCCGCCCAGTAGAAGCCGTTGTGGGTATAGGTCCAGGTCGCGAGCTTTGCTTCCTCAGCCTGCGTGACGTCCTCGTCGGTGACGGAGATGCAGGCGAAGTTGGCCTGCTTCGTCTCGCTGTTCCAGAAGCCGGTGTAGATATAGCCGTCGCAGTAGGCGATCGGGCAGTTGGGCTGGCCGCCGAGCTTATCCGTGTAGACCCAGAGGGAATCCAGCGTTTCGGCGTTGAACGCCTGCACGCGGCCGTTGGACAGGCCGATGAAGATCATGCCGTCGGCATAGGTGGGAGAGTTGATGGCAAAGGAGGAGCCGCCGACCATCTTGGCCGTCTTCAGGATCAGGCCGGTTTCCTTATCGACCTTCATGATGGTCGTGCCGGAGTAGGTGTAGATATTGCCGCCGACGATGATGGGGCTGCCCACGGCGCTGCCGCTGTAGCCCTCGCCCAGCTTGTTCGCCCAGGCCAGAACGGTGTCCTCGGCAGTGATAGGCGTGCGTGCATTTACGACGCCGTTGTTGTTCTCGTCCGCGCGGAACAGGGGCCAGTCTTCGCCCTTCTGGTAGATGTCGTTCAGGGTGCTGTCGGGCGCCTTGTCCAGCTTCACCTCGATAACCTTGTTGGCCTCTCCGGCGACAACGGCGAGCTTCTTGCCAACATAGCCGTTGCGCGTCACGACGAGCGTGTAGCTGCTGCCGGTATCCAGGAGATAAATGCCCTTCGCATCGGGGAGGATGCGCGTCTTGCTTGCATCCGCTACGAGGAATACCGTGGCGTCACCCGGATCGGTGATCACACTCGTTTCCACAGGCGGCTGCTTGTTGACCTCGATGGTATAGATCCCGGCGACGCTGCCGGTTTCCTTGTGGGAAACGGTGACCGTGATTTTCTCCGTCGCGGCAGAGGCCGTGTTCAGGGGGACGGCAACCATCCGCTCCACATTGGGCTTGTTTTCGGAGTCGTATACCAGCGTCTGGTTCCAGTCGCCGCAAGCGACCTTCACGGTCATGTCCGCATCGATGCGGTAGGTGCTCAGCGGACGCAGCGTCAGGCGCAGCTCAGAGGTGCGCTGGCCAACGTCCGCGGTGTAGTCATACACCAGCTTTTCAAAGCCCTGCTTGTCCGCACCCTTCTGCGTCAGGGGCACGCTGACGTCGTTATTATCCTTTGCTGTCAGGCCCGTGAGGGTCATGGAGCGCACAACGTTGATGAAGTAGTCCTGATACAGGGTTGCGCCGTTGACCGTCTTGGCCTGGGCAACCTTCAGCCGGCCGCTGTTGCCATAGCCGCCAACGGCCAGGAAGTTGGCGATAGAGGTATAGCTCGTGTCGGATCCGGTCAGTTCTCTTTCGATGGTCCGCTCGGGCCAGGCACTATTGCAGTGGTACGCCGCATAGAACGTTGTCTTATAGGAGGTATCCGTCCGGGCGCGCAGGAACTGGAAGTTAGTGGTGTTGGATTCTACCGTGAAGGTATATTCATGAACACCTGCCGCAAACGCCGGGGTCATCTCGTTCAGCGGCGCCTTATTGCCGGCGCGGGAGCCGAGATTCGTCAGCCAGTCCTCGGTAATGGGCGTGGGCACCGTGAGCGTCATGCCCGGCTGCGCCGGGAAGGTGTGTTCCGCATGGAAGTACACGTTCTTGGTAGCAAGATAGCTGTACGCGCAGCCCAGCGTCAGCATGTAGGTATCCGCAGTGCCGGTGGAGGAGGTGGGTGCGATGTAGTCTCCCGTCTGGCTGTAAACCTTGACATCCAGACCGTCCTCATGGTTCAGGATCACCGGGATGGCGGCGCGCTTCTGCACCTTCACCGTATAGGTGACGTCCTGGCCGTTGGCGGTCAGCACAATGGGGATCAGATAGTACTTTTTGTCGGCATCCTGCTCGCAGTCGGCCAGATCCACCGCGACTGCCGCGCCGCTCTGGGTGGGCTTTCCGCCCACGGTGATGGCAACGCCGCTGCACAACGTGACAGGCGTAATCTTCACCTGATCCTGCGAGGTAACTACGGTATAGGTGTTGAGACTGTTGGTGTACTCCGGCGTGATCTGAAGGCCGGACACGGCGTCCGCCGCCTTGATGTCCGTGAGGCTGGCCGTGCGGATCAGATGCAGCGTAAAGGTCTGGTACTGCTCATAGACGCCGCCCTTGAGACGCGCCTCGCAGACGACATCCGCATTTTTCAGGCTGTCGCGCTCAATGCAGTCGGTCAGCGCCGTGGCCTTGCTCTCCCAGCTTCTGGCCTTGTTGCCGTTGGGGTCGCCCGCCTTGTAAACGCGGACATTGGTGGTATCCAGGCCCTCGCCCGGCTCAAAATAAGGATACAGAGAGGTGTAGGCGTGATCCGGAATCAGGTAGGTAGCCTCATAGTCGTTTTCGTTGGACTTGGGCATCTCGCCATAGGTCTTCCAGAAGTTGTCGATGCCGATACCGATGGTCTTGATCCACTTGCCTGCCGGGATCTCCGCAGTCAGGGTCGTGTCCGCAGTGACCTCCAGCGTGCCGCGCACATGGCGGAAGCTGCCGTCAGACAGGTCGAACTGATAGCTGCCCGGAACCAGCTGCACGCTGTCAACGCCGTTGACCGTGGTGACAGGGCCAAACTCGCTGGTGAAGACCGCCACTGCCGGCTTGGTCTTTTCGCCGCCCAGGGTAACATCCATCGTCACGGTGACCTTGCCGCCATCGAGGAAATCCTGGTACTTCTTCAGCGCGTTTTTCAGCGCCGTGTTCAGCTTTTCGGCTGTCGCGTCGTCTGCTGCGTAGAAGCCCTTGACGGCAGCGTCATACGCCTCCTTTGCGGCGGCGTAGTCCTGCACACCGTTCGTCGCGGTGTTGTAGACCGTCATGTTGTCGGCCAGCGCCAGCAGATTCGCGCCGTAGCTCTGGTTCGCGTTCGTGGTGAACCAGATGACGGTCACATTCTCTGCCGAAGCATCGAGGGCGTAGCCGTCTCCGTCGTAGTGCAGAGAGTAGTTGTCGGTCTTGCCGTCAATGCCGGAAATGAATCCGGTGTCGATGCCTGTGAAGGTATGTCCGCTCGCCTTGAGCACATCCTTCACCGTGTTGCCGGTCGCATAATTGATATACTCCGGCTCGATCAGAAAACCGTCCGCAGTCACTGCCAGCAGGGCGATCTTGCCGGTTTCGGCGGCAAAAATCGTCGTCGGAAGCAGAGACAGCAGAAGGACGCAGGACAGCAGAATCGCCATCAAGCGTTTTCCAAAGTGTTTCATGGTGTTTCCTCCTTTTTGATATGCAGATTTATTAAAATGCCTTGCAGGCAATAAATCTCTGAATAAATCGCTTTCGGCGCGGCGTACACCGCCGCCAGCGGGCCTCCACCGCGGAGAGCAGCTCCAGCGCCTCCTGCCGCTGCGCTTCACGGATCGGGCCGCCACCGTACCAGACCTCGCGCTCCAGCGCGGCGAGCTTTCGCGCCGCCTCTTCGGAATTCAGCGCCGCGGACAGCGCTCTTTCATGTGTGGGGCCGTAGACCTCCCAGTTTCCCGGCTGCCAGAGGGGCAGCAGCTTATGGATCGTGCAGAGGATACCGGCACAGGCCGCGCGGCAGTCCTCACTATAAAAGATCAGGCGGCGCTTGCGCAGTCTGTGCCGCAGGAGCAGCGTCCGCAAAACGAGCGCAATCAGAGCAAGCAGCAGCAAGACCAGTGCGCCGAGAAGCGCATTGCGGATCCAGAGCGGCCTGTCCCCCGCCTCCTGCGGCTCCTCGGAGATGTTCGGCTCACGGTTCTGCTCCGGCTGCTCCGGCGTTTGGGGCGACTGCGTATTTCCGTTCTCCGTCTCCGAGCCGTCATCCGGCAGAAGATAGGAAATCAGATCGGTATAGCCCGGCGCTGCGTCAAAGGGCAGCCAGCCGACGCCGTCAAGATAATACTCCGCCCAGGCGTGGGCATTCCGTTCGGTGACGGTCAGCGCCGCGCCGCCGGCAAGCACCTCCGCCTGCTGGGCAGTGACGACATAGCCCTCCACATACCGCGCGGGGATGCCGCAGCAGCGCAGAAGCAGCGCGGCAAGCGTGGCATAGTGCACGCTGCCGCCCTGGCGGCTGCCTGTGAGGACGGCGGCGGCAACGTCCGTGCCGGTGACGGCAGCGCTCTCCCGGTAGGTGAGATTCTCAGCAAGAAATTGCACGATCGCCGTCTTCGCCTCCGTGGTCGTCCAGCTCTGTGCGGGAAAAAAGGACTGCGTCAGCGCTTCATAGGTGCGCTGCGGCACGGTGAGATACGTCGCATAGACCCACTGGCGGTAGGCCGCCTCGCCCGACAGGTAGTCGCTCCCGGCCGCCTGGGAAAGCGCTTTTTGCAGCAGGTAGCTTTCCTCCACGGGGTAGAGCGCCGCGTCATAGCTCTGCGGCAGGGCCGTCCGGCTGCCCTCGCCCGTCAGGTCGGCGGCATCCGGAAGCGTGGTGGCCGCGCCGTAGGGCAGGTACAGATGCTCGCGGCAGGCGCCGAGCGGCGCGATGGTAACATGGTTTTCCGCCTCGGTATCCTGCGAGGCCCAGGCGGCGGCAAGCTGTGCCGCCGGGGTAAAATAATTCGTTTGCAGCGTGTAGAGCATTTCGGCATTTTCTGCCAATGCCGGTGTCGCCGGGCGCTCCCAGCCTGTGCCGGTATATTCCCCCGCGACATAGCCGCGCAGATAAAGCGGCGTCCAGTGCGCCATGCGAACCTCCAGCGCAGGCTGATTTGAGGTCGCCTCCCCCGCTGCCGTCAGATTTCCCTCCGGCATGGGGTTTGCATGCGTCTCGTAGCGCAGGCGGTGCAGCGTGCGGGCAAATCCGCCGCCATTCTCCGCCACGAGGCCGGGGAGCATCGCCGTTCCGGCAAGCGCTAGTGCCAGAAGCACCGCCGCACCGGAGAGAAGCAGCCGTTTTTTCGGCCGCTCGCGCAGAAAGCTCAGCAGCACGCCGGTCAGAAGCACGGCGAAGAACCATCCTGCGGGCAGCAGACCGCCAATTTGCAGCGCAAGCAGCGCCGCCGCAAGCAGGGAGAAAACCGCGCCGCCCCAGCTGCACCGCAGGCAAAGGCCGCAAAGCGCCCCGCTGAGCGCCGCCGCCGGAAACAGAAGCCAGAGAATGCTCCCGGCATTTTCATAGGGCAGCGCATAGCGCCCGGTCTGCAAAAAGAGCCGCCGCTTTGCCAGATTTCCCACGCCCGCCGCAGCGGCGGAGAGCTCTTCGCGCAGCAGGAGCGCCAATGCCAGAAGCGCCAGCAGCGCGGCAAGCGCGGCAATGCGATGCAGCCGCTTTTCCGGCCGGAGCAGCAGGCACAGCGCAAGAAGCGCCCATGCCGAAAGCAGCAGCAAAAGCAGCTGCCAGCCGCTCTGTGCCGGGGAAAGCCACTGCCACACCGTGCCCCAAGCGCCTGCCAAAAGCAGAATGCCGGCGGGCAGCAGGCACAGCGCATGGCGCTCTGGCAGCGCAGGCAGTTGTTTGATTGTCAGAGATTCCTGTCTTTTCACGAAAGCAACATCCTGATCGTCCAAAAGCTAAAGCTTTTCCAATTTTTCACGCATATTTTCCGGCGTAAAGGCGATGGCGTCCGGAAACTCCTGCGGCTGCTCACAGCACAGAAACGGCACCGCATTTTCCGGCGGCGTTTCCGGCATTTGAAAGCCGAAATACAACAGCGTGCCATACTGCGGCGCAGCCCACGGCGGCAGCGCCTCCCGCGCCGGAGCCTTCATCAGATCGGTCAGCGCCTCGAGAAACGAATCCATTCCGGAAATCTCGCGGCGGCAGAGCGTTTCTTCATTCCACATCAGGCAGAACGGCTGATGCTCCAATGCCTGACACACGGATACCGCCGCCTCCAATAGTGCGTCGGCAAGCGCAGGCTGCGCCTTCTGCCGCGCGACGAACACGACCAGGCTGTGATCGACCGGCCGCGCAGGGTCGCGCACGATCAGCCGCCGCGCCTTGGCCGACAACTTCCAGTGGATCTGCCGCAGACTGTCGCCGGGGGCATAATCCCGGATCTGAAACGTCTCCGTCCGGTCCATTCCCTTCCGGTTCGGGTCATACTCGCTGCACTCCTGCTGCGCGAGGGAGAGAACCGGCGTGAGCTGCACGGGAAAGGTGTCCGGCAGGATGCACAGCTGCCGCTGCGCCGACCGGCGAAGCACAAGCGGAAAAATGCCGAAGGCCTCCCACACCGTCACGCGCGCGACGCGCAGCCGGATGCAGCCGCAGTAGCGGCTCGAGAGCGTCGCCCGCGCAGGCTCGCCGCGCAGGGAAAGCGTCTGCCGCTCGCCGGTCACGGTGTTTTCCGTTTCTATATGAAAGCGCACTGCGCCAACCGGCAGCCATTTTGGGCGGCGCAGGGCAATCGCCAGCGCCGTTGGCTTGTTTTTCTCCGCCGTCGCCGCGCAGGAAAGCTGCACCTGCAGCTTTCTCCTGCCGCACAGCAGCGCCAGCCAGGAAAGAAGCGGCGCGAGCAGCCACACGCCCGCCGCGCAGAGGAGCGCCGGCGAGGGCGCAAGCAGGTAGGCAGCCGTCAGCCCCGCCGCACACAGCAGCCAGAAAAGGGCCGTCATAGGGTCCGCTCCGTCATGACGGGCATGGGCGTGCTTTCCAGCACCTCGGCCACGACCGCCTCGGCGGAAAGGTCGTTCAGCCGCGCCCGCGACGAGAGCATCAGACGGTGAGAAAATACATAGGGCGCCATTTCGCGCACGTCCTGCGGAAGGACATAGCCGCGCCCCGCCGCAAAGGCCGCCGCCTTCGCGCAGCGGCACAGTGCCAGCGCGCCGCGCGGGCTGATGCCGAGGCGCACCATGGGGTGCGCGCGCGTGGCCTCGCTCAGACGGGCGATATCATCATAGACGGCGTCTGCCAGATGCGTCCTGCACGTCTGCTCTATGGCGCGGCGCAGCTCCTCCTGCCCCGCCACGGCGCAGACCGACTGCAAGGGCTCGGCCTCGCTGCGTTCCTTTAAAATGGCGACCTGGCTGGAAAGGTCGGGGTAGCCCATGCTCAGCTTCATCAAAAAGCGGTCGAGCTGGGAGTTGGGCAGCTCCTGCGTTCCGGCAGAGCCGATGGGGTTCTGCGTCGCCAGCACGACGAAGGGCTCCGGCAGCGGATGCGTGACACGGTCGACCGTGACCTGCCGCTCCTCCATAGCCTCCAGCAGCGCCGACTGGGTCTTGCTGGAGGTACGGTTGATCTCGTCGGCCAGCAGCAGATTCGTCATGATCGTGCCCGGCTGGTAAACCATGCCGTCCTTTCCGGGCAGCGTAAAGCCGATGATATCCGAGGGCATGGTGTCCGGCGTGAACTGGATGCGCTTGGTGTCCAGCCCCAGCGCCTTGGAGAAAGCCAGCGCCATTGTCGTCTTGCCGACGCCGGGGACGTCCTCGAGAAGCACGTGCCCCTGCGCCAGAATGGAAATCCAGATTTTCTCTATCACATCGTCCTTGCCGATGATGACCTTTTTCACTTCTCGGATGACGTTTTCTGTTATTTTGTACATTTCTGTTTCCTCTTCCAAAGAATTCCGCTGACGGCAAGCACCGCCGCTGCCGCCGCACCGCCGCAGATGCACAGGATCGTGCCGCCGTGCGTATCGTCCGGCGCCGCGGGCTGCCGCAGATCATAGGCCGCCGCCGGGTTTTCCGGCTCGAGCGTGCAGCCGCTCTCCTCCAGCGCCGCGCGAAGCCTTTCAAACGCAAAAACATAGCTGCGTTCTTCAGCGGGGATGGCCCGGTAGCGCACATAAAGCGCATCGGCCTGCGCGCGCAGCGCTTCCGCGTCCGCAGCGAAAATATCGTCGTTCAGCGCGGCAATCGCCGCACGGAGCCCGTCCTCCATCGGTGCACGGAAATCATACAGGCTGCGTTCGCCGTTTTTCAGCCGCTCCATGGCCTCCTCGGCCAGAATGGCCTGCTGCGTCGCCATCAGGTCGGCGCCGGCGTCCGGAACATGGGCATACAGGCCGTTTTCCTGCCGGTACCGTGCCAGACCGTCCGCAGCGCTTCCTCCGCTTTTGCAGAACCGCATATCCGAGGCCGGATCAATTCCCAATGCGCACAGGGCGATGATCACCTGCGCCGTGCTCTCGGCGTTCGGTGCGCCCCAGCTGTTAAAATCGCCGTTTTCCGTCTGCTGCTCCGACAGCCATTGCAGCGCGCGGCCGACGGCCTCATGCACCGTGGTGCTCCGTCCGGCGGACAGAGCGTAGCTCACCGTGCCGCTGCGGTAGGGCGCGAGCGCCTGCAGGGCCATGGCGGTGATGTCCACATCCGCCGCCCCGGCCGCCAGACCGAAGCCGCCGTTCTGCTCCTGTGCGGAGAGAATCGCAGTCAGGATGGTCTCGCGGGTATACCGCGCGTCCGCCGGGACGGCAAAGCGCGCGCTGTCCAGCGTGAGGAGGGCGAAGATCCAGCCGTTCAGGCCCTGCGTGCCGGGCGATTCGGTCGTCCTCCAGTCATAAGTGCCGTCGGCAATCAGGTTGATATGATCCTTGCCGGCGTCGGTCGGGTCGCCGCCCAGCGCCAGAAGCGTCAGGCTGATGCGATGCCACTCCGTCGCGCGAATGGTATCCAGCCCGCCCTCGCTGCGGTATTTCTTCGTAACATAGGCCGTAAGCGCCTTGCGGTAGTCTTCCGTCTGCACCGGCTCCTTCGAGCGTCCCGCCGCAAAAGCGACCCAGTCGGAGACGGAATCGCCGGGCGTGAACGTCTCGGTATCCAGCAGTGCTTCTACCGTACAGCCCTGATTCTGCGCCAGCGCCGCAAGGCTGTCCTGCGCAGCAGCCGGCAGCACCAGCAGCACAAGCGCCAGCATTCCGGCGATCAGTCTTCCGGCAATTCGGGGTCTTTTTTCCACGGGAGCACCTCCTCCTTCTGTTCGCCGCAGCGCATGCAGGTGTAGCGGATCCAGCCGTCCTGCCCATCGGCAGGCTCCTGTCGCTCGGTTTCCTGAAAATCATGTCCAAGCGCGGGAATTTCCTGCGCGTTTCTCGTATCGCCGCAGACCGTGCAGGTCTCGCCGATCTCGCCGGGATGCGTACAGTCCGGTGCAATCATCTGCTGCGGCTCGCCCCAGCGGTGCTCGTCGAGATACGTACCGTTGATCCAGCGGCCGCAGTAGCTCGGAAGCAGGCCGTAATTCCCCGTCGTGGCGGAATAGCCGCCGATATCCTTGCCGTAGGCAAGCGTGAAACGCAGGTAGAGCGTATCGCCGCTCGTCAGGTAATAGGTGGACAGGCCCTTGCCTGCATAAGTCTCTCCGTTGATGGAATACATCCAGCCGGAGCCCTGGGTGAAATCGAATTCGCCCAGGCTGTCGTTGTCGTGCTGTCCGGTCAGTGTCAGGCCGTCGGCCAGAACCTTGGCCCAGAGATTTTCAGGGATGTCATAATAATCCATCATGCCGCCGCGGCTGATGCGCCGCAGATAGAAGCCGGTGTCCAGCGTTCCGCCGGTGGTGTATTCATAGCCGAATTCCTCCAGCGCCTCCACAACGGCATAGGACGCCGGTACGTTCTGGCGAATCTGATAGACAAAGGGATCGTCTTCAATTCCAAGCCCGACAGTGGTCATATCCAGAACGATATAGGCCGTTCCGATCACATCGCCGGTGTCCACAAAGCGGTAGACGATCTGATAGGAGACGAAGGCGGAGTTGCCCTCATTGTCCCAGGCGCGGACGGTAATCTCATGCGTTTCAAAATCGCCGCGAACGGGGTCGGGGAAATAGAGCGCATACTCATAGACCGGGCCGCCGGTGGGCTGCGTGATCCGCCTGCCGTCCATGCGCACCTCGAGATTGCTTGCATAGAGGTCGCTGCCGGTATATGCCGTGGCGCGGACGGTGAGCGTGAAATTTCGGTTGCTCGTCTCCGTCACGCCGTCGAGATTGGTTACGATGACCGGCGGGTGCTCGCCCACCTGCGGATGCTCGCTGTCCGCCTTCCGCGCGACATAGCGCACGGCATAGGTGACCTCCTGCAGGGTGGTGCTCCCGCTCTTGCGGTAAATGGTAAAATAATTCGTCTCGTTCCGGCAGAGCGCCGCCTGATAGTTCCGGCCATCCCCCGTGAGGTACCGGCCGTTGAGAGGCGTGGCGCTGTTGCGCAGCTTGACCTTAAGCGTCTGGCCGGGCGCATTGATCACATAGGCATAAAAATGCAGCACATCCTGCGTGAGCTGATCGTAGGTGATCTCGCAGTTTGTCAGGTCGGTGATGATGGCGGGCTTGCTGTCGTCGGACGGGCCCTCGGTCGGCTTCTCTCCGCCGCCGTCGCCCTTGGAATCTCCGTCGGACGGGCCGGACGGCTCCGTCGGCTCGCCGGGTCGGGAGGACGGCTCCGAAGGCTCCGTCTGCTCCGGCAGCGTGCTTTCTTCGGGCGGTTCCGTTTCCGGCGGTTCCGTCTCGGAAGGCTCCGTCGGCTCCTCCGGCTCCTGCGTTTCCTCCGACGTTTCCGGCTCTGTCGGCTCCGCGCTCTGCCCCTCCGGGCGAATGGACGCAGCGCTCTGCGCCGGAAGCGGCTGCGGTTCGCGCAGCCGCAAGCCGTGCCCCGCCAGCAGCAGCGTCAGGAGCAGCGCCGCCGCAAGCAGGCACAGTGCGCCTTTCCATAGATAGGACTTGATCTTTTTCACATTTCACGCTCCGTTTTCAAGAAAAAGAAAAAGCCCGACGGACACAATGCGTTTCATTGTGTCTGTCGAACCTCGGTTCTTCCGTCAGTTCTGAAAATGTATCAATCCAGCTTGATGCTTCCGCTGATCTGCTCGACGCGGATGGGCTTGCTTTCCTTGATCATAATATGGACCTCGCCATAGTCCACGGAACGAATCAGGCGGATCAGCTTTTCCTCCTGCGGGGTCAGGCGAATCGCCTGCTCCTGTTTTTTCTGCTCCATACAAAACAGCTCCTTATACAAACAAAAATAAGGTATTATTCTGCAAACGGGCAGAATAATACCTTAACCATTTTGGGCAATTATTCAAACGAAGTCAGTAGGTCTTCCGACTTGTGCCTCAAGCGAAAGAACGTCCTGCCTTCTCAGAAGGATCCTTCCAATGACCGGCTTTCACCGACGGACGAATTTCTCGGCACCCACGGCGTTGGTCAACGCGGGGCTTATCCCCATTCCCTTGTTTAGCTTTGCGCCTGGCCAAAAGGCCTTTACAGCCGCATTGCCTCTGATCATATCATTCGGCATTATTATATCTGCTCTTCAGGGGAAATGCAAGCCCCCGGCGCAACTTATTTCGCAAAACGTCCCCCCTCGCAGGCACCTTCTGCATTGCATTTTTCTTCCACTTGCAAAATTCGCATAAATCCCCATTGTTTGCAGACAATAGCAATACCATCGATTGACAGGAGCAGACATGATTTTGTCCGAAAAGCACACCCTGCCCCGCGGAAAATGCCGGAACGCACGCCTGTTCCTGTCAGTCGATGGAGTGATTGACACACAAAGAGTGGAGGAAATGAAATGAAGGCAACCGGTATCGTCAGACGCATCGATGACCTGGGAAGAATTGTCATTCCAAAGGAGATCCGCCGCACCCTGCGTATCCGTGAGGGCGACCCGTTACAGATGACATTGTCACCGTGGGAAAAATTCTGCTTCGCCATGCTGGATCTGGCAAAAAGAGGCTTGTGGAATGGTACATAATGGCGGAAGTAGTCAACTTCAAAGGTGATCTGATCCTTATCGGTACCCTGCTTGGCCAGTCGGGAATTTTCCGGCTTATCACATGAACAAGGAATAGCGGTTCACCGTTGCACTGGGCGGCAGCGTGTCGGTTGAGCAAATTAAGGTGCTGTTGATATGGGCTATGGAGCAACAGCACCCAAAACACGCTAAAAGAAGTGCTGACAACATCAGATTTTCCTACCCATGGCATCCTTTCATCAGGCTGCCGTATTTGCTTTTGGAGGATTTTTATTGCACATTTGCCATCCCCTCTACTACAACCCAGTCTCCATCTTTAACTTGCTCCAAGCTAATTCCTGAGTAGTCATATACTTTTATATATATGGCCCCCTGTCCATCTGAATAGTTACCGTCTCGGCTTCCATCAACATAAAATCCACGCACGGTTCCTTCATTGTCATAGCCGTGTACAACGCCCATAACGCGGACCGGCATACCCTCAAATCTATAACCTTTGTCTAATTCAACTTCGCTATATTGAGGATCAGAGAAAATCGGAAATGGATCCGGCAGTTCAAACCCGCTGCCAACTAAAATGATATCATTTGCGCTTGCAGGGCAAATAACCGTCGTCCCAGAATCAGACGCGTATCCCGTATTGGATAGCATTCCAGTGACAATTACCTTATCACCTACGTGATACCTTGCAGCTTTTCCCGGCAGGTATACGGCAATGCCACCGGCAAAGCGATAACTGTTTTTCTGTGTGACAATCGTAAAATAATTCGCATTATCATGCCATACGCCGGTTGCAACCGTAACAACACCCTCGACTGTCACTACTTGCCCGTTGTAGATTGGAACGCCTCTGGAATTA
>CAKTVG010000003.1 GCA_934622035.1 uncultured Oscillospiraceae bacterium
GCATGACCATACGGTCCACGCCCGGCGCAATGCCTGCATGGGGCGGCGCGCCGTAGCAGAAGGCGTTGTACATTGCGGGGAACTTCGCCTTTACATCGTCCTCACCCAGACGCACCAGCTCAAATGCCTTGATCATGATCTCGGGATCATGGTTCCGGACCGCGCCGGAGGACAGCTCCACGCCGTTGCAGACCAGGTCGTACTGATACGCGTTGATGGACAGCGGGTCAATCTCGCCGCGCTCCGCCTTTTCCAGAACCTCCAGACCGCCGTTCGGCATGGAGAAGGGATTGTGGCAGAATTCCAGCTCGCCGGATTCTTCGCCGATCTCATACATCGGGAAGTCGACGATCCAGCAGAACTCGTAGCGTTCTGCGTCCATGTGGCCCGGAACGGCAGCGCCCAGCAGCTTGCGCAGGACGCCCGCGCACTTCTGTGCGGCAGTCTTCTTGCCTGCGGTCACGCCGACGAAGGAGCCGGGCGTCAGGCCGAGCGCCGCAACGACGGCGTCCTTGCGGTCCGCCAGGAACTTGGCAATGCCGCCGGAGAGCTCGCCATCCTCGCCCAGCTTGAACCACATGGGTTTGGAGCCGGAGATGACCTCCGTTTCCGCAACGAGCTTGTCCACCGCCTTGCGCGCCAGATTGCAGTCATGCACAACGATCGCCTTGACCGTATTACCCTCGGCAAACGGGGCAAAATCGATGCCGGAAACCAGCTCAGTAATGTCGTCGATCACGAGGTCGATGCGCAGATCGGGCTTGTCGGAGCCGTAGCGCTCCATGGCCTCGTTGTAGCCGATGCGCTTAAAGGGCGCGGAGGAAGCGATGTTATACTTGCCGAACTTTGCAAAGATGGGCGGCAGAACATCCTCCAGAACGGCAAACACGTCGTCCTGATCGGCAAATGCCATTTCCATATCGAGCTGATAGAATTCGCCGGGGCTGCGGTCGCCGCGGGCGTCCTCATCGCGGAAGCAGGGCGCAATCTGGAAATAGCGGTCAAAGCCGGAGGTCATCAGCAGCTGCTTGAACTGCTGCGGCGCCTGCGGCAGGGCATAGAACTTGCCGGGGTGCTTTCTCGCCGGGACAAGATAGTCTCTCGCGCCCTCGGGCGAAGAAACCGTAAGAATCGGCGTCGTAATCTCCAGGAAACCGTGCTCGGTCATGGCCTGGCGCAGCGCGGCGACGACATTGCAGCGCAGGATGATATTGCTCTTGACCGCCGGATTGCGCAGGTCAAGGTAGCGATACTTCAGGCGGACGGACTCGTCTGCGTCGCGGCTGCGGTTGATCTCAAAGGGCAGCTCGTTATAGCGGCAGCGGCCCAGAATCTTGATTTCGGTCGGAACGACCTCAATGTCTCCCGTAGGCTGCTTCGGATTCTTGCTCGCGCGCTCACGGACCACGCCGGTCACGCCGATGGTGGATTCCTTGTTGATGCTGCGGATGATCTGCATCATCTCCTCGGTTTCCACGACGACCTGCGTCGTGCCGTAGAAGTCGCGCAGAACGACGAAAGCCAGCGCACTGCCGACCTCGCGGACATTCTCCATCCAGCCCGCCAGCGTAACGGTCTTGCCGACGTCCGTCAGGCGGAGCTCGCCGCAGTTGTGAGTTCTTGATTGCGTCATAAATGATTCCCCCAAATTATTTCTCTAAAATCACAGAGCCTTTGTTCAGCTCGGAAATACCCTTTTGAATCAGTGCCGCGGCCTCCTCCGGCGGCAGACTGACCTGCTGGCCGGTGCGAAGATCCTTGACCGAGCAGACGCCCTGCGCCACCTCGTCCTCCCCAAGGAAGACGACATAGGGAATCCCCAGCCGGTCGGCGTAGGACATTTTGGCCTTGAACTTCTTCTGCTCGGAATAGATCTGCGTGCGGATGCCCGCCGTGCGGAAGCGCGTCGCCAGCGTGACGGCGGTCGTGATGTCCTCCGTCATGGGCAGCATCAGCACGTCGGCTGGCGCGGTGGGCAGGTTGGGATTGAGCATGCCCTGCTCATCGAGCACGTAGAACAGGCGCGTCAGGCCGATCGCCACGCCCACGCCGGGCAGGCTCCGCTCGGAATAGTACTCCGCCAGATTGTCATAGCGGCCGCCCGCGCAGATCGCGCCGATTTCGGGATGATCGAGCATACGCGTCTCATAAACCGTTCCGGTATAGTAATCCAGTCCGCGTGCAATGGTCAGATCAACGGCAAAATTCTCCTCCGGAACACCAAAGGCCGCCAGATACTTCGTCACCGTGGTCAATTCCTCCAGGCCGGTGTCGAAGGCTTCGTTTTTGCCGCGGTAGCCCTCCAGCGCAGCCAGAACCTCCGCATTTGTCCCGCGAATGGCGATAAAACGCAGAATTTCGTCCGCATCGGCCTCCGAAATGCCGATGTCCTCGACGAGAATGGTGTGAACCTTCTCCGGTCCGATCTTGTCGAGCTTATCAACCGTGCGCATGATATCGCCGGACTTCTCCGTCAGGCCGAGCATGGCATAAAAACCGTTCAGGATCTTGCGGTTGTTCACGCTGATGCAGAAGCGTTTCAGTCCGAATTCGGAGAATACCTTATAAATAATCGAAGGAATTTCCGCCTCGTTGACAACGGAAAGCTTTCCGTCGCCGATGATATCGATATCCGCCTGATAGAATTCGCGGAAACGGCCGCGCTGCGCGCGTTCGCCGCGATAAACCTTACCGATGGCATAACGCCGGAAGGGGAAGCACAGCTCGTTCTCATGCAGCGCGACGTACTTCGCCAGTGGAACCGTGTGATCAAAGCGCAGGGCAAGGTCGGAGTCGCCCTTCTGGAAGCGGTAGATCTGCTTTTCCGTTTCACCGCCGCCCTTGGCCAGCAGGATGTCCGCCGCCTCGATCACCGGCGTGTCGATGGGAGTAAAGCCATAAAGCGAGAAGGTTTTGCGCAGAATTTCGAGCATGCGCTCAAATTTCTGCTGCGGCGCAGGCAGCAGCTCCATAAAGCCGGAGAGTGTCCGCGGTCTCAGTTTTTCCATAGTCTTTCTTTTCCTTATCTCAAGTATCAAACAGCAGCTCGTCGAGCGAATAGAAGCCGGGCGCTCTGCCGCAAATCGCCTGTGCTGCGCGAAGTGCGCCCGCAGCGAAGATTTTCCGGCTGGAAGCCGAATGAGTCAGTGTCAGCGTTTCGTCCTCGCCGAAGAAATAGACGGTATGCTCCCCTGCGACCGTACCGCCGCGCAGGGAGAAAACACCGATCTCCTCCGGCTTGCGCTTGCCGCACAGGCCCTCGCGGCCGTGCAGCACCGTCGCCTGCCCCTCCGGATCCAGCTCCTGCAAAAGCAGCTTTGCCGTGCCGCTGGGCGCGTCGGCCTTCTGATTGTGATGGATTTCAACAATCTCCTTGTCCCAATCCTTCAGTGTTCCGGCATAGTCGCGCAGCATACGCCGCAGGACGGCAATGCCGGTGCTGTAATTCGCGGTCCAGATGACGGGAACGCTCGCCGCGGCCTCCTGCAGCAGCTGCATTTCAGGCTCGGCAAACGCAGTCGTCCCGCTGACGAGCGCCGTGCCCGTATGGCGGAGATAGTCCGTCAGGTGCTTTGCCGCGCCCGCGCCGGAAAAGTCGATGCAGACGTCCGCGGCAGGCGCGGTTTCATACGCCTCCGGGCAGGTAATATCGGCATGGCCAACGATCTGCCAGCCCTTTTCCTGGGCCAGTGCCTCGACCATTTTCCCCATTCTTCCATAGCCGCTGAGGAAGAGCTTCATTTAAGCGTCCTCCTTCACGGGCAGCCCGGCCTCGCGCATGATCTGTGCAAGCTTGGCGCGGTGCTCCGGCGTCATGGGATACATCGGCATGCGGTAGCTGCCCGCGCGCAGCCCCATCAGATTCATCGCTTCCTTCACGGGGATGGGGTTCACCTCCATGAACAGCGCATTGATAAGGTCAAGGTAGCGCAGCTGCGTGGCACGCGCCTTCTCGTGGCGGCCCTCCAGGTAATCCGTGACCATATCGTGCACCTCGCGGGGCATGATATTCGCCCAAACGGAGATGACGCCAGACGCGCCGACGGACAGCAGCGGAACGGTAATATCGTCGTTGCCGCAGTACATCACGAAATCGTCGGAAAGATACCGCGCAACCTTCATGGCATAGGCCATGTCGCCGCTGGCCTCCTTGATGCCCATGACGTTCGGATGCACAGACAGGCGGCGCACGACGTCCTCGGAGATCTTGCAGCCGGTGCGGCCGGGAACATTATAGAGGATGATGGGAGCCGAGGCGGCGTCCGCCGACATCATGAAGTGGCGGTACATGCCCTCTTCGTTGGTTTTCACATAGTAAGGGCTGATGCACAGCAGCGCCGCAGCGCCCATTTCGGAATAAATGACGCTTTTGTGCTTCTGCATCTCGCTGGAATTCGAGCCGCTGCCCGCAATGACCGGAATTCTTCCGGCGGCATGGCTGATAACGCAGTCGAGCGTCTTGATGTCCTCCTCCAGAGAGGTAGAGGCCGTCTCGCCCGTCGTGCCGAGGACCAGCAGCGCGTCCGTTTTGTTTTCAATGTGCCAGTCCACCAGCTCGCGCAGGCGGACAAAGTCCGTCGAACCGTCATGGTTGAACGGAGTGACCAGTGCCACGATGGAGCCTGTAATCTTCTTCATAAAAAATCCTCCTTTTCGTGTGGCGAAAATCCTTCCGGGATTCCGGCAGATTTCCTTATAAATCATAGCATTTTACAGAGGAAAATGCAAGTACTGCCTTTCATTTTGCGGCGCTGCGGAAAAGGTTTTTCCGTATGCAGGGGAAATCCGCAGAGTGCAGGGATTTTCTTGCAAAAACTTGTTGACAAATTCTTTTTTCAGGGGTAAAATAATCTGGTCTGCGAATGCGGACAATCCTTGCCGCCGGCGCGACCGGCGGCCAAAAGTCCAAAAGGAGGTGCAAACAACAATGGCTAAGATTTCCGGTAAGTATGAGATCGTCTATATCATCGATCCCGCAAAGGGTGAAGATGGTATTGCCGCTCTTGTGGAAAAGTTCAAGGCGATGGTTGAGGCAGAAGGTACTCTCACGGGTATCGAGGAATGGGGCAAGCGCCGGCTGGCATATCCCATCAACGATCTTCCCGAAGGTTACTACGTGCTGATGAACTGCGAATGCAAGCCCGAGCTCCCCGCTGAGCTGGACCGTGTGTTCAAGATCACCGACGGCATCCTGCGCTCCATCATTGTCGCAGTCGAAGAGTAAGGAGGCCCGTTCATGCTGAACCATATTGTTCTCATGGGCCGTCTTACCCGTGACCCCGAGCTGCGTCGGACAGGCTCCGGTGTAGCAGTGGCCACATTCTCGCTGGCGGTTGACCGCGATTTCGGCAGCAGCGCCACCGGCGAAAAGGAAACGGATTTCATCGACATCGTGGTATGGCGCAATACCGCTGAATTCGTCAGCAAGTATTTCACCAAGGGCCGCATGGCGGTGGTCTCCGGTCGTCTCCAGATTCGCAACTGGACCGACAAGGAAGGAAACAAGCGCCGCAGCGCAGAGGTCGTTGCCGACAATGTCTATTTCGGCGACTCCAAGCGCGACAATGCGGACGGCGCCTACGGCACAGCTCCGGCCTTCGGCGGCTATTCCGCCCCGGCAGCTCCGTCCGGCTATGCCGCTCCCAGCGCTCCGGCTCCCGCATCCGACTTCTCCATGATCGAGGATGACGACAGCCAGCTTCCGTTCTAACTGAAACTTTTTCACTTGAGTCTGAAAGAAGGAGGATTTCATCATGGCAAACGATAGAGTTCGCCCGCGTAAGCGCAAGAAGGTATGTAACTTCTGCGTCGAGAAGGCTACCAGCATCGATTTCAAGGATTCCGCCAAGCTCCGCCGTTATACGTCCGAGCGTGGTAAGATCCTGCCCCGCCGTACCACCGGTACCTGCGCTGCCCATCAGCGCCAGCTGACCATCGCAATCAAGCGTGCGCGTCAGATCGCCTTGCTGCCCTACGTAGCAGACTAATTTCCGCCGAATCAGAGCGCCTCATGGAATGAACCTCCATGAGGCGCTTTTCTATGCGCTTCTCCGAAAAGCGCACAGCTTTTTTGTCAAAAATCAGCGGAATTCCGCTTGCCTCCCTGCCGCGCCCGTGCTAAAATAATAGGGGTTATTTACGTCCGGTCAAGCCTACAGTTGGCGTAATCGCATTTGGGAAGCTCTGATAAAATCAACAAGAGCGGATGGCGCAAGATTTTTCGTCAAGCCGAGGTTTGGGAAACGCAGGAACACTTCGTGTCTTTCAAGTTTTCCGTACCGATGGATTGGCGGAAAAGATTCAGCATCCGCCGCAGAGGATTTTCTCAGAGTTTCCCCATAAAAAGGAAATGGAAATGAAAGAAAAGAACTCCCTGATCGAAGGCTCGATCTGGAAGGGCCTGATCTCCTTCGTCTTCCCGATTTTTCTGGGGCAGGTCTTCCAGCAGCTCTACAACACCGCCGACACCTGGGTCGTCGGTACTTTTTTGGACAAAGACTCCTACGCCGCCGTCAGCTCCTCCGGAAGCCTGGTCTTCCTGCTGATCGGCTTTTTTGGCGGCATTTCCGTAGGTGCAGGCGTCGTCATCGCGCGCTATTTCGGCGCAGGCGATACGGATAAGCTCCGCATCTCGGTGCACACCACGGTCGTCTCCGGCCTGATTGCCGGCGTTATCCTGACCGCCGTCGGCATGATCTTCACGCCGCAGATTCTGCAATTGATGGATACGCCGGAGGATGTCCTTCCCCGCTCCGTGGAATACTTCCAGATGTACTTCGCTGGCTCCATCGCCATCGTGATGTACAATATGTGTGTCGGCATTCTCCGCGCCGTGGGCGACAGCAAACGCCCGCTGTACTATCTGATCATCTCGTCCCTTGTCAATATTGCACTGGATCTGCTCTTTGTCGGCGTATTCCACTGGGGCGTCTGGTCCGCCGCGCTCGCCACATCGATTTCCCAGTTTATCAGCCTGGTGCTCTGCCTGATTCGCCTCTTCCGGGACGACGCCGTCTATCGGCTCAGCTGGAAGGAAATGCGCATCGATTTATCCATGCTCGCCCAGGTCATCCGCTACGGTCTTCCCTCCGGCGTGCAGAATTCCATCATCGGCTTTGCCAACGTCGTGGTGCAGAGCAACATCAACGCCTTTCAATCCGATGCCATCGCGGGCTGCGGCACCTACGCCAAGCTTGAGGGCTTCGCCTTCCTGCCCATCACCTGCTTTGCCATGGGACTGACCACCTTTGTCAGCCAGAACCTCGGCGCAAAGCAGTATGAGCGCACCAAAAAGGGCGTTCGTATGGGCATCCTCACCTCTGTTCTGCTGGCCGAGGGCATCGGCGTCATCATGTTCCTCTTTGCAGAGCCGCTGGTTCGCCTGTTCAGCAAGGAACCGGCCGTCGTGGCCTACGGCGTCAGGCAGGCGCATGTGGAGGCGCTGTTCTTCTTCCTGCTCGCTTTCTCGCACTGCATTGCAGGATTGTTGCGAGGCGCAGGCAAGCCTATGGCCCCGATGATCGTCATGCTCTGCTCCTGGTGCGTCATCCGCGTGACCTACATCACAATCATGGTTCCCGTTTTTAAAGACATCGCGGTGATTTTCAGTGCCTATCCCCTCACCTGGGGCATCAGCTCCATTGTCTTTTTGATCTATTATTTCAAATCCGACTGGCTGCACGCCTTCGACCGCGCAGAAGCAAAGAAAAAGCTCGCAGAAAAAGCGAAGCAATAAATCAAAGCTCCGGCAGAGAACTCTGCCGGAGCTTTACTATTACCAGTTTAACTGCTCCCAACCGCTGCCGTCAAGGCGGACGCGGTAGAGATCGTTGTTATATGTATAGTAGAGATAGCCGTCGCCGGGATAGCTGAGATTGTTGCCCCAGTCGTTGTTGATCGTCGTATGCACGCCGTCCTTCAGGGTCTGCATGCCCCGTTTGGTGTTGAGGTCCGTGTAATTCGAGAGGATCGTCCCGTCCTCCAGGAAGATCAGATCGCTGACGCTCACCTGCGCCACGCCGTCCGGATTGACAGTGAAGTCAAACTCCTCCGGCTCGTAGCCGTTGGCCGGGCTGTAGCGGCGAAGATAGCCCACCTGATAGGAGACGAAGTTTCCCTTCCCGTCGGAATAGAAATCCGCGCCGCCGTACTGCTGCAATCCCTCAGGCGCCGCAGTAACTGCCGCACCGTCACAGAGATACAGTGTTTTTGTGGAATAGTCCTTCATCAGGATTACATCGTCCGTATAGGCAATGATGGCGCAGGCCTGCGTGTTCGGGTTGTCGATCTCAGTATGGTAGAGCAGCTCTCTCTGCCAGAGATCCAGATGGAACGCCCAGAGCTCGGAATAGAATGTATACGTCGAGGCGCTCTGCTGGTCATAGTCTATCGTGGTGAAATAGACGACGTTGTCCCGCACGACAAAGGTGTTGAAGTATTCGCCGTCGAAATTGGGCATGATGTGGGTCACCGTTTCCGCCCCGCTGCCGTCCGTGCGGACGCGCGAGAGCTGCGTGGTGTACATGCGCATTCCGCCGACGACATCCCTCTGATAGAAGGAGGTGAAATAGACCCAGTCGCCGACGATCTGAATTTCATACAGCGTGCCGAATTGTTCCTTCAGATTGTCCAGCAGCACAACAGCATCTCCCGCGCTGCCGCCGACCGGAATTTTCTTGATGGCATTGCCGCCGACATAATATAGCCAGCTGCCCTGCCGCTTGACCGGGCTGTAGCCGCACTCGTCAAAGCCGAGGCGATAGCGCCCGAGGTGCGGCACCCCGTGTTTGGAGGTCGTGTTCTTCTCCTCCTCAACAACAACCGGCGGCATTGTTTCCTCCGGCTGGGTATCCGCAGGTTCCTCCGCCGGCTGCGGCTCCTCCGTTTCGGCAGGCTCCGTCTGTTGGGTGGAACCGGTGCTGCGCGTGGCAGGTCGATTTGAGTTGCCGCCGGGCAGCCGGACGTCCGAAGCACCGCAGCCCACCAAGGCGCAGAGCAGCGCCAGCAGCAAGGTCAAACATATGCAGGATTTCAAAGCGCTCATTTTTCCCTCTTTCCCCGGCATAGCTTTGCCGATCCCTTATTTATGCGGTTCTGCCGTCAGCCTGCGGCGATTGCCGTATTCTCGCCCGCCTCAATGCGGCTGCGGATATAAGCAGGCACCTCCTGCTGCGGGATGGCCAGCACGAGTGCAAACTCATCATGCAGCAGCTTCTCCGCCTCGCGCAGGAGCTGATCATCCCCGCTGCGCAGCTGCCGCCCCGCTGTGCGGAGCTGCTGGCGGCGCAGATACAGCGTGCGGATCATGCGCACAATGCGGCAGCGGTCGCCGCTCGCCAGAATTTCGCCGTAGACCGTGCGCCGCTCGTTTGGATCGTCCACCCAGGGGACGTCCTCCAGCACCACCGCGCCGAGCAGGCTGTCGATCTCCTGCGCGGAAAGGAGCCTGCGCATGCGCGCCACGAGCTTCTCATTGTCCACGGGCACATAAATCGTTGCGCTTTCGCGGTAAACCGGCTTGAGCACATAATAGTTTTCCCGCGTTCTGCCAACCTTCATTTCCCGGATTTCTGCAATTCTGCAAACACCCTCCGTGCCATACAGCACCGTTTCTCCGCAGTGAAACATCGTTTTCGCTCCCTTCCTGATTCTATTTGTATTATACCATACTTTTCCAACATTTGTCATGGACAAAATCCACAAATTTCAAAAAAATCCGGCGAGAAGGCCATCTTTGACCTTCTCGCCGGATTTTTTGCCGCTTTTCTCAGAGCACCTGATAGCCCGCCGCGGTGACCGCCTGGCGCAGCTGCTCCTCCGTCGCCGTGCCGGTGACCTCGGCGCTCTTGTTTTCCAGGCTGACCTCGACCGTCTCCACGCCGGGCACCGCCTTGAGCGCCTTTTCCACGCGGGTACGGCAGTGGCCGCACATCATTCCCTGAATTTTCAGTGTCATGGTTCGTATCTCCCTTCGGATGATCTTATGTATATATAGTATCTCCGCATCGCTGCTTTGTCAATCCTTGCTTTTTCGGGGATTTTACGATATGATAGCGCAGGTGATATAAATGGAACTGATTTATGAAGACGCGCAGCTGCTCGTCTGCTACAAGCCGCAGGGGGTACTCTCTGCCGCAGACGCTTCCGGCAAGCCCAGCATGACAAGCCTTCTGGCGCCGCGCACGGTCTACCCCGTCCACCGGCTCGACCGCGAGGCCTGCGGTCTGATGGTTTTTGCGAAAACGCAGGCCTGCGCCGCCGCGCTGTCTGCCGCAATGCAGCAGGGCGCATTTCAGAAGGAATACCTGGCGCTCTGCGAGGGCACACCGCCGGTCTCCGGCGTGTGGGAGGACCTTCTCTACCACGACCGGACGAAAAACAAAACCTACGTCGTCAAGCGCCGACGCGCAGGCGTCCGCGAGGCGAAGCTCGCCTACCGTGTCCTCTATTCTGCTGCCGGGCAGACGCTCGCCGCCGTGCGGCTTTTCACCGGCCGGACGCATCAGATTCGCGTGCAGTTTGCCTCACGCGGCTTTCCGCTCAAGGGTGACCGAAAATACGGCGCAGCCTCCGCCGGGCCGCTCATGCTCTGCTCCTGGGGTCTCTCCTTCCCGGAAAGCGGAGAAAATCGCGCATTTTCCCTGCCGGAAGAGCTGCTTCCGCCGGAGATTGCGGCAATTGTGCGCAATCCCGCTTGTAAAACGGAGCGATCCGTACTATAATGAAAATAACATTTTTGTTGGGGGAATTCCTATGGCAAATATCCGCAAACGTTTAGACAAATACCTTCTTCCGGGCAAGCATATCCACCTCATCGGCATCGGCGGCGTGTCCATGCGCCCGCTGGGCCTGGTTCTTCGGGACAAGGGCATGATCGTCACCGGTTCTGATATGAACGCCTCTGTCTCCACGGACGAGCTGATTGCCAAGGGCATCACAGTTCACATCGGTCACCGCCCGGAAAACATTGAGGGCGCGGACTGCATCATCCGCACCGCCGCGGCACACAACGACAATCCCGAGATCGCCGCCGCCCGCGCACAGGGCATTCCCGTTTTCGAGCGCGCACAGGCCTGGGGGCTGATTATGCGCGAGTATAAAAACGCCATCTGCATCTCCGGCACGCATGGCAAGACGACCACCACCTCCATGATCACCCACATCTTTATGGAAGCGCAGCGCGACCCCACCGTCATGCTCGGCGGCTATCTTCCCCTGCTGCACGCCGGCCACCGCGTCGGCAGCGGCGATACCATCATCATGGAAAGCTGCGAATACTGCGACTCCTTCCTGAATTTCTATCCCACCGTGGCCATCATCAATAACATTGAGGCCGACCATCTGGATTATTTCAAGGATTTGGAAGCCGTCGAGCGCTCCTTCCGCAAATTTGCCGGACTCGTGCCGCGCACAGGCTATGTCATTGCCAACGGCGACGACGCAAACACCGTCAAAACGCTTGCCGACCTGCACTATATCTCCTTCGGCATTGCTCCCACAAACGACGTTCATGCGGAAAATCTCTCCGAGGATTTCCGTTCCTTCGATATCTACTGCTTCGGCAAGCTCTATACCCATGTGCACCTGAACGTCTACGGGCGGCACAATGTCTATAACGCGCTCGCCGCAGCCGCCGCATCCTACGTCATGAGCGTGGACGGCGAGTCTGTCGCACTGGGTCTCGCCTCCTTCACCGGCGCAGGCCGCCGCATGGAATTCAAGGGTCGCTATCACGGCGCGGATATCTATGACGATTACGCCCACCACCCCGGCGAGCTGCACGCGCTCATCGACGCGGTGAAAACCATGGGCTACAAGCGCATCATTCTCGCCTTCCAGCCTCACACCTACACGCGCACCAAGGCGCTGTTCGATGACTTCGTCCGCGAGCTGAAGCGTGTGGACGTCGCCGTGCTGGCGGAGATCTATGCCGCACGCGAACAGAATACCATCGGCATCTCCTCCCGCGACCTTGCGCGGCAGGTGCCGAACGCCGTCTATTTTGAAACGCTTCCCGAGGTCAGCGCGCATCTGCGCTCCATCGCCTCAGAGGGAGACATCATCCTCACCGTCGGCGCAGGCGATATCTACAAAGCGGGCGAAGCCCTGCTGAAATAATCCTCCACGCGCCCCCGAAAGGGAAACTCCCGAAAAACAAGTGAGGTGCCGTTATGAAAAAGAAATTTCTCGCCCTCCTGCTCGTTCTCTGCCTGCTCCCGCTGCCCGCCTGCGCCAAAAAAGAGGCCGAGCAGCAGAGCTTCCAGTCGCTGAGCGGGCAATTCACCACCCGCATCGTTGAAGACGTGCAGGACGCGCGCATCGCCGTGCGCGAGGTCTTCGACGCACTCGGCATAGGCGGCGATATCGAGCTGTCCGAGGGCACGCGCAGCGACGTGCTGGGCAACTCCTACTACCGCTTTGCGCAGGAATACGACGGATTGCCGGTCTACGGCCGCAGCGTCGTTTACGGCGCGGACAGCAGCGGCAGCGCAATTCTTCTCTCCGGCAACTACGCGCCGCTTTCCGGTCTGCGCACGGAACCGCGCCTGTCCAAGGAAGAGGCCGAGGCGGCGCTGGAGGAGCAAGGTTACACCGCTGCAAGCTGCGAGGGGCTGCAAATCTACTCCCTCTACGACAGCAAGCCCGCGCTTGCATGGGGCTTCCTTGCCGAGACGGAGGACGACTGCCTGCGCTGCTTCGTCTCCGCCGACACCGGCAAGCTGCTGGCGCAGTTTTCGCTGATTTTCACCGATGAGGAACGCCTTCACGACGCCCTTAACGACTATAATTTTTCTCTCTACGATGTAGAAGATAAAACAATTGTCGTAGAAAAATCAATTACGCTGGACCATTCGGATTCGGATAATCAGTATACGTTCACCATGACCGTAAAAGACAGCACGGGCGAAGAGGAAGTTATCTCTACCGTTTCTCCCCTGACGACGCTGCCATTTCCGCAAAAAGCGTCCGAGCTTTTGTCCAATGCAGTACTTACCTATGAATTCTATCAGGAATTCTTCTCCCGTGAGGGCTTCAACGGAAAGAACGGTCAAACACACCTTGCTGTAAATGATCATAAATACGGCGATGTAAAAAACGCTTATTCCTGCGCCGGTGGAACCAAGGAGGTTACACTGATTGTGGTTGGAACGAAGTGCGCACCTACTCTGAATTGCGTTGCGCATGAGTTCACACATTCCGTAGAACAGTCCATCAGCGGCATGGCATATCAGGGAGAATCCGGTGCCTTAATGGAAGGCTACAGTGACATCTTTGGTGAGCTTGTCGAGGACTGGAGTGACGGTACCACGGACGGCAACTGCGATTGGATTCACGGAGATCGAAATCTCATCCATCCGGAGGAAAACAACGATCCCTCCATCTATCAGGGCAAAAACTGGGCTGATACGTCAGCAAACTCTTCTGACAACGGCGGCGTCCATCAAAACAGCACTGTCATCTCCCATCTGGCCTATCTGATGGCCCGCGGCATTGACGGCAGCGACGCCTATGAGGCGCTGAGCACGTCGGAGCTGGCAAGGCTTTTCTATGAAACGCTCTTCTCCCTGCCCTCGGACTGCACCTTCTCCCAGTTCCGCACGCTGCTGGAGCAGACCGCAGAGATTCAGGAGCTGAGCTTCAAAAAGCGGCAGTGCATTTCCGGCGCCTTCTTCCAGGCGGGCATCGGCAGCGCCTCCGTCACGCCCGTCTCGAAAACCGTCGCTCTGCGCGTGTTCGGCGTCGACGGCGAGCTTTACTCGGATTACACCGTCCGGCTCATGCAGGGCGACGAGGCCTGGGTCATCCCCGCGGAAACCATTCTGGAAGAGGGTCTGACCTTCCCGAACGAGGGCGAATACGTCCTATGGATTACGGACGACAACAATCCGGAAAACGCCTCCATGACATCCCTTTTCGTGTCAAAGCGCAGCGGCGCAAAGGTTCTGACCGTCCGTACAAATTTCGGCGAAGTCCAGCCGGACGGGCCGATCACCCCGCCGGTCGAATATGTCACGGATGCCTATACCGAGGAGCGCGACGTCAATCTTGAGATATACAACAGCGACACCGGAAACTACGAGCTGACGCCCTATCATTTCAGTCTGCACCTTCCCAAGGTGGAGCTGGACAGCGAGGACGCCGCAGCGGTCAACCGGGAAATCTACGATGCCTGGTACCCGCAAATTCAGGAATGGTTGGATTATGTGGATAACTATGACGGATCTTCCTCCCTCAGCGCATCGTATGAGTGGCGCTGCAACGGCGACATTCTCTCCCTCGTCGCCTGGCTAAACACCGGCTATGAGCCGTGGACGGACTACTTTGTCTTCAATTTCTCCATCTCCACCGGCAAGCTGCTGGATAACGAGGACGTTATCGCCGCCTCCGCCGTAGAGAATTATCGGGACACGCTGCGCCTTGCCGCAGGCTCCGCATTCTTCGACAACCTCGCTGTGGTAGACTACACCTCTGCTGCCGAGCGCTGGGACGAGGGTCACTTCACGCTTCTGAAGCGCACCATTGCCGACGACAACCTCGACCTGTGCCGTCCCTATCTTGACGGCAGCGGCAAGCTCTGCGCTTTGGCAACCATCTATCAGCCCGCCGGGAGCAGTTACTACTACACGCTGCTGCACCTGGAGGATTTCACGCCCAACGAGGGTTATCTCGGATATCATCTCTCCCAGGAATCCGGCGGCGATCCCGGCTCCGGAACGGAGCCCACCGTGAACTCCTACAGGGATGTCTATCTCGACCTGCTCAGCCGGAATCCTGGCACGACCTACGCACTCTACGACATGGACGCGGACGGCATTCCCGAGCTGATCCTGTGCGACGCGCCGCAGCATTACACGGTCTACTCCTTCTATGGCGCAGATGAAGCGCTCTGCGGTTCCTTCTCCGCCTATCCGGGCGCGGTCTATGTCTATCCCGACGGCGGCATCGCCGTGCACAGCGGCGGCATGGGCGGCATGCGTCTGGAATACCTCGACCGTTTCGCGCTGGAAAACGCCGCGCTGGTGTAGCAGCCGCTTGCCAGCACGGAAGAGATTTCCTCCGACGCGCTTCAGGCAATGATCGCTTCCTACCAGATGATTCCCTTCTATGATGCGAGCGACCCCGCGCCGCTCGGCTGATAAGCAAAAAAACTCCGAGGCAGCCGCCTCGGAGTTTTGCCGTTTTTTCTCAGTCCACCTTGGGCAGATGGGAAAGGCTTCTTGCAATGTCCTCGTCCGTGGGGATGGTATCGCTCATCTTGCCGTCGTTGTAGCTCTGGTAGGCATAGAGATCGAAGTAGCCCGTACCGGTCAGGCCGAAAACGATGGTCTTTTCCTCTCCCGTTTCCTTGCACTTGAGCGCCTCGTCGATGGCAACGCGAATGGCATGGCTGCTCTCGGGTGCAGGCAGGATGCCCTCGATACGTGCAAAGGTCTCCGCCGCTTCAAACACCTTCGTCTGCTCGACGCTCGTCGCCTCAAGATAGCCGTCGGCGTAGAGCTGGGAAACGACGCTGCTCATACCGTGATAGCGCAGGCCGCCCGCGTGATTTGCCGAGGGAATGAAGCCGCTGCCCAGCGTGTACATCTTCGCCAGCGGGCAGACCATGCCGGTGTCGCAGAAGTCATAGGCATACTTGCCTCTCGTAAGGCTCGGGCAGGAGGCAGGCTCCACCGCGATGATGCGCATATCCGCCTCGCCGCGCAGCTTCTGACCGACAAAGGGTGCAATCAGGCCGCCGAGATTTGAGCCGCCGCCCGCGCAGCCGATGATGATATCCGGCTTGACGCCGTACTTATCCAGTGCCGCCTTCGTCTCCAGACCGATGACGGACTGATGCAGCAGCACCTGAGAAAGCACGCTGCCGAGCACATAGCGGTAGCCCTCCGTTGAGGTGGCCGTTTCCACCGCCTCGGAAATCGCGCAGCCGAGGGAGCCGGTTGTGCCGGGGAACTCTGCGAGAATCTTGCGGCCGACCTGCGTCGTATCGGAGGGAGAAGGCGTGACCGTCGCGCCGTAGGTGCGCATCACCTCGCGGCGGAAGGGCTTCTGCTCATAGGAGCACTTGACCATGTAGACCTTGCAGTCCAGTCCGAAATAAGAGCAGGCCATGGAAAGCGCCGTGCCCCACTGACCGGCGCCCGTCTCCGTCGTGACGCCCTTGAGGCCCTGCTTCTTGGCGTAATATGCCTGCGCAATGGCGGAATTCAGCTTGTGGCTGCCGGAGGTATTGTTGCCCTCAAACTTGTAATAAATCTTTGCAGGCGTGCCCAGCTTTTTTTCCAGGCAATAGGCGCGAACCAGCGGCGACGGGCGGTACATCTTGTAAAAATCGCGGATCTCCTCCGGAATCTCAATATACGCATGCTCATTGTCCAGCTCCTGCTCCGCCAGCTCGCGGCAGAAAACGTGCGACAGCTCGTCGAGCGTCATTGGCTGAAGCGTGCTGGGGTTCAGCAGCGGCGCGGGCTTGTTCTTCATATCCGCACGGACGTTGTACCATGCCTTCGGCATCTCGGATTCTTCCAGATAGATCTTGTAAGGGATTTGTTCGTTCATTGCTGTTTCTCCTTTCAGAATGTGGGAGCGGGAGAATAAAAAAACTCCTGTCCCAGTTGATTTGCTGGGACAGGAGAGAATCCTGCGGTGCCACCCGGCTTGGCGCGATGCGCCCACTTATGCGTACCAATATACGCCGGCTTTGTTCACGGAGTGCCGCTCCGTCTCACCTACTTGCTTCGGCTCGCCCTCCGATGCCCATTCGAAACACGCTTCCGTACCGCACTCCCACCGCCGGCGGCTCTCTGTGACTTCTGCCTTGTTTTTACTTACGCATCTTCAACGGTTTTCTGTATTAAAGCACACTTGAGAGTATTTGTCAACCCCCAATTAACGTTTTTACTCCACCAGACGGTTCAGCCAGGCGATGTAGGCGTCCGAGGTCAGCATCATGGGATAGTTCATCACAATGCAGTCCGTCACGCCCTGCTCCTTGGCAAAGGCGACAAGGTCCAAGGACGGCTTGCCGTCGCGGTTGAACTCCCGCGGGTCGATGACGATGATCTTGCCGTAATGGCTGGTCAGCCAGGGGGCGAAGGCATTGCCATACGACTCCTTCAAAAGGACACAGGTCGGGCCGTTGACGTCCGTGTCGATCACGCTGATCGGATGATCTCCGCCGAGGAAGCAAAGGTATTTGTTGGAAACATTGCTCACGCCGCTGATCACGCTCAGGCCGTCATAGGAATCCGTCAGCGTGGAATCCGAATAGACGCGCAGATTCGTCTTCACATACGGCCGGTAATAGAACACCGTGTCCGGGTTTTCTTTAAGGATCGCGCTTTGCGGATAGTCGCTCATGAAGGTGTACATCGAGCCGACGAAATCGTCCACCTCGCCCGTTTCAAACTTGCTCAGCGGCTCTGCCTTGAAGCCTCTCTGCGCGCAAAAGGCCGTGTAGGCATAGTACGCGCCGAGCTGCGTCCAGTGGTGATCCGTGCGGAAATAGATATATTCGTCCGTGTGCGCAGAGAGTCTGCTGTAGGAATCCACCGTCTTCACGGAGGCGTCCATCTTGCTGTAGCAATACTCGATCGCGTTTTTCTGGTCGTAGCTTCCCGTGCGGTACTCCTCGTCGGCATAGAAAGCCGTCGCATTCGGTACGAGCATGCTGTAGGTCGTCACACCGTTTGCGGCAAGCGCCTTGGAAATATTGGAAACAGAGGCGGCATATTTGTCAAACAGGTCGTAATCCGTATAGGCAAGCTCCATCGCCCTGTCGCCCACGAGCACGATTGTGCCGTAGCGCTCCGTGTCCGGATCCAGCGAAGCATCGTGGTTTGGATCCTGCGGCGTGCTTTCCTGCGGCTCTGAGGGTTCGGTGCTCTCCTGCGGCGTGTCGGAAGCCGGTTCGGACGGCGCACTGGCGTCGCTGTTGTCCGTGGGCTTAAGCTGCTCGCCGTGATCGGCACTGTTGTTCTTGCCCGTCATGATAAAGCTCGCGCTGTCCTTTCCGCCGATGGAGAAGGAATAAAAGCCGTTGAGCTTGCGGTTGGCGCTCAGATACGCCTCACGGCTGGGGAAGGTATCGTCATAAAACGCGCCGAAATTTTCGCAGTAGCTGCCGTCCAGCAGAGAGGAAAGCGTCAGCTTGGGACGGGTTTGCAGCTTCCGCTTTTCGGATTCGGAATACGTTGCATCCTTGTCCAACAGCGAATACAGGCCGATGCTCAGCAGCAGTACAAGCATCGCCAGAGAGCAGATGGTATAGAGTCTTTTCATTGCTGTCTCCTCAGAAATTTGCGTAGATCGAAGGGGCGCTGGTCGAGCCAAGCAGGGACACGGTGCACAGCCACACAAGCAGCGCGATCAGAAGGCACACAGAGGCCACGTAGACCGCCTTACCTGCCGTCACACGGCTCTGCATCCGGCGGCTGCCCTTGCCCATGCCGCATATGCCGCTCCAGATAAAGCCGAACCAGCGCGGCAGGACGGATGCCCCGATGATGCAGAAAGCCAGCAGCGGCAGGGCATTCACAAGCCGTAGGGAGGTATTTTTGTTCACAAAGGCCGCGCCGCCGAACATTGCGCCAAGCTGACTGCCGATTCCCGCAAGCGTGGTGTTGGAAAACAGCACCCAACCGATTAAGACGAAAAACATCGTCATCAGGTTCCGCAGAATAAATGGCAGGCGCTCCAGCTTGGGCATGATCTGCTTTTCAATCGCCAGCAGCACAAAGAAGTACAGTCCCCAAAGCACAAAATTCCAGCTTGCTCCGTGCCAGAGGCCCGTCAGCGCCCACACGGCAAGCAGATTCAGGATCTGCCGGCCCTTCCCCCTCCGGTTGCCGCCCAGCGGAATATAGACATAGTCGCGGAAGAAGCTGCCGAGCGTGATGTGCCAGCGCCGCCAGAACTCCGTAATGGAGGTGGAGACATAGGGCAGGTCGAAATTCTCCGGATAGCGGAAGCCGAAAATGCGTCCGAGGCCGATGGCCATATCCGAATAACCGGAAAAATCAAAATAGATCTGGAACATGAACATCAGCGCTGAAAGCCACGCGCCGACCACGGTCAGCCCCGTCGGGTCTGAAGCCAGATCCGAAATCACCTTTCCCGCATAGTCTGCCAGCAGCACCTTTTTCGCAAGACCGGTGGCAAAGCGCAGTGCACCGTCAAAAATCATGCGCGGATTCGTCCGGCGCTGCGTGAGCTGCGGCTCAATCTGCTCATAGCGCACGATCGGGCCCTGCGCAAGCTTGGGGAACATACTGATGTACAGCAGATAGTTTGAGAAGCAGTCCGCGCCAGCGTTCTTCCCGCGGTAGATATCCGCCAGATAGGCAACCGCCTGGAAGGTGTAGAAGGAAATGCCGAGCGGCAGCGCCGTCTTCGGTGCCTGAAGAGAGGTTCCCAGAAGGGAGTTCAGCCCCTCCGTCAGAGAACGCAGCGCCGACAGCAGCAACCCGCCCTCCACCTGAACGCCAAACATTCCGAGGAAAAAGTCCAGATATTTGAACAGTCCCAGCGCCAGCAGATTCACCGCAACCGCGCCGATCAGCAGTCCCCTGCCGCCCTGCCGAAGCTGTCCGCCGAACACGTAGTTGACATAAGAAAGCCCCAGCAGCAGGAGCAGGTAAAACGGCTGCCCCACCGCATAGAAAAACAGGCTGGCGGCGATCAATACCACATTTTTTCTTCGAATTCCCGGAATCAGGAAATAAATGGCCGCCGTCAGCGGCAAAAAGACATATATAAAAAACAGGCTGGAAAACTCCACGGATGCAAACCTCACTCAAAGTACTCTTTAAACAAGATAGCAAATTCTCCGCGGAAAAGCAACAACAAATTTACATAAAATTTGTTATTTTTCCATCACCTTTGTAAGACTTCCGTTACCGGTTGTCACCTGCCTTCGCAGGAGCAGCAGCGCCGTCAGGTTCGGAAGCGCCATCAGCGCGTTGAGAATATCGGCCATTTCCCACGCCGCGCGTACCGACAGATACGGCCCGATTGCCACCGCCAAAAGATACGCAAAGCGGTAAAGCCGCACGGCACTTTCGCGTCCGCCGGTCAGATAATTCAGGCACTGCTCTGCATAAAAGCTCCAGCCGACAATGGTCGAAAATGCAAAAAAGCACAGGCAGAGCATCAGGCAGAAGGAGGAAAAGGCTTCGCTCCACGGCAGCGCCGTCCGCCATGCCCAGTCCGTAATCTGCACGCCCTCCAGCCCCGGCCGTGCCCAGGCGCCCGTGACCGTCAGGCACAGGCCCGTTATCGTGCAGATCACAAGGGTGTCGATAAACGTCCCCGTCATCGCCACAAGCCCCTGCCGCACGGGGTCGCCGGAGCGTGCCGCCGCCGCGGCAATGGGCGTTGTGCCCAGCCCCGCCTCGTTGGTAAAGACGCCCCGGCCGATGCCCATGCGCAGCGCACCTTTCAGCGTAATCCCCGCCGCCGCGCCCAGCGCCGCCTTTGGCGAGAAGGCGCTGCGCACGATCAGGCCGCCCGCCGCCGGAATTCTTCCGGCAAAGCGCACCAGAATCAGCACCGAAAGCAGGACATAGGTCGCGGACATCAGCGGTACCAGCATCTCGCAGAAGCCCGCAATGCGCTTCACGCCGCCGAGCAGCACCAGCCCCGCCGCCAACGTCACCAATGCGCCGCTGATGACCGCCGCCCAGGAATAGGCACGGCCCAAAAGCGTGAATGCCGTGTGCGCGTGCTGCGCGTCAAAGAAGTTTTCCACCGCGGAGGTGATGCTGTTGACCTGCGTCACCGTGCCGACGCCGAGGATGCCCACCGCTACGCCGGTCGCTGCAAACAGTACCGCCAGCCATTTCCATTTTTTCCCCAGTCCGCGCTCGATGTACAAAAACGGCCCGCCCAGCCAGCGTCCCCCCTGCCGGATCCGGTAGCGCACGGAGAGATACCCTTCGGCATACTGGGTTGCCATGCCCAGAAGCGCAGCCGCCAGCATCCAGAAAAGCGCACCCGGCCCGCCAAGATGCATTGCCGTTGCCACGCCGACGATGTTCCCCGTCCCTATGGTCGCAGCCAGAGAGGTACACAGCGCAGCGAAGGAGGAAATGCCGCTCTCTGCGCCGCTTTCTGCAAAGATGCTTCTCAGCGCCCGGCCAAGCCTGCGCACCTGCACACCCCGCAGACGCAGTGTAAACAGCAGACCCGTCCCTACAAACAGCGCCATCGTCTGCCAGCCCCAGACAGCCGCACCGATCCGCTCCAGCATGTCACATTCCCCCGTTTTCAAAAGCTCTTCCGCAAGAGCCTATGCCCCGCCGCAGGCATTCATGTCCAAAAGAAAACGGCGTGCGGAGTTGTTTTTCCCGCAAACGCATGCTATAATGAAGAAAAATACGGATTTTCGCCGTTTTCCGGCGAGCTCCGGGAATGTGAGGAAACTCCTATGTCTGCATCTACCGATACCTTCCGCACGGCGCTGCACGGCTTCAACCGCACGGATGTGGTACAGTATATTCAAAAAATAAACGGCGCGCACGAAAAAGAGCTGCGCGCGCTGCGTGAGGAAAACGAGCAGCTCACCCGCGAAGCAGAGTCGCTCAAAAAAGAGCTCGCCGTGCTTCAGGAAAAGGCCGCTGCACTCGAAGCCGAGAGGGCGGCAGCCCCGTCCCAGCCCGCCGCTGCCCCACAGCCGCAGGAGGACAGTGAGCTTGCCGCCTACCGCCGCGCAGAGCAAGTGGAGCGCAAGGCCCGCGAACGCGCCGAGGCGACCACGCGTCTTTTGAAGGATGTGTTTGCCAAGGCCAACGACCGCCTGTGCGCCGGGCGCGCCGAATTCGACGAAATGACGGAAGCCTTTGACTCCAACTTTTCGCGCCTGCATCAGCTCTTCACCGAGGCAAAGAGCGTGTTCGACGCCTCCGCCGAGGAGCTGAAGGAAGCCGAGAGCTCGCTGGACGAGTAATCACTCTCCCATCCCGCACCAGAGCCGGCAGGCCAACGACAGCACAAAGTCGCGCGGCGACGGCTTCTCCCGCGGCAGATAGCCAAGCGTCCTGCTCAGCTCCTCGCGGTCGCCATACAGCCAGATATCATCGATCGCGCGGGAAAGCGCCTTCCACACTGCGGCGGTATTCTTGCCGCACAGGCGTGCCGTCTCCGAGCAGATGACTTTCATTTGCGGCTCCGAGGGCATGCAGCGCTCTGCTACGGTCACAGCCAGCGTCAGGACGTAATAGCAGCTCTTTCCGCGGTGTCCGCTGATCCGTTGGATTGCCATGCTGGTATTCTTTTTCATTTTCTCAACACCTCACATAAGCTGGTGTCACTATACTAACACGCAATTCTCCGTTTTTAATAATTCCGACTTGACTGGACGGGAAACAACATGCTTCGACACTTATTCGGGAGGAAGCTGCAATGTCAACCCTGATGTTCCGCAATTTGCAGAGCCTTATCACCTGCAACGACCGTGATGAAACACTTCGCGGCGTCGATCTTTTCTGCGAAAACGGCAGGATTGCCGCCATCGGCCCCGCGCTGCCGCAGCGTGCCAGCCGAGAAATCGACGCCTCGCATCTGCTGTGCTATCCCGGCCTCATCAATACGCACCACCACCTGTATCAGCAGTTTTCGCGCAATCTGCCGCAGGTGCAGAATATGGAGCTGTTCGACTGGCTGAAAACGCTCTATGAAATCTGGAAAAATCTCGACGAGACCGTCGTGCGCTATTCCTCGCTGACGGGCATGGGCGAGCTGATGAAAAACGGCTGCACCACCTGCTTTGACCATCACTATGTCTTCCCCGCCGGAAGCGGCGACCTGATTGGTACACAGCTGGAGGCCGCCGGAGAGCTTGGCATGCGCATGGTTGCCTCGCGCGGCAGCATGGATCTGTCGGTCAAGGACGGCGGACTGCCGCCGGACAGCGTCGTGCAGAGCGTGGACGAGATTATGAAGGACAGCGCCCGCCTGATCGAGGCCTATCACGATCCCTCCTTCGGCTCCATGCGCCAGATTGCGCTTGCGCCCTGCTCCCCCTTCTCCGTCTCCGCGGAGCTGCTGCGGCAGTCGGCGCTGCTCGCGCGGCAGTATCACGTCCGCCTGCATACGCATCTGTGCGAAACAAAGGACGAGGAGAACTACACCCTCGCCCGCTGCAATATGCGCCCGCTGGAATATATGGAAAGCCTCGGCTGGATCGGCCCGGACGTCTGGTTCGCGCACGGCATTCATTTCAACGACGCCGAGCTGCGCCGCCTTGCCGATACCGGCACCGGCATCGCCCACTGCCCCGTTTCCAACATGAAGCTCTCCTCCGGCATCGCACGGATTCCGGAAATGCTGGCACTGGGCGTTCCCGTCGGCCTCGCCGTCGACGGATCGGCCTCACAGGACGGCTCCGATCTTCTGGAGGAAATTCGCATCTGCTACCTGCTGCATCGCCTGAACTCCTCCAAAAAGGCACCCAGCGGCTATGATATCCTGAAAATGGCGACGCGCGGCTCCGCCGCCCTGCTCGGCCGGACGGACATCGGCTCCGTCGAAGTCGGCAAGTGCGCCGACCTCTTCCTGGTGGATGACCGGCGCTTGGAGCTGGTCGGCGCGGCCTACGACCCCGCCAACGTTTTCGGCACGGTCGGTCTGCGCGCCCCGGTGGACTACACCGTGGTCAACGGCAGAATCACCGTGGAAAACGGGCACCTCGTCACGATTGACGAACCCGTTGTCGCAGAGCAGGCAAGGGCCGTCTGCAACGACTATCTGAATAAATAACCGACAGCCGGTGAGGAATTTCATTCTCACCGGCTGTAATTTCTTTCATTCACAGTTTTCCCGCGATGCGGGCAATCCACGTGCGGTGCACCTGCATGGCCCCCTTCGGGCAGAATTCCTGGCAGCAGAAGCAGCGGATGCAGGCTTTTCGGTCGATTTTCGCCTTGCCCTGTGCGATCACAATGGCATGCGCCGGGCAGATATCGCGGCAGACGCCGCAGCCAACGCATGCTTCCCGCTTCAGGCCGGGACGCGCCCGCAGAATGCCGCCCGCCAGCGTGCCGAAGAGCTTGCCCTTCTGCGCGCCGAAGTCCGTTCCCGTGCCCCGCTGCACCGTCACGAAGTCCCGGCAGGCAAAGGCCGCCGCATCGCCGGAGATTTCCAGTGCGTCAGCGCTTTCCGGCGTCAGGCCGCGCTCCTGCGCCGCGCGCAGCGTGGGAACGTTTTTTGCCTCCAATCCGATCAGGCTTGCACACAGCAGGTCGATTTTATGCGGATTTGTTCCCGCAAGCAGCGCGCCCATATATTTGGGCGTACCGGCCGACGGGCCGTTGCCCTCCATTGCCTCCACCGCGTCCACAAGGTAGAGCCGCGGCGCAAAGAATTCATTCAGATCGATCAGCATATTGGCAAAATCCATCGGATCCGGGTAGCGATAGTGATACTCCGGCTTGATGGTCCCCGGAATGGCCCCGAAGAGATTCTTCGTCGCCGCCGAAAGCGACAGCATACCGTGGCTTTTCAGCTTACAGAAGCTGATAATGGCATCCGCTTTTTCCAGATAGCCGGTGTAGATGATCTGCTTTGCAGCCTTTGCCTCCGGCAGACACGCCTCGATCTGCGAAAAATCGCGGTTCAGCTCAGCGCCCGCCGCCTCGGCCTCCGCAAGGCCGCAGGTGCGGTAAACCGCATTCAGATGCGGCGCGGCATAGGTTCCGCCGGGACTGTCGCCGATGACAACCTGCGCGCCCCGCTCGCGAAGCATGCGCGTCAGCGCCGCCAGCAGCGCCGGATGCGTCGTCGCTGCCATTTCCGGCTTCATTGCCGAAACAAGATTCGCCTTAATGACCACGCGCATCCCCGGCTGCACCCACTCCAGGCCGCCGAAGGGCGCAAGCGCCTGCCGCAGCGCATGCTCGCAGGTCTGCGCGGCATAATCCGCGCAGCGCACGATAGAAACGTCCATACGCATCCCCCTTTTCTCTTTATTTTATCGGATGCGGCGCATAAAGTAAAGCCGGAAATCATCGGTTTATCCGCGGCTCGTCCGTCCGTTCCAGAAGATAATCGATGGACACGTTAAAATAATCCGCCAGCAGGATCAGCGTATGATAATCTGCTTCTCGCTCGCCGGTCTCGTAGCGGCTGACGGTGTTCTGGCTTAAGCCGAGGTCCATCGCCAGCTTGAGCTGCGAAATACCGCGCTTTGCTCTTAATTCCTTTAATCTCATGGTCTTCCTCCTATTGACAAAATTATCCCATATTGGTATAATGAAAATATCCCATTTTGGTATATTTCATAAGAGGAACACATAATGAAACGAAGATTCGCAGTTACCCTTGCACTTCTATGCATATTATCTCTGCTGAGCGGCTGCGCCAGCGTCGTCCTGCCGGCGCATACGACTGCTCCGAAGCGCCCGGAAAAAACGGAACCACGCACAACGGCAGCGCCGGAAACCGAACCGGAGCAGAACACAATGACGGCAGAAGAAGTTGCAATGCAATTCATGGAGGCCTGCATTGAAAACGACCCCGAACGCTTTTCAGAGTGCGTGCCTCCAAGTGCTTTGGATGAATTTCTGAGTTCCTTCCATGTTGACGGAGAAGACCACGAGCTACAGGTCACAGAGATTCATACCGATGGTTTCGCCTCAATTCCGCTGAGTGAGGAAGATAAGCAGGAATTCTATGATAAGCACGATTTTTCGCTGGAAGAAGCCCGGATTGTAACGGTTTACGCAAAATACTATGATTACAGCAAATCAGAAGAAAGCAGCGCCGTTAGGGAGGTTCGCGTAATCAGGTCGGAGAATCGCTGGTATGCCATTGGCTGGTCGTAAGCGCCGCAATTCGTCATCCCCGAACGGCATTCCTCCCTTTCGACATTCTGCTCAAAAACCAACGGACAAGTTTGTTAGTTTTCGCAAACAAAAAAGTCTTGCATGCGCAAGACTTTTTTTGTATAATAGAGGCACAATCAAAGATTGATAGCTGTAACGAAGTGCTGCGCGCACGGGCTTCCAACTATCACTCAGGGTATCTTGAGTGGAGATGTTGAACTTTTGGGTTCTGCATCCCCATTTTGTTTTTATTCTAAGGAGGTCAACGTCATGTACATTCTCGCAAACGGCAAACTCATCACCCGTGACCCCGCATGCGGCTATCTGCCCGACGGCGGCGTCGTCATCGAAGGCACGAAGATCAAAGAAATCGGCAAAACCGCCGATCTGAAGGCAAAGTATCCCGATGCCGAGTTCATCGACGCAAAGGGCGGCGTGATCATGCCCGCGTTTATCAATGCGCATACGCATATCTATTCCGCTCTGGCGCGCGGCCTTTCCATCAAGGGCAACAATCCCACGAACTTCTATGAGGTGCTGGACGGAACGTGGTGGGCCATCGACCGCAAGCTCATGATGGGCGGCACCCGCGCCTCGGCTGACGCGCTGTACATCGACTGCATCAAGCAGGGCGTGACCACCATTTTTGACCACCATGCCTCCTATGGCGAAATTCCCGGCAGCCTGCACACCATTGCCGAGTCTGCCAAAAAGTTCGGCATCCGCTCCTGCCTGTGCTACGAGGTCTCCGACCGTGACGGCGAGGAAAAGTGCCTCCAGGCCATCCAGGAAAACGCCGACTTCATCACCGAGTGTGAGCAGCGCAAGGATCCCATGCTCGCGGCGATGTTCGGCGGCCATGCCCTTTTCACCATCTCCGACAAGACCTTTGACCGCATGGTCGAGGCCAACAACAGCCGCACCGGCTATCACATCCACGTCTCCGAAGGCATGAATGACGTGTATGACTCTCTGCAAAACTACGGCCGCCGCCCGGTGCAGCGCTTGCAGGATCACGGTATTCTGGGTGAAAAGACCATTCTCGGCCACTGCATCCATGTCAACTCCGCCGAAATCGAGATCATCAAGAGCACCGGCACCATGGTCGTCAATAACCCCGAATCCAACATGGGCAACGCCGTCGGCACCTGCCCGGTGCTGCCGCTGTACAAGGCGGGCGTGCTCCTCGGCATGGGCACCGACGCCTACACCAACGACATGCTCGAATCCATCAAGGTCGCCCTGTGCGCCCAGCGACAGAACGCCTGCCTGCCGAATGTCGGCTGGTGTGAGGTCACAGACATGCTCTTTAAAAACAATGCGAAGATCGGCGCGAAGTACTTCCCGGACGAGCTTGGCGTTCTGAAGGCCGGCGCTGCCGCGGACGTCATCGTCATGGACTACAAGCCCTTCACCCCCTTCTCCGACGCCAATATCGACGGCCACATCATCTTCGGCATGACCGGCCGCCAGTGCCAGACCACGATTGCCAACGGCAAGCTCCTGATGAAGGATCGTGAGCTCATCGGCATCGACGAGGAAGCCGAGAATGCACACATTCTCGAGGAATCCAAAAAGCTCTGGGGCGACCTGAACCACTGCTGCTACAACGCTGACGGGGAGTGCTGAAATGACCCCTGCGCACTCCGAGCGTGCCAAACGGCGCCGCAGAAAGCGCCGTCTGGCACAGGCCGCTCTGCTGGCACTGCTCGTCTATACGCTCGCCGCAGAGCTGATCGACCTTTTCTACCCCGCACTGTTTATCGGCCTGCGCGGCTATCTGCGGCCGCTCATTTCTCTGGAGACGCTCGTGCAGATGCACCTGCGCATCCCGCTGCTGCTGCTCTTTGCCGTACCCGTCGCCGGCTGGGGTCTGCTCTGCGCCGGGAAGGAAACGCCCGGCCGCAGCCTGGTGATCTACCCGCTGTCGGCGGCAATTCTGCTCGATCTGCTGTTCACCTTCCTGCATATGCTCCGCGGCGCCTCTCACTGGATGCCCATTGAGGTGGCTTATGCCGCGCTGGAAGGTCTTCCCCTGCTGATTTTGTCCACGCTTGCACTGATCTGCCTGCATGTCTGGCAGCCAAAATGAAACACAGGAGGTTTTCTCATGTCTGAAAGAATGTATCCCATCCCCTTTAAGGATCTGATGCGCTGGATCGTTACCGAGCGCGCCAATTGCGGCGAGATTTTCGGCATCCATCAGTCCTACACCGCCGACTCCAGCAAGACGCTCCCCATCTTCGGCGAAAAGATCGAAACGCCCTTCGGCCCCGCTGCCGGCCCCAACAGCCAGCTTGCGCAGAACATCATCGCCTCCTATGTTGCGGGCGCGCGCTTCTTCGAGGTCAAGACCGTCCAGAAGATGGACGGCGAGGATCTGGCCGGCTGCGTGCCGCGTCCCTGCATTCTCGCAGACGACGAAGGCTACAACCAGGAATGGTCCACTGAGCTGGAGGTTCGCCAGGCGCTGGACGAGTACATCAAGGCATGGTGCGCTCTGAAGGTCATGGCCAAGGTCTGGGGCTACGGTGATCCGGACGGCTTCGTGTTCAACATGTCCGTCGGCTACGATCTCGAGGGCATCAAGGGCGAGAAGATCGACCATTATATCGAGTCCATGAAGGACGCCTCCGCCACGCCCATCTTTGCCGAGTGCAAGGCTGTTCTGACCGAGCTTTTCCCCGAGGAAAAGGACTTCATCGCAGCCATCTCCCCGCGCGTCTCCCGCAGCGTCACACTTTCCACGCTGCACGGCTGCCCGCCCGATGAGATTGAGCGCATTGCCTCCTATCTCATCACCGAGAAGAAGGTCAATACCTTCGTCAAGTGCAACCCGACCATCCTCGGCTACCACGACGCGCGCAGCATCCTCGACTCCATGGGTTATGACTACATCGTCTTCGACGAGCACCATTTCAACGAGGATCTGCAGTGGAAGGACGCCGTCCCGATGTTCGAGCGTCTTCAGGCTCTGGCGGATCAGAACGGGCTGGAGTTCGGCCTGAAGCTGTCGAACACCTTCCCCGTAGACACCACCCGCGGCGAGCTGCCGAACGACGAAATGTACATGTCCGGCCGTTCTCTCTTCCCCCTGACCATCGAAATGTGTCGCCGCATCTCCACGCAGTTCGGCGGAAAGATGAAGATTTCCTTCGCAGGCGGCGCGGAATACTTCAACTGCGATAAGCTCTTTGCCGCTGGCATCTGGCCGATCACCGTCGCGACGACCATTCTCAAGCCGGGCGGCTATAACCGCCTCGTGCAGATGGCAAAAAAGGTCGAGGGCATGGAATTCAAACCCTTTTCCGGCACGGACACCGAAGCCATTGCCGAAATGAGCCGCGCCTGCCGCACCGATTATCACCATGTCAAGCCCGTCAAGCCCCTGCCCTCCCGCAAGAACGACGAGCAGGTCCCGCTGGTAGACTGCTACATGGCGCCCTGCAAGGGCGGCTGCCCCATTGCGCAGGACATCCCCGAATACATTGAGCTGTGCAGAAAGGGCCTCTACAACGAAGCTCTCAAGCTCATCACCGAGAAGAACCCCCTGCCCTTCATCACCGGCACCATCTGCGCCCACCGCTGCATGGGCAAGTGCAACCGCAATTTCTATGACGAGGCCGTACAGATTCGCGCGACCAAGCTGATTGCGGCAGAGCGCGGCTATGAGGCGCTGATGTCCTCCATCGAGCGTCCCGCTCCCGTTGCTGGCAAGAAGGCCGCCATCATCGGCGGCGGCCCGACCGGCATCGCCGCAGCCTACTTCCTCGGCCGTGCGGGCATCGCCTGCACCATCTTTGAGCGCACCGGTGCGCTCGGCGGCATCGTTCGCCACGTCATCCCCGAATTCCGCATCTCCGAAGAGGCCATCGGCAAGGATGTCGCTCTGATGCTCGCCTATGGCGCAGAGGTCAAGCTCAACACCGAGGCTCCCTCCGTCGAAGAGCTGAAGCAGCAGGGCTACACGCACATTCTCTACGCAGTCGGCGCATGGAAGCCCGGCAAGCTGGACATCGAGGGCAACGTCCGCGGCGTCATCGGCTGGCTGGAGGAAATGAAGGCCGGTAAGGGCGGCGAGCTGGGTCACGTCGCTGTCGTCGGCGGCGGCAACACCGCCATGGACGCGGCACGTGTCGCCAAGCGTGCAGGAGCAAAATCCTCGACGCTGGTCTACCGCCGTACCAAGAAGTACATGCCCGCCGACGCCGAAGAGCTGGAGCTGGCCATTGCCGACGGCGTGGAGTTCCTTGAGCTGGTCGCGCCTGTTGCCCAGAAGGACGGCAAGCTGATCTGCAATAAGATGAAGCTCGGCGAGCCGGATGCCTCCGGCCGCAGAAGCCCCGTTCCCACCGGTGAAACGGTCGAAATTCCCTGCGACCTCGTGATCTCCGCCGTCGGTGAGCAGGTGGACGACACCCTCTTCACCGCCAACGGCATCGAGCTGAACGTGAAGAAGCGCCCGGCCTTCCGGACGAACCTGGATAACGTCTACGCCGCAGGCGACGCAGCCCGTGGCCCCGCAACCGTCGTCGAAGGCATAGCCGACGCCGCTCGCTTTGCGGAAGCCGTCATCGGCGAGGCGCACACCTATGAAATCCCGGCAGAGGCCTACCCCACTGCCGCCGAAGCCGTCGCAAAGAAGGGCACGCTTGTCATGGCCTGCGACGCCGGCTGCGAAGGCAACCGCTGCCTGGACTGCAACACCGTCTGCCAGAACTGCGCCGATGTCTGCCCGAACCGTGCGAATATCGTCATCCGCTTTGCCGACGGCCGCACGCAGATCCTGCACGTGGACAAAATGTGCAACGAATGTGGCAACTGCACCTCCTTCTGCCCCTATGCGTCCCAGCCCTGCAAGGACAAGTTTACGCTCTTCCAGACGGAGCACGACATGGAGGACTCCAAGAACCGCGGCTTCTGCTTCCTCGCGGACGGCAAGGTTCGCGTCCGCCTTTGTGAGACAAAGGACTACGCTCTGGATGCTGCAAACGACCTGCCGAAGGACATCGAGCTGTTCATCCTGACCGTCAAGGAAAAGTACAGCTATCTGTTCTGATTCTAATACGCTTATACTCTTATGTATGGAACCTCCCGCAGCTGAGCCTGCGGGAGGTTTTTCTGTTCGCCCATTGTGGACTTTTGTTTATCTGCCCAATTTCGTTTTTCAAAAAAGTCCCAGAATCAGCGGAATTTCTTCAAAGAAACGATTGTAATCCGCCCTTTTTCAGAGTATAATAGATAGAAATTCTGAATAAGGAGGACGTTGAAATGAGTAACTGCCGCATTCCCGATGGATACTCGAGCCCACTGAGCGTGTACGAAACGCAATGCGCGATCGAGTTCATCAAGCACAATTTCCAGAAGAATCTGTGCCACGCACTGAATCTGATGCGCGTGTCGGCCCCACTGTTTGTAGAAGGAGCATCCGGCCTGAATGACAATCTCAATGGCTATGAGCGCCCCGTCTCTTTCGACGTCCCCGACGTCGGCGTTGAGGCACAGGTCGTGCATTCGCTTGCCAAATGGAAGCGCTATGCGCTTGCGCGTTATGGCTTCCGTCCCGGCAAGGGGCTTGTCACGGACATGAACGCCATCCGGCGCGACGAAATCGTAGACAATCTGCATTCCGTCTATGTCGATCAATGGGACTGGGAAAAGGTCATCACACGTGAGCAGCGAACAGAGGCGTATCTCTGCCAGACCGTGCAGCACATTGTCAATGCGATTTATGTCACAAATGAAACGCTGAAAATTGAATTCCCTCAGCTTTCCGTCGACCTTCCGCGTGAGGTTCTGTTCGTAAAAACGCAGGAGCTGGAGGATCTCTACCCCGGTCTTTCCTCCTCCGAACGTGAAACCGCCTACCTCCGCGCACATCCGGGCAAGGCCGTGTTCCTGATGCAGATCGGCGGTGCACTGCGCTCCGGCAAGCCGCACGACGGCCGCTCGCCGGACTATGACGACTGGGCTCTCAACGGCGACATTCTCTTCTGGAACGAAACCCTCGGCCGCGCCTTTGAGGTTTCGTCCATGGGCATCCGCGTGGATGCCGAATCACTTGACCGTCAGCTTGCCATTTCCGGCTGTGACGATCGCCGCACCCTTCCATTCCACAAGGCGCTGCTGGCAAACGAGCTGCCTTTGACCATCGGCGGCGGAATCGGCCAGTCCCGGCTCTGTATGCTGCTCATCGGCTGCGCCCACATTGGCGAGGTTCAGTCCAGCGTTTGGGACAAAGAAACCATTTCCGCCTGCAAGCAGGCAGGCGTCATGCTGTTATAAGAGAGGAAAAACCATGGAACTGATTACTATACGCGAGCTTTTCAAAAACACGAAGGACTACGCCGGCAAGACCATCGAGGTCGGCGGCTGGGTGCGCTCCGTCCGCGCCTCCAAGGCCTTCGGCTTCATCGTCCTGAGCGACGGCACCTACTTCAACACGCTTCAGGTGGTCTATCACGATACCCTGACGAACTTCGCCGAGGTTTCCAAAATGAACGTCGGTGCGGCGCTGATCGTCCGCGGCACGTTGGTGGAAACCCCTGAGGCAAAGCAGCCCTTTGAGCTTCAGGCGGAGGAGGTCACCGTGGAGGGCGCCTCTACGCCGGACTACCCCCTGCAAAAAAAGCGCCACACGCTGGAATATCTGCGCACCATGACGCATCTGCGCCCGCGCACGAACACCTTCCAGGCCGTTTTCCGCGTCCGCAGCCTTGCCGCGTTTGCCATTCATAAATTCTTCCAGGAGCGCGGCTTTGTCTATGTCCACACACCGCTCATCACCGGCTCCGACTGTGAGGGCGCAGGCGAAATGTTCCAGGTCACCACGCTGGATTTGAACAACGTTCCCCGCAAGGAGGACGGCAGCGTCGACTATTCCAAGGATTTCTTCAACAAGCCGACCAACCTGACCGTTTCCGGCCAGCTCAACGGCGAAACCTACGCCATGGCCTTCCGCAACATCTACACCTTCGGCCCCACCTTCCGTGCGGAGAACTCCAACACCACGCGCCACGCCGCTGAGTTCTGGATGATCGAGCCGGAAATCGCCTTCGCCGACCTGAAGGACGACATGCACCTGGCCGAGGACATGATCAAATACATCATTTCCTACGTTTTGGAAAACGCGCCGGAGGAAATGGCCTTCTTCAACCAGTTTGTGGACAAGGAGCTGCTGGATCGTCTGCACCATGTGCTGACCTCCGATTTCGGCCACGTCACCTACACGGAAGCCATCGCGCTTCTCGAGCCGCACAACGACAGCTTCGACTACCCCGTCCACTGGGGCAGCGACCTGCAAACCGAGCACGAGCGCTACCTGACCGAGGTCGTCTTCAAGCGCCCGGTCTTCGTCACGGACTACCCGAAGGAGATCAAGGCGTTCTATATGAAGCTGAACCCGGACGGAAAGACCGTCGCCGCAATGGATTGCCTGGTGCCCGGCATCGGCGAGATCATCGGCGGCAGCCAGCGTGAGGACAACTATGAAACGCTTCTGGCGCGCATGAAGGAGCTTGGGCTGAAGGAAGAGGACTATGGCTTCTACCTCGATCTGCGCAAGTATGGCTCCGCACGTCACGCCGGCTTTGGTCTCGGCTTTGAGCGCTGCGTGATGTATCTGACCGGCATGGGCAACATCCGCGACGTCATCCCCTTCCCCCGCACCGTCAACAACTGCGACCTGTAGTTCATGCAAACAGCACCATGGTAATCCATGGTGCTGTAATTATTTTGAAGGCATACTTGCTGTTTTCCCGCCGCGCAAATGGAAACAGAATGTTACCGTTTTGTGTCCAAGTTTACAATAACCATAATTTTTCGATTTGCTGACAAAAGTTATAAACATTCTGCACAGGGTTGTGAACAGGTATTGCGGAAGAAAGTTCCCGATTCAGCAAATTTCGACCCTTTCTCCAAAGCTTCGCAAATGAGTTATGCACATGCACAGCCATCACTTTGTTTACATAATTCTAATTTGCCGTCAGATTCACGAAGTTTAAAATTGCATAGAAAAATGCAGGATGCTCCCGTGCATCCTGCATTTGTTCTTAAAGCGTTTCGCCCTCCATGGATTTGGTCGCATAGGCATTGAGCGTCTGGTCGGCAATGTTTCCGCTCAGGAATTCATAGTAGCCCTGTGCACCGATCATCGCCGCATTGTCTCCGCAGAGGCTGAGCGGCGGCATGCAGAGACGGACGCCGCGTTTCTTCGTTTCACGCGTCAAATCCGCACGAATTCTGCTGTTCGCCGCGACGCCACCGGCGACAGCGAGCGTCTTTCTGCCGGTCAATTCCAGTGCCCGCATCGCGCGGGGAATCAGCATTTCGCTGACCGCCGCAGAGAAAGACGCACACAAATCCGCAACGCAGATTTCCTGCCCCTTCTGGTTGGCATTGTGAATCAAGTTCACCGCCGCTGTCTTCAGCCCGGAAAAGGACATGTCCAGCGGATTGCCGGAAAGCTTTGTTCGCGGCAGCGCATAGCGCGTTTCAACGCCGCTTTGCGCGGCTTTATCCAGGGCCGCGCCGCCCGGATAGGGCATATTCAGCATCCTGGCGACCTTATCAAAGCATTCTCCGGCCGCATCGTCACGCGTTCCGCCCAGAATCTCCATTTTGGTGTAGTCCTGCACATCGACAAGCATCGTGTGCCCACCGGAAACGACAAGGCAGAGAAAGGGCGGCTCTAGGTCGGGATAGGCCAGATAGTTTGCCGCAATGTGCCCGCGGATATGGTGCACGGGCACGAGTGGCACGCCCAAAGAAAGCGCCGCCGCTTTCGCAAAATTCACTCCGACGAGCAGCGCTCCGATCAGGCCGGGCGCATAGGTCACGGCGATTGCGTCAATTTCGTCTCTCGTCACATTAGCATTCGCAAGTGCCTGCTCTGCCAGACCGTAAATCGCCTCGATATGCTTCCGCGAGGCAATCTCCGGCACCACGCCGCCATAGAGGCGGTGCAGCGGCACCTGCGAGGCAATGCAGTCCGTCAGGACCTCCCGCCCATCGCGAACCAGCGCAACGGCCGTCTCGTCGCAGGAGGATTCCACCGATAGTATCAGCATGTTACAGTTCCTTTCTGAGGATGAGCGCGTCCTCAATCGGGTTGACATAATATTTCTTTCTGCAACCGGCCAGCGCAAATCCGTTCTTTTCGTACAGCGCACGCGCTGCGGTGTTTGACACACGTACTTCAAGTGCAAGTGAAGTAATTCCCCGCGCGCGCAGTTCGGTACACAGCGTGTCAAGCAGCCTCTGTCCGATGCCTTCACGCCGCCGTTCCGGCGCGACAGCCAGATTCATCATATCCGCCTCCGGCGGCACCAGCTGCGAGCCGACGTACCCGGCAAGCGTGCCGTCCTCCTCGGCGACAAGCCAGAAGCTCCACTCGCTGCTCAATTCGGCAGCAACGGACGCCCGGCTCCACGGGTCGGAAAAGCACTGCTTCTCCAGCGCCGCAATGGCATCAAGATGCCGCTCCGCCATTGGCATGATCTCCGTCATTTCGCCGCATACCAGCTTTCTCCCATTTTTGCCTCCGCCACCAGCGGAACCTCGAGCTGCACGGCGTGCTCCATCTGCTCCGTGACAATCTGCATCACGCGCATCGCCTCAAAGGCCGGACATTCCACAATCAGCTCGTCGTGCACCTGCAGAACAAGCTGCGCCTGCAAGCCCTCTTCCTCCAGCGCCGCGTGAACGCGCACCATCGCCAGCTTGATGATGTCTGCCGCGCTGCCCTGCACCGGCGTGTTGAGCGCGATGCGCTCCGCGCCGGAGCGGACATTGAAGTTGCTGCTCTTGATTTCCGGAATCGCGCGGCGGCGGTGGAAAATCGTCTCCACATAGCCCTGCTCCCGCGCCGTCTCGACGATATTGTGCATATATTCCCGCACGCCGTGGTATTTTTCCAGGTAGCTGTCGATATACGCCTTGGCCTCATAGCGCGAAACGCCGATGTCCTGCGCAAGGGAGAACTCAGAAATGCCATACACAATGCCGAAGTTGACCGCCTTGGCATGGCGGCGCATCAGCGGCGTCACCGCATCAATCGGCACCCCGAACACCTGCGAGGCCGTGACGGTGTGGAAATCCTCGCCGCTTTGGAATGCCTCCTGCATCCGCTTGTCATGCGCAATGTGCGCCAGGACGCGCAGCTCGATCTGGCTGTAGTCCGCATCGACAAAGACCCAGCCCGGCCGCGGCACAAACATCTTTCGAATCTCGCTGCCAAGCTCCGTTCGCACCGGAATGTTTTGCAGATTCGGCTCGGTTGAAGACAGGCGGCCGGTCGCCGTAACCAGATTCTGAAAGGTCGTGTGAATCCGGCCGTCCGCTGCGATCTCTTTTTGCAGACCGTCGGCATAGGTGGATTTCAGCTTGGTAAGCATGCGGTAATCCATGATCGCCTGCACCACGGGATGCTTGTCCCGCAGCTTTTCCAGCACCTCCACATTTGTGGAATAGCCACTTTTCGTCTTCTTGACCGGCGGCAGACCGAGCTTTTCAAAGAGCAGCTCTCCGAGCTGACGCGTGGAATTGATGTTGAATTCTCCACCTGCACAGTCAAAAATCAATGTCTGGCAGCCGTCGATGCGCTCAGAAAGCATCTTGCCGAATGCGGAAAGCGCCTGTGCGTCTACATGCACGCCGGTCGCTTCCATTCGTGCCAGCACCTCGCAGAGCGGCAGCTCGATCTCAAGGAAGAGCTTCTCCATTCCCTGCTCACGCAGCTTCTGTGCAAAGATTTCATGCAGTCCCTCCACACAGGATGTCTCGATGGCCAAAATCGTTTCCTGTGGGAATTCCGTCTCCGTTGCGGGCGTGAAGTGCAGATAATCCGCCGTCACGCGGGAAAGCTCATACTTTCCGCGCGTTGCATCGAGAAGGTAGGCCGCCACGGCGGTGTCAAAGACAAAACCGCCGCATTCCGGGTAATGCTCGAGCAGCCTGCGCATCAGGGGCTTGGTGTCGTGCGCAATTTTGGGAACCTCCGGAGAGGCCAGCCGCGCCAGCGCGGCTGCGTAATCCCCGGCCAGCGTCTCCTGCTTGAGCAAATACATCGTGTTGCTGTCCGCATAACAGAACGCGGCGGCATCCAGCGCTTCAGAGAGCGACAGATAAACCGTGCGTCCGTCCAGCAGCTCCTTCGCCCGTGTCAGAGATTCCACTTCCTCGACCGTGCATTCGGCCGTAAATACTTCCGTTTCTTCTGCGGTTTCCGGCGCTTCCAGCGCCGCGCCGCGGAGCTGATAGCGGTCGATCAGCTTCTGAAATTCCAGCTTGGTAAATAGATCATACAGCTCACGGCGCTTCGGCGGCTGCACCAGATTCTTCTCCGGCGCAAAGTCTATCAACGGCGCATTGCAGCGGATCGTCGCCAAATCATAGGATAAATAGGCCATATCTTTGCTGTTTTCCAGCTTTTCGCGAAGTTTTCCCTTGATCTCCGGGCTGTTGAGATGGTCATAGACGCCATCGAGCGTGCCGAATTTGTGCAGCAGATCGCCCGCCGTTTTCGGCCCGACACCCGCAACGCCGGGGATGTTGTCCGAGCTGTCACCCATCAGCGCCTTTAAATCGACCAGCCGCGCGGGCGCAAAGCCATACTCCGCCTCGAACACCTCCGGCGTATAATTGACGCTGAGCGTCTGCCCACCCTGTGAGCGCACGAGCTTGACCGTCACATGAGAATTCACCAGCTGCAAGCTGTCGCGGTCACCGGTCAGAATCACGCAGTCCCAGCCGGCCTCGCTGCATTTCACACTCACCGTGCCGATCACGTCGTCCGCTTCCCAGCCCTGGCACTCATAAATCGGGATATTCATCGCCGTCAGCACCTGCTTCATCAGCGGCATCTGCATGGCAAGCTCCTCCGGCATCGCATGGCGCGTCGCCTTATAGCCGTCATATTTCAAATGGCGGAACGTCGGCCCGTGCAGATCAAAGGCGACGCAGAGCGCGTCCGGCTTCTCCTCCGTTGTGACCTTTTGCAGGATATTCAAAAAACCATAAATGGCGTTCGTGTAGAGTCCCTCGCGCGTTGTCAGCGGCTTGACGCCGTAAAACGCGCGGTTGATGACACTGTTGCCATCCAGGATCATCAGCTTCATATTACGCTCCTTTCAGATGCGCTTGCATACCGCTCCCTGCGGGGTATCGATCAGTTCATAGCCCTTCGCCTTCAGTTCATCGCGGATACGGTCTGCCTCGGCCCAGTTTTTTGCCTTCTTGGCCGCCGTTCTGGCCTCGACCAGTGCGGCGATCTCCGCAGGCAGCTCAACGCCTTTCTCCTTCGGCTGCGCATCCCGCTCCTTCTGCGCAGCGGAGAGCAGGTTCAGGCCCAGCACCCGGTCGAAATCGGCCAGCGCCGCCAGCTTGGTCGCGTCATTCGTCTTTGCCTTCAAGACGTCATACAGCGCCGTGACAGCAAGGGAGGTATTGAGGTCACCGTTCAGTGCTGCTTCAAAGCGCTGCTTCAGTGCAGCAAGGGCTGCCTCATCTACAGGCTCCTTCGTATCAGGCTTCAGCGCGGCAATCTTTGCAATCAGCTTCTGATAGGTCAGCGCCGCATTGTCCAGGTTTTCCCAGGAAAAGACGAGGTTGCGGCGGTAGTGGCTTTGCAAGCAGAAAAGCCGGTAGACAATCGGGTCATAGTCCTTCTCCTCCAGCAGGGAAACCGTCAGAAACTCTCCCTTGGACTTGGACATCTTGCCGCTTTCCGTGTTCAGGTGGTGGACATGGAACCAGTAATTGCACCATTTATGGCCAAGATAGGCCTCGGACTGCGCAATTTCATTTGTGTGGTGCGGGAAGGCGTTGTCGATGCCGCCGCAGTGGATATCCAGGTATTCGCCAAGATGCTTGATGCTGATGCCGGAGCACTCGATGTGCCAACCGGGATAGCCGACACCCCAGGGAGAATCCCACTTCAGCGCCTGATCCTCGAATTTGGACTTTGTAAACCAGAGAACAAAGTCGTTTTTATTGCGCTTGTTCGTGTCCTCCTCCACGCCCTCACGGACGCCGACTTCTAGGTCTTCCTCGTTGTGGTCGTTGAAGACATAGTACTTTTCCAGCTTGGAGGTGTCAAAATACACGTTTCCGCCCGCAAGATAGGCGTACCCCTTCTCCAGCAGCGTTTCAATCAGATGGATATACTCCGGAATGCAGTGCGTTGCCGGTTCCACGACGTCCGGGCGCTTGATATTCAGCTTGTCGCAGTCGGCGAAGAAGGCGTCGGTATAAAACTTCGCGATTTCCATGACGCTCTTGTGCTCGCGCTTTGCGCCCTTGAGCATCTTGTCCTCGCCGGTGTCGGCGTCGGATGCCAGATGACCGACATCCGTGATGTTCATCACGCGCTTGACCGGGTAGCCTAGGTAGCGCAGGCTCTTTTCCAGCACGTCCTCCATGATATAGCTGCGCAGATTGCCGATATGCGCAAAATGATAGACCGTGGGGCCGCAGGTGTACATCTTTACGAGCTTCGGATCGTTGGGAACAAACAGTTCCTTTTTGTGGGTCAGAGAATTATAAAGATACATTTTTCATCTTCCTTTCTTTTGAGCGCCTCTGCGTAAACCAACAGAGGCAGACGGTAGGTTTATTCCGGAGATTCTCTGCTTTCCAGCATTTCTACGCGCTCGGCCAGATAATCCAGCTCCGCACGGATGGGATCGGGCGTATGAATATGGTCTAGCTTCTCCCCGTTCAGACGCACGACGCGTCCGGGTACGCCGACAACCGTCGAATAGGCGGGCACCTCGTTGAGCACGACGGAATTCGCCGCAATGCGCGCGTTGTCGCCGACCTTGAAGGGTCCGAGGATCTTTGCGCCGCAGCCGACCATGACGTTGTTTCCCAGCGTCGGGTGGCGCTTTCCTCTGGCAGCACCCGTGCCGCCGAGCGTCACGCCCTGGTAGAGCAGGCAGTCGTCGCCGATCTCCGCCGTCGCACCGATGACAATCCCGGTACCGTGGTCGATCACAAGCCGCCGTCCGATTTTTGCCGCCGGGTGAATCTCCACGCCGGTGCGCCGCCTCGCAATCTGCGAGACCCAGCGCCCGAAAAATTTCATACGATGGGTAAACAGCCAGTGCGCGACACGGTAATACATCACTGCGTGCAGTCCGTTGTAAAGCCAGAAAACCTCAAATTTGCTTCTGGCCGCCGGGTCGTTGCGCTGATAGGCTTCTATGGTTTCTTTTAACCGCATTTTTTCGCCTCCATACGGAAAAAGCCGCCTCCGGAAAAACTTTCCAGAGGCGGCATATACCGCGGTTCCACTCTGATTTCTCACTCACGCCTTAACGCGGCGAACGGGGTCTCCCCTGCGCTCCCGGGCGCACTTCACACGCATCCTGCCGCGTCCGCTTTCAGCCGGTGACGGACGCTCTCTGCTGCAAAAATGCGGGTTACTCTTCCCGTTCTCAGCGCTATTCAATACATACCAGTATATTACCATTCCGGACGGAATGTGTCAATCCTCAGTTCTGAAAGACGCCGCGATTTTGCACAAAATACTCCACGCCGGAATAAATCGTCGTCAGAGATATCGCCGCAACAACGACCCAGTTAAACACATTCAGGAAGCTCACGCCGAGCAGATCCTCAAAAACAGAGGTGTTCAGGAAGAGCATCAGACAGATGCCGAACATTGTCACCGCCGTCTTGACCTTGCCGGACCAGCCGGCCGCGATGACATGGCCCTTTCCGGCGGCGATCATCCGCAGTCCGCTGACCGCAAACTCCCGTGCCAGCACGATCATCACTGCCCAGGCGGGGAACTTGCCCCACTCGCAGAACATGACCATTGCAGAAATCACCAGTACCTTATCCGCCAGCGGGTCAAGGAACTTGCCAAGATCCGTCACCTGGTTGCAGCAGCGGGCAATCTGTCCATCGATCAAATCCGTCAGGCTGGCTATGGCAAACACGCCCAGCGCCACATACTGCATCACGGTGCCAAGCGTTTCCGACAAATACATGCAGATCAGAAATACCGGAATCAAGAAAATACGGATGAGAGTGATTTTGGTTGCCGTTGTCATAGTGTTGCGTCTCCTGTTCTTCCTGTCAGATCGCCGTCAGCCACGCCGGTAATTTCCACCGGGACGAAGGTGCCTGTTTTGATTGTTTTTTCGCTGGTAAAAACGACTCTGCCATCAATGTCCGGGGAGTCAGCATAGGTTCTGCCAAAGTATTTTTCGCCGTCAAAGCCCTCGCAGAGAACCTCAAGCGTTTTTCCGCAGAGGCTCACATTGTATTCGTCCATGACGCGCGATTGCAGCTCGTTGATGATCTCCGCACGGCGCATCGCCACTTCCTCGGGCGGGTAGTCCATGGCGGCAGCGGGCGTTCCCTCCTCTGGGGAGAAGGCAAAAGCGCCGACGCGCTCGAGCTTGTGCTCACGCAGCCAGTCGCAGAGCTCCTCAAACTCGGCCTCACCCTCGCCGGGCAGGCCGGCAATCAGGCTGGTGCGGATCACTGCGCCGGGCACTCGCGTGCGCAGCTTGGCAAACAGCTCGTCAAGCTCAGCACGCATTCCGCGGCGGTTCATCCGCTTGAGAATCGCGTCGTTGACATGCTGAATCGGAATATCAAAGTACTTGACGAGCTTCGGCTCCGTTGCGAAAACGTCGATCAGCTCATCGGTGATCGCATCGGGATAGAGATAATGCACGCGGATCCAATGCAGCTTTTCGATCTTGCACAGCTCGCGCAGCAGCTCCGGCAGCATTTTCCTTCCATACAGATCCACACCGTAGCGGCTGGTATCCTGCGCAACGACGATCAGCTCCTTCACGCCGTCCTCCGCCAGCATCCGCGCCTCATAAAGGCAGTCGTCCATTGTGCGGCTGCGGTACTTACCGCGCAGATACGGAATCACGCAGAACGCGCAGCGGTTGTTGCAGCCCTCTGCGATTTTCAGGTAGGCGTAATACTCCGGCGTGGTCAGGATGCGCCCGACCTCGTCGACCGGGGCGTCGATGTCGCCGAATTCCGCGACCGTCTGACCCTCCAGCAGCTTTTGCACCGTCTGCACGATGTCGCCGTAGCTGCCCGTGCCAAGCACACCGTCCACCTCCGGCAGCTCCTGTATGATCTCGTCCTGGTATCGCTGGGAAAGGCAACCGGTCACAAGGATCTTGCCGATCAAGCCGTCCTTTTTCAATTCTCCCATCGCAAGGATATTATCAATTGCCTCGCTCTTGGCAGAGTCGATAAAGCCGCAGGTATTGATAATGACCAGATCCGCGTTCTCAACCTCGGGCAGGATCTCATAGCCTGCCTCCCGCAGGAGATAGAGCATCTGCTCCGCGTTGACCTGGTTTTTTGCACAGCCCAGTGAGATCATGCCGATCCGATTTCTCATAGGCTTCGTTCTTCCTTTCTGTTGCTCATTCTTCCGGGAACTCTTCCTCCGGCGCATAGCGCTCCAAAGCGCTGCGGATGTCGCTCCACGAGTGGCCGCGGCGCAGCAGCGCGTCCGTGGCACGCTTCAGCTCCTTCTGATCGGGCTTCGCGCCGCAGAACCGGCGCCGCAGGAATTCATCTATCGCTTCCTCCCGCGGCGGAAGCGCCGCGAGCGCGCCGTCCCAAAGCTCCTTGGGGATTTTTTTCTCATAAAGCATCTGGCGAATGCGCGCGGCGCCATAGCCCTTTGCCGTGCCGCTGCGGACGACCTGCAGAGCGACCTGCTCGTCGTCCAGCAGCCGCAGCTCATCCAGCCACTGCACCGCCTGCTGCGCATGCTCCTCCGTCTCGCCCTTGCGAACCAGACGGCTTTGCAGCTCGCGCCTGGACACGGGCGCGGCGGAAATGATCCGCACGGCGCGTTCCCGCGCCGAGGCCTCTCCGCAGGTGTCGCGCAGAGAGTCCATTGCGGCATCCGGGATTTCCACGCCGGGATAGAGGTTCAGCTCCGTGATCACCGAGGGAAAAACCAGCATGCTCGTGCCGTTGTCAAAGCGCAGACGCAGCTTTCCCTGCGGCGAACGCGTCTCCTCTATGGCCTCAACCTTCATCGAAGTCGTCCGCAGAGACGTCTACCGCCTTACCGGCAGGCTTCGCCACGGTCTTGCGGCTGTTCTGAAGCTGCGCCAGATTCTCGCGCACCTTGGCCTCCAGCATGTCCGCAAGCTCGGGATGGTCGGCGATGTACTGCTTGGCATTGTCGCGGCCCTGACCGATACGCTCGTCGCCGACGGAGAACCAGCTGCCGCTCTTGTTGACCAGGTCAAGGTTGACCGCCAAATCCAGCAGCTCGCCGAAGCGGGAAATGCCCTCGCCGTACATGATATCGAACACCGCCTCGCGGAAGGGAGGCGCAACCTTATTCTTGATAACCTTAACGCGCGTGCGGTTGCCCACGATCTCTGTGCCGTTCTTGATTGCCTCGATCTTGCGCACGTCCAGACGCACGGAGGAATAGAACTTCAGCGCGTTGCCGCCGGTCGTCGTCTCCGGATTGCCGTACATCACGCCGATCTTCATACGCAGCTGGTTGATGAAAATGACGATACAGTTGGTCTTTGCGACCGTACCGGCCAGCTTGCGCAGTGCCTGAGACATCAGGCGCGCCTGAAGGCCGACGAAGGCCTCGCCCATCTCGCCTTCAATTTCGGCACGGGGCGTCAGAGCCGCGACGGAGTCAACCACAACCACGTCGATGGCGCCAGAACGGACAAGCGCGTCCGTGATATCCAGCGCCTGCTCGCCGGTATCCGGCTGAGAGACCAGCATGGAATCGATATCCACACCGATGGCGGCGGCATAGCCGGGATCGAGCGCATGCTCTGCATCCACAAAGGCGACCTCTCCGCCGCGCTTCTGCGCGGAAGCAAGCACATGCAGCGCCAGCGTCGTTTTACCGGAGGATTCCGGGCCGTAAATCTCAATGATTCTGCCGCGCGGCAGGCCGCCGATGCCCAGCGCCGCATCCAGCGCCAGGGAGCCGGTGGGGATGGCATCCACGTTCATTTCAGGCTTGTCGCCCAGACGCATGACCGCGCCCTTGCCATAGTTCTTTTCGATCTGATGCAGAGCGGTTTCCAGCGCCTTGCGCTTATCGTCCGCGGGCGACGGCGCTTCGTAAGCAGGTTTCTTTGATGCCATAATCAATTTTCCTCCCGTTTCTGGGCAAGCACTGCCCTCGTGATATTTGCGGTGTCTTTTTTCAGCTCCAGCACCTCATAGCCGCCGCGTTCCAGCAGCCTGCACACGGCGTCCGCCTGGCCCATGCCAAACTCGAAGCAGAGATAGCCGCGCGGGGCAAGCACGGAGCTGTAATTCTGAATGATACTCCGATAATAATCCAGACCGTCCTCGCCGCCGTCGAGTGCCAGATGCGGCTCAAAATCGCGCACGGAGGGATCGAGCGTCTTCATCTCCGCCGTGGTGATGTAGGGCGGGTTGGCGACGATCAGATCGTAGGTGCCCAAGAATTCCTGTGCGGGCTTGCATGCATCCATCGCCACGCAATTGACGCGGCCGGTCAGCTTCAGCTGCGCCGCATTTCGCCGTGCAACGCGCAGCGCCGCCGGGGAAATATCGCCCAGCGTGACGCGGGCGTCCTTCACGCGCCGCGCAATTGCCAGGCCAATGCAGCCGGAGCCTGTGCAAAGATCGAGAATTCTCGGATTCTGTTCCAGGAACATCGCTTTCTTGATGGCCAACTCCGTCACCACCACGGTGTCGTCCCGCGGGATGAGCACATCCGGCGTTACGATCAGAGTCATGCCGTAAAAATCCCATTGCCCGAGAATATAGGGCATCGGCTCACCGTGCAGCTTGCGCCGCACGAAGGACTCCATCAGCTCGCAGACCTCCTGCGAGGCATACAGCTCACGGTCGGCAATGATCTGCTCGGCCGTTTTCCCGGAGGCGGCGCAGAGAAGCTCCCGCGCAACATTGGCGGCAAACTGCCCCTCTTGCGTCAGGAGCGCCCGGCGGGCGTCCAGGTAAAGGTCGGCATACTTCTTTACCATCTGTCTTCCCCTTCCTTCTCCGGCAGAACCAACGTCAGCGCCTCGATGCCGACCTCGATCATGGAGTCATCCGGTTCGTTCGTCGTCAGATATTGCAGCCACATGCCCGGCGCAGAGAGCGCATGCGTCAGCCAGTTGTCATGGCGACCGACGAGGCGGTTGAACTCATAGCTGACACCCACCACGATCGGCAGAAGCAGCAGCTTCTGCGCCAGACGAATCAGCACCTTCAGGATGGTGACGTCCGTCACCGGCGTAATGGGCCGCAGCAGCGGCGTCGCAATGGAAAACACCAGAATGGAGACAATCATCACAACGAACAGAAAGCTCGTGCCGCAGCGCGGATGCAGGCGGGTCTGCACACGGACATTCTCAACCGTCAGCGGCAGGCGCGCCTCATAGCAGCGGATGGTCTTGTGCTCCGCGCCATGGTAGGAAAAAACGCGCTTCATATCCTTCATTCTGGAAATCAGGAACATGTACAGCAGAAACACCAGAATTCGAATGACGCCCTCGATCAGGTTCCACAACAGCTCATTCTCCTTCGTCCAGGCCTTGATCGGCAGCGCGATCAGCATCGGGAGGACAAAGAACAGCGCAATGGAAAACAGCAGGCCGAGCACAACGGAAAAAGTCACCAGCGCCGTCTGTGCCTTCTCACCGGAGAGCTTCTTCTCCAGCCACTGGTCAAACTTGGACTGCTTCGCGGGCTCCTCATCCTCATCCTCCGCAAAAAAGTCTGCGGAATACATCAACGCGCTCGTGCCGACCTTCATCGATTTGCAAAAATTAAAAACTCCGCGCAGGATCGGCAGCTTTTTGATGGAAAAGCCCTCTTTTTTGGGGATCGGCGTCACCTTGGTTTGCAGCCCGTCCTTCGTGCGCACGACGACGGCGGATTTCTCCGGACCCATCATCATAATGCCCTCAATCAGCGCCTGGCCGCCGATCATTGTTTTGAATTTCTCATTTGATGTTTTTTTAGCCATGATGCTCCTTTCTATTGCGCCTCCATGGGCAGGCGTATGGTCACAACCGCGCCGCCGCCCTCTGCATTGGCGATCTCAAGGGTGCCGCCGTGCAGCGTGACGATCTCTTCACAGACCGCCAGGCCAATGCCGCTGCCGCGCGCCTTGGATGAGCCCTTGTAAAATTTCTTCTTCACCAGAGGCAGCTCCTCCTCCGGTACGCCGGGGCCAAAGTCCCGGATACGGATAACGACCTGCTCCCCTTCGGTCAGAATTTCCGCCGTAATGCGGCCGCCGTCGCCGCCATGCTTGGCGGCATTGTCCAGAATGTTCAAAAACACCTGACGCATGCGGGCGGGGTCGCAGGAAATCTCCGGAATATCACAGTCATTTTCCAGATATTCCAGCTCTATGCCCTCCTGATGAAGGCGGGAGCCGTACATAAAGACGGTATCCTCAAATTCCGCACGGATATCGCATTTCGTAATATTCAAGGTAAATCGGCCGTCCTGAATGCGGGTGAATTCCAGCAGCTCCTCGACCATGCCGGTCAGTCGCTTGGATTCGCGCAGGATGATATTCAGGCCGCGCTTGGCGTCCTCCGTTTTCACACTGTCGCCGGCGGAAAGCAGCGTCTCGCTCCAGCCGCTAATAGCCGTCAGGGGCGTGCGCAGCTCATGGGAAACCGACGACATAAACTCCGACTGCATCCGCTCGGACTGGCTGATCTTATTGGACATGTCATTGATTGTATCGGCCAGCTCGCCGATCTCGTCGTCGAACTGCCGGTGGATCTGAATGCCATAGCTGCCTGCCGCGATGCGCTTTGCCACGGAGGTGATCTCCGCCACCGGCACCAGAATGGTTTTGATATAATACTTGCCGCTGACATAGACAATCAGCAAAATTACCGCGCCAACCAGCGTAACGATCACGCTGAAAAAGAGAATCTGCCGGTCCACGTTTTTCAGGCTCGTCACATAGCGAAGCACGCCAATGACCTCGCCGTTGGAATAAATCAGCGGGCTGGAAACCGCCATAATGCGCTCTCCCGTCGCCGGATTCGTACCGGTGAAGGAGCTGATCTGCTTTGTGGCAATGGCGTTTGTGACGTCCGAGGTCACGCTGACCTTGCCGGAAAAGCGCCCATAGGAGGAAGCGACGATGCGGTTGTTCGTGTTGATAAATTGCAGCTCCATCACGTTTTTCGACTCGAAGGTCTGAGCGAATTTTGCGCAGGAGCGATAGTATTCGTTGTAGCTCTGGCCGATGTAGTTCTCAAAAAAGCTCGTGCTTGCGCGGGCCTTGCTCTCCATCCCGGCCTCCATACTGGAATAGTAGTAGGCCGCAACCATGACGGACAGCACGGTGATGCACACCAGCACCAGCGCCAGCACCAGGCTCAGCGTATTGCGGAGCCAGCGTTTTTGCAGGCCCCTCGTTTGCAGCGCCACCGCGCGTCACCTCCCCCGGAATGATTTTGGCCGCGTCACAGTCCCCATTTATAGCCATAGCCCCAAACCGTCGTGATGTAGGAGGGGTTGGCAGTGTTATCCTCGATTTTAATGCGCAGACGGCGAATATTGACGTCTACGATTTTCAGTTCGCCGTCGTATTCCCTGCCCCAGACGGAGGTCAGAATGTCCTCGCGCGAAAGCGCACGTCCGGGGTTCTGCATAAAGAGCTGGATGATGGCATATTCCACCTGCGTCAGCTTGATGCGGCGGCCGTCCTTTTCCAGCGTGCGGTTGCGGATATTGAGCCGGAAGGGCTCGTGGACGATGATCTCCGGATTGCTCTCCGCAACGCCGCCGATGCGGCGGTAGAGCGCGTCAATGCGCGCGGTCAGCTCCGCCGGGGAGAAGGGCTTGGTCACATAGTCGTCTGCACCGGTCATCAGGCCGGTCACCTTGTCCATCTCCTGCGTTCTGGCCGTCAGCATAATAATGCCGATGGTCTTGTTTGTCGCGCGAATGCTGCGGCAGACCTCAAAGCCGTCGATATCCGGCAGCATGATATCCAGGATCGCCACGCCGATGTCCGGGTTCTCCTTCAGCTTGTCCAGCGCTTCCTGGCCCGTGCCCGCCTCGATCGGCTCATACCCGGCGCGTTTCAGATTGATCACAACGAAGCTGCGAATGCTGACCTCGTCCTCCAATATCAGAACCTTTTTCATGCTTCTTCTCTCCTTCTTCTCAATCAGGTCTCGCCTGTCTTCCAATCCACATGAATAAAGTGGAACATCCCGCGGATGGTATCATCGTTTAGTACACTGGCAACATTGGCCGTGCCGATCCGGAACGCATAAATCACGTCGCCCTTCTGGGTCAGTGTCGTCCAGTCCGCATCGCGCACGGTCTGTGCGGCATCCTCGCCGCTCACCGCCGCAATGCTGAACAGCTCCTGCGCCTCCGGCCCGCCGTTGCGCAGGGAGAAGATGTATCCCGTTTTTCCCAGCAGCGCCGGCCCCTGCCAGACCACAAGCGCGCTCTTCCAGCGCTCCGGGATCTCCAGATACCAGCCGCCGGCGTAGTTGTGATAGGTCGTAAGCTTGACGCCCGTCTCACCGCCGTCCGGGCTGAGATTGTACCACTCGATCAGAGACTGATTCTTCGTATAGTCGTCTGCGACGTTTTCATAGGTCATCGGCAGAAGATCCACCACGCGCGGCAGCTCGATCAGGCCGTCGCCGTCGATGTCGCAGCTGTAGACATTGTAGTTGCGCAGGGTGCGCACCTCGGTGTCCGTCCCCTTGGTCAGGTTTTCAAAGACGCCGTTGCGGTAGCCGTAGATATCCGTGGTGATGTGCTCCTCGTCGAGCTCGCTGGAGACGAACACCGCGGGCGTGCCGCTGAAGACGTTGCCCGTGATGATTCTCTTCACCGAGGTCACGTTCGCCACGGAGGAAACCTCGCGCTCCTTGAACAGCTGCGCATTTTTCCAGGTATACAGCTCCACGATCTCGCACTGCATGTCGCCGTCGCTGCGGATGACCAGAATGTCCTGTCTGCCGGAGCCGGTCAGATCCGTCGTGATGAATTCGCTGTAGTTCGCATTCATCAATTCCGTCAGCTCACCGTTGCGCAGAGCGTAGACATTCAAAAGCTGCATCACCTGGCCGCTGATCTGGCGGCCGAGGACGATCTCGTAACCAGGCACATCGTCAAAAGGGACATAGAGCACATGGTCAAAGGCGCTGCCGCTGCCCTCCACCTTGGAGACCAGGGAAAAGCTGTCGTCCTTTTTGTCAAACACATAGACCGCCAGCGGGAGATCCGACTCCGCCTTGAGATAGACGATTGCCTCATCCTCACCGTCGCCGTCCAAATCGGCAAGCTGCACCGCCTGCTGATTCTCTCCCGCGACGGGCGGGCTGTAGGCTGCATACTCCGGCATGGCCGCCTCGATGGCGCTCTGCAAATTATAATAATCCTCCGGCTGCTTCGGGACCGCATAAAGTCCCTCAGCAGGTTCCAGAAAGCAGCCGCCCAGCAGTGCGGACAGCAGCAGCAAGCCGATGCATATGACAGTACGTTTCAAGGCAGCGCCTCCCTTCCCGATTCATTCTGATATTATAGCATAAATTGTAACAATTGTGTAGTATTTAAAAGATTTTATTTCAGCACCACGGCGCTCTCTCCGAGAAGTGCACGCAGCTCCGCAAGCATGTCCGCGCGAAGCGAGCAGCGCGTTCCACGGCGCACGCCGCTGTCGGCATAGTACAAAACCGCCGGCAGCTCGCCCGGGAACATGTTCAAAATGGCCCTGGTCTTTCTGTCCTCCGCACTGCCCTCCGCCGGGAGCTTGAGGTAGAGCTTCTGCGCCTGCTGCACGGGCGCTGCCGCGGCAACCTCGGCAATTGGCCGGGCGTCGTTGAGCACCATTTGCGGCGCCTTTTCATCGCGGACAGACAGCCGCCCCTCCGCCACAACCGGCGTGTTTTCCTTCAGATAGGAACCGCTGCGTGCAATCACATTGGAAAAGGCCAGCAGCTCCATGGAGGCGGTGTCGTCCTCCAGCGTCACATAGGCCATCATGGAATTATTGCGCGTGGTCTTCATGCGCACGGTTTCCACAATGCCCGCAATGCGCACGACCTGCTCGTCGCGGTAGACGCCGTCGTTGTTTTCAAAGGATTCCAGAATCCGCAGAATGGGAATCACACCGCTGCCCTTGAGCTGCTTGCGGTATTCGTCCATGGGGTGGCCGGAAAGATAGAGGCCGATCGTTTCCTTTTCCAGCTGCATGAGATCGTTTCTGGCAAGCTCCGGCAGCTCGGGGACGGGAATCTGCCGGTGCTCCTCCGGCGCAAGGAAGTCAAAGAGCTGAAGCTGCCCTTCCACATTGCGCCGCTTCATGTCCGTGACGGAGTCGAGCACCGTCTCGTAAATGTAAAGCAGCTGAGAGCGCCGCAGGCCGAAGCAATCCATCGCGCCGCATTTGATCAGGTTTTCCACGGCGCGCTTGTTGAGGTCGGACTCATACATCCGCTCCGCGAAATTCTCAAGGGAGGTGAATGCGCCGTCCTTTTCCCGCTCCGCCATCAGCTGACGGATCAGGCCGCGGCCGATGTTCTTCACCGCGCCGAGGCCAAAGCGGATACCCTCCGGCTCGACGGTAAACTTGTCCTCCGAGACGTTGATGTCCGGGTGCAGCAGCGCAATGCCCATCTCCTTGCAGTCGGCGATATACCCGGCTGTTTTGGTCGTGTTATCCAGCACGGAGGTCAGCAGTGCCGCCATGTATTCCTTTGGGTAATGGCACTTCAGATACGCTGTGTCATAAGACACCTTGGCATAGCAGACCGCATGCGCCTTATTGAACGCATAGTTCGCAAAATCTAGGATTTCCTTGTAAATTGCCTGTGCGGCAGATTCGCTGACGCCGTTGGCAATCGCGCCCGGAATGCCGCGCTCCGGGTCGCCGTAGACAAACGCCTTCTGCTCGGCGAGGATGACCTTTTCCTTCTTTTTGGAAATGGCACGGCGCATATTATCCGCCTGGCCAAGGCTGTAGCCGCCCAGCTTGCGGAAAATCTCAATGACCTGCTCCTGATAGACGATGCATCCATAGGTGACAGCAAGGATCGGCGCCAGCTGCTCGCAGAGATAGGTGATCTTCTCCGGATGGAGCTTATTGTCAATAAAGCGCGGAATGGAGTCCATGGGGCCGGGGCGGTAGAGCGCCACAATCGCGGTCATGTCTTCAATGGACTGCGGCCGCATGTTGACACAGACATTCGTAATACCTGCGGATTCCAGCTGAAACACACCCGCCGTCTTGCCCTCGGAGAGCATACGGAACGTCTCCGGGTCGTCGTCCGGGATGTTCTTCATGGAAAACTCCGGCGTGTGGCGGCGGATGGTCTTCTCCGCATCGTCGATGACCGTCAGGTTGCGCAGGCCGAGAAAGTCCATCTTGAGCAGGCCCAGCTCCTCTATGGTGGTCATGGTAAACTGCGTGACGACAGTGTCGTCATTTCTCGCCAGCGGGACATAGTCGCAGACGGGATTCTTGGTGATCACAACGCCCGCGGCGTGCGTGGACGTGTTGCGGGGCATGCCCTCCAGAGCGCGCGCCGTATCCACCAGCTTTTTCACACGCTCGTCGCTGTCGTACATCTCCTTGAGCTGCGGAGAGACGCGCAGCGCTTCGTCGAGCGTCATATGAAGCGTCGTCGGGATCAGCTTTGCCACGGCATCCGTCTCGGCGTAGGTGAAATTCAGCGCCCGGCCGACATCGCGAATGGCGGCACGCGCCGCCATGGTTCCGAAGGTAACGATCTGCGCAACGCGGTCCTTACCGTATTTACGCATGACATAGTCGATGACCTCGCCGCGCCGCTCCTGACAGAAATCCGTGTCAAAATCCGGCATGCTCACGCGTTCCGGATTCAGGAAGCGCTCGAAGATGAGGGCATACTGCATCGGATCCATCTCGGTAATGTGCATGCAGTAGGCCGCGATGGAGCCCGCGCCGGAGCCGCGCCCCGGCCCGACGGGAATCCCCTCGGCCTTCGCCCAGCGGATAAAGTCCGCCACGATCAGGTAGTATTCCACGTAGCCCATGCGCTCGACGACACTCATTTCGTAGTCCAGGCGCTCGCGGTAGCTCGCAGGGGCGTTGGGATAGCGCTCGGCAAAGCCCTCGTTGCAAAGGCGGTGGAAGTATTCCAGCGGCGTTGAGCCGTCCGGCGGGACAAATTCCGGCAGATGATACTTGCCGAAAGTAAATTCTACATTGCAGCGTTCCGCAATTTTCTGCGTATTCTCAAAGGCCTCGGGGACATTGGGAAACAGCTCCCGCATCTCGTCCTCGGACTTGATATAAAACTCCTGCGTCTCAAAGCGCATGCGGTTGGCGTCCTCAACCGTCTTGCCCGTCTGGATGCACAGCAGGACGTCCTGCATATAGCTGTCCTCGCGCGTCAGATAATGCGCGTCGTTCGTCGCCACCAGCGGCAGGCCGGTCTCCTTTGCAATGCGCAGAATGCCGCGGTTGACCTCCCGCTGCTCCTCCAGACCGTGATCCTGCAATTCGAGGTAAAAGTGCTCTTTGCCGAAAATCTCCTCCAGCTCCAGCGCATACTGCTTCGCGCCCTCATAGTCGTTGGCCCGCAGACGGCGCGGAATGGCGCCGGCGAGGCAGGCGGACAGCGCGATCAGTCCCTCAGAGTGCCTGCGCAGCAGATCGAGGTCGATACGCGGCTTGACATAAAAGCCGTCAAGAAAGGCGCGGGAGACCAGATAGCTCAGATTGCGGTAGCCCGTTTCGTTTTCGCACAGCAGAACCAGGTGCTGCGCCTCGTTGTCGATGCCATGTGTGCGGTCGGCCATCGTGCGCGGTGCAACATAGACCTCGCAGCCGATGATGGGCTTGATGCCCGCCGCCTTGGCCGCACGGTAAAAATCGATCACGCCGTACATTACGCCGTGGTCCGTAATCGCCACGGCGTTCTGTCCCAGCGCCTTCACCCGCTCGATGAGCTTGGGAATCCGGCAGGCGCCATCGAGCAGGCTGTATTCTGTATGGACATGTAAATGAACAAAAGACATGGTTATTCCTCCGCCATTGCCAGCAGCTTGCGCATTCTGTGGTTGACCGTGGACTTCGTTGTGGGCGGGTCATGCAGCTCCGCCAGCTCGTTGAGCGTCGCCTCTGGATGCGCCCGGCGCAGCCGCGCCGTCTCGCGCAGCTTTTCGGGCAGAACCACGCCGCGCTCCTCCAGCTTCCGCAGAGCAGCCAGCTGCTGCTGTGCCGCGTCCACCGCCTTCGTCACATTCGCCGTATCGCAGTTTGTCTTGCGGTTGGCCTCGTTGCGCCAGTCCTTTTCGATCTTCGCCTGCATAACCGCCATTGCGCTGACCGGCGCGCCGATGCAGGTCAGGAAATCCTCGATGGAATCGCTCTGCTTATAATATAAAACACCGCTTCCCTTGCGCTCGGTCTGCTTGGCGGTCAGATTCATCTCCTGCAACAGCGCTTCCGTTTCGCGGATGACCTTGATGTGCGTCGTGGAAAGCTCAAGGTGGTAACGCTTCTCCGGATCGGTCACGGAACCGCCCGCCAGGAACGCCCCGCGCAGAAAGGCCCGCTTGCAGCAGTCGTTTTCCAGCAGCGCCAGATTGACATGCAGCGAGACGCTCGTCTGCGCCGAAAAGCCGCACTGCTCAAACGCGCGGTGAATCTTTTCCGGCTCTGTCAGCATATAAACAAGCTTTCCTGCCGCCTCCGGCTCCGGCACGACGTCAAAGCGCAGGGCGAAGGCCCGGCGCAGCAGCCGCACCAGCCGCTCTCCGAACTCGCGGTTTTCCGTAACGACCCGGATGCAGTCGGCGGTGAAGGTGTTCGCATACAGGAGCGCACCATGCAGCTCCGCCAGAGCGCAGCAGCTCTTTCCCGTTTCCAGGCGGCAGAGCTCGCTCTTTACGTTTCCGGAAAATGACACCGTTACTCCTCCTCACTCCCCGCCCCAGAGCCGAATCTCCGGCTCGAGCAGAATTCCCGAATTCTCCAATACGCGTGTGCGAACCTCCTCAATCAGGCGGAGGACATCCGCCGCCGTCGCGCCGCCCTGATTCACGATAAAGCCCGCATGCTTCTGCGAAACCGCCGCCCCGCCGACGGCGAAGCCCTTCAGGCCCGCCTGCTCGATCAACGCAGCGGCATAGCCGCCCACCGGGCGCTTGAACGCGCTGCCCGCCGAAGGAAGCTCCAGCGGCTGGGACGCACGGCGCTTTTCCGCCAGCTCCTGCATCCGCGCAGAGATTACCTGCGGTTCTCCCGGCGTTAAGGCGAACACGGTTCGCAAAATCACGGCATTTTTCTTCTGGAAGGCGCTCATGCGGTAGGCAAACGCCTGTCCCTCGCCGTTCAGCGCCTGTATTTCACCGTTTTCGTCCAAATACTGCGTCTGCTCTGCCACCTGGCGGATCTCGCCGCCGTAGGCGCCCGCGTTCATATACACGCCGCCGCCAACGGTGCCCGGAATGCCGTGGGCAAACTCCAGGCCCGTCAAGCCGCAGTCTCTGGCAAAAATTGCCAGCTTTGCCATCGTAACGCCCGCCATTGCGGCAATTTTTGTCTCGGAGAGGCGCTCCAGACCCGTCAGGCAGTCACGCGTCACAATCACCAGCCCGCGCACGCCCTCATCCGGTGCAAGCACATTGGTTCCCGCTCCGAGCAGGCGCGGTCGGATATGCAGCTCCGCTGCTGCCTTTAAAATTGCAGACAGCTCCGCCGCCGTCTGTGGGAAGGCCATCAGCTCCGCCGGGCCGCCGATGCGGAAGGAGGTGTGCCGCGCAAGCGGCTCCTCGCGCCGCCACTCTACCCGCGGTAATTTCTCGGAAAGTACCTCAAACAGGCCTTGACTCATAAATAACCTCCTAAATTGCAGGGCAAAACTACTCCATGTTAATCATAATTAGTATACCACAACTGCGCATTTGTGGCAATGCTTTTTCTGGGAGGCCGCGGAAGAAATTCCGTCCGCCAAATCAACCGTATTAAAATAGCGGCTGCCTTTCGGCAACCGCTACAGGAGGTTATTTCTGTTTACTTTTCCGTGCGCTTTCTGGCCACGGCACAGCAGACAGCCGCAGCGCCGCACAGGAGCAGCAGCGCCGACCAGCCCATCAGGCCGCTTTCGTCGCCGGTCTTCGGCGCATCGGCAAGCTTCGGAAGGACGGTGTCCGCCTTGGCAATTTCCCTGGTCGCAGACTCGTCGGCAAAGTACTTGCCGCAGTCCTTGCAGAACCAATACGCGATGTTGCCCTCGGCCTTCTTCGTCGCCGCCTTGGCAGGAACATGCGTCAAGCCGACATGGTTCTTCGCATCAATCTCGCCGTAAGCCTCGCCGCAAACCTCGCACTTCGCCTTTGCGGTGCAGGCCGCCTCGCCGCCGGTATGCGCATTGAGAATTGTCACATGCTTTCTTGCAAGGAAGAAGATGTAGTAGCCGTCCTCCGTCTCGCAGCTGACGACAACATCAAACGCATCTTCATTCTTATCATACCAGCTTGCCTCGACGGTCGCCGTGTAAACGCCGTCCTTCTCGCTCAGCGCCACATTGGAGCCGACCATAGGAAACTCATATCCGGCGTAGCCCGTGCAGCCCTCCGGAAGCGCAAAGGTGAAAACATAATCCTGCGTCCGGCAGACGCGATCCGCGCCGGCAATCGTAACGGTCGGAATGTCCTTCTTTTCCGTCTCAAAGCCGCAGTTTTCGCACTTCTTCCAATACTTATGGTCGTCTCTCTTCCAGAGGAAGCTGTGTGCTCCCGTCGGGGCAATAGTCCCGCCGCAGACGGAGCAGACCGTCTCCTCCGCACAGTTCGTGGGGTTGGTGTTCCCGGAATGGTCGCATGCCATCCAGTGCGCCGTCAGGATGAGATTCTCGGTCACCGCACTGTCAAAGTCATACACGCCGTTGTTCAGATACCAGCTCTCCAGCGCCTGGCCGGCCTTCTTGGGGGCCTCGGGCGCAGCGGCCCTTTCGCCGGACTGCAAAACCTGCACGGCATACCTCTCGCCGTCAACCTCATAGGTCACGGTCAGGCCGTCGATCATGCCATTTCCTTCCGCGGTCAGCGTACCATAGAACAGGCCGCCGCGAATGCTGCCGTAAGTACAGGTCACACTGCCGCGGAAAATACCCGCTTCCAGCTTGGCGTTGGCTCTGCCGCCGGAGGAAAGCGCCGCTTCCAGCTTCACCGCACCTACAAACTGCGTGTCAGCGGTCGCATCCGCGTCTTGCAAAAGCTCGCCGTAAGCGATATATACCGTATCCTCGACCGTACCGCCGTCGGCATACATCACGCCTGCGCCGCTGACCAGGTCGCCGCGCAGCGCAATGCCTGCGCCCTTCGGTGCGGTGCAGCCATGGATGCTCGCTTTGCCGGACATGGTCAGGCAGCCGTTGTCGCTCGTCAATACGCCGCCGCCCATTGCTTTTGCGGAGCAGCTTTTGATTTCCGCATTTCCGGACATCTCAAAGCTTGCCTGCCACAGATACACGGCGCCGCCGCTGTATTTTGCGCTGCAATCGGAAATTGTACCGCCGGTCATCACAGTGCTGCCGTCCATGCCGAATATGCCGCCGCCGTTCTGATCCGCCGCGCATTCGGCAATGGTGCCGCCGGTCATTGTAAAGCTGCCGCGGGAGTAGACACCCGCGCCGCCGGACGTACCGCAGCCCTCGACCATCAAATCAACACAGCCGACAATGCTGCCACCTTCCATCCGGAAGGTTCCATCGTTGTAAACGCCGCCGCCTCTGCCGGAATCGCTGCCGTCCTTGCCTGCGGCGATGCAGCCGGCAATGCTACCGCCCTGCATGGTAAACGTGCCGCAATTATACACACCACCACCACGATAGGTGCTGCTGTGCTGACTGCCCGTGCCGCCGGTGATCACGCCGCCGTTTATGGTTTTCGTGCCCTTCGCCTCATCGAGCGTCCACAGGCCGCTTTCGGCCACGGTGAACTTGTGCTCGGTCTTCGGCGCGCTGTCCTTCAGCGTCAGATTTCCGGCGGTTTCCACCTTGATCACGCTGCCATTGGTCTTGCCGTCAAGCTTCAGAACCTTGCCGTTCAGGTCAAGCGTGACCGTCCGGGCAATATTCAGGGTGCTGCCGACGGTAATATCTGCCGTCAGCTTGATTTCTTCGGCTGCGGTATCCGCCAGAGCGGCGGTCAGTGCATCAGCCGTTGCCGCCTCGCGCACCACGGAACCTTCGGCAAACGCCTGAGGCGCCAGCAGACACGCTGCGAGGCACAGGGATAGTAGAATGCTGAAAATTCGCTGTTTCATATTGTCCCCTCCTGAAAAATATGCAAATAAGGGAATCCCTTAAAAGCTCTGACCCACACTCTGATCAAAATGACGGTTGATCTGCTCCGTGAACTCCGCAGCGGCATTGTAACCCATTTTTTTCTGACGGTTGTTCATCGCCGCAATTTCGAGGATAATGGCGAGATTTCTGCCCGGCTTGATGGGGATGGTGATTGCCGGAACCTTCACGCCGAGCAGATCCATATACTGATCCTCCAGGCCCAGGCGGTCATAGATCTGCTCCGGGCTCCAGGGAACGATGTTGATGACGAGGTTGATCGCCGTCTCGTTCTTGATGGAAGCCATGCCGAAAAGCTTCGCAACGTTTATAACGCCGATGCCGCGAATCTCAATATAATTGCGGATCAGCTCCGGCGCAGTGCCGATCAGGGAATTGTCGGCAATCTTGCGAATTTCGACCGCGTCGTCCGCGATCAGCCGGTGGCCGCGCTTCAGAAGCTCGGCAGCGGCCTCGCTCTTGCCTATGCCGCTTTCTCCCATCAGGAGCAGGCCCTCGCCATAGACCTCGACCAGAACGCCATGGCGCGCAATGCGCGGCGCGAGCGCGTTTTTCAGGTAGGTAATCAGGCTGGAAACCACATAGGAGGTCGATTCCAGGCAGCGGAGAATGGTAATGTCATATTTCTGCGCCATTTCCATGCATTCGGGCATCGGCTCGATGTTTCTGGCGAAAATCAGCGCAGGAATCTTATGAGAAAACAGCTCCTCAAAAATCGCCTCCAGCCGCTCGTGGCTGAGCGTGCGCAGATAGGTGGACTCTGCGTTGCCGATCACCTGAAGGCGCAGGGGTTCAAAATGATTGAAAAAGCCGGTGAGCTGCAAGCCGGGACGCATGACCTCTTCGACCATGAGCTGCACCTTGTCGTAGTTCGCCGCCTTATAGCTCACCGTCAGATTGAATTCCTCCACGAGCTGCCGCAGCGGAACGCTGTATGAATTCATCGGCATGACATATCCTCCGTGTGTTCTTTTTTATTTTATTATAGTCGATTCTCTGCACTTACGCAAGCTTTCCCGCGAATTCTGAAAAAAATATATTTTTTTGAAAATTTTCTCTTGCTTTTCTCGCGAAATTCTGATAATATACATAGCGGCGTCTTCGGGCGCCGGATATTCTGAGATTTTCAAACGATTGGAGGTGCAGCAATTGGCAAAGTGCGATATTTGCGGCAAGGGCGTTACGTTTGGCATTAAGGTTTCCCACTCCCATAGACGTTCCAACAGAGCTTGGAAGCCCAACGTGAAGCGTGTGAAAGCAATCGTTGACGGTTCTCCCCGCCATGTATACGTCTGTACAAGATGCCTCCGTTCCAATAAGGTTGAGCGCGCAATCTGATTTCAGCCGTTGCGGTCAACTCCGACAACTGAACGACGAACTGACTCCCGATGCATTGGTGCACCGGGAGTTTTGTTTTGCCTCGTCTGGCGCTAAAAGTGCACCCCTGCGAAAGGTCCGCAGGGGTGCGCTTTTTCATTTTTTCTCTCTGGTATCGATGCTGCCGCGGAAGACCACAAAACGGTCGTAAAGGAATTCCAAAACGAAATTCAAAACCATATTCACAGCCGTGACCAGATATTCGTTCCAGTGATGTACCTCCGTCAGCCGGTGCTCCAGCCAGGTGGACGCCGGGGTGAACACGCAGTAAAACGCAAACACCAGCAGCATCGCCACAGGCACGTTATTTGCCGACTGGAACGTATAGCGCCGGTTCAGCGTAAAGTTCCAGACGACCGACAGCACCAAGGCGATCAGATAGCTCAGCCAGTAATCCAGATGCGCCAGCTCGTTGAGCAGCGTAAATGCGCCGATCTGGATGATTCCCGCCGAGACGGAAAACAACAGGAATTTCAGGGAGCGCAGCAGCTCTTTCTTCTTCATCGTGCCCACTCCGCGTTTTCGGTTTCGCAGGTTTTCTGCCGCGCCATCAGATGATGGATTGCCTCGCGGGCGTCCGCGCCGCAGTACAGAACGTTGTACGCCGCCTCAGTGATCGGCATATTGACCTTGTGCTTCTGCGCAAGCTCCCAGGCGGAGCGTGCCGCATAGTAGCCCTCGACCACGGCGCCGACCTGACGCATGGCGTCCTGCACACCGACGCCCTCGCCGATCAGGATGCCTGCACGGCGGTTGCGCGAATGCATGGAGGTGCAGGTAACGATCAGGTCGCCCACACCGGCAAGGCCCGCCAGCGTTTCGCGCTGCGCACCCAGCGCCATGCCCAGCCGCGCCACCTCTGCAAGACCGCGCGTCATCAAAAGCGCCTTGGTGTTGTCGCCGTAGCCCATGCCGTCGCAGACGCCCGCGCAGAGCGCCACGACGTTCTTAAACGCCGCGCCCAGCTCCACGCCGACGGGGTCAGGGCAGGTATAGACGCGCAGGCGGTCGTTCATAAACGCAGCCTGCACCTTTTCCGCCAGCGCACGGTCGCGGCAGGCCGCAACCACGCCGGTGGGAATGCCGCGGCTGACCTCCTCGGCGTGAGAAGGTCCGGACAGCGCCACCACAGGCAGCCCCGTCTCCTGCGAGACGATCTCGGACATACGGCAGCCGGTTCCCTCTTCGATGCCCTTGGTTACGGACACGAGCGTCATGCGCGCCGAAACATAGGGCGCAAAGGTCTTTGCCGTTCCGCGTACCGCAAAGGAGGGCGTGGCAAACACGGCCATGTCCTTGTCCCGCGCCTGTGCAGGATCGGAGGTAAAATACAGCTCCTTCGGCAGCTCCACGCCCGGCAAATAGGGGTTCTGCCGTGTTTTTTCCAGGTTTTCGCTTTCCGCGGCGCAGTAGGACCAGAGCGTCACCTCATGGCCGTTCTTCTGCAGGAGCATGGCCAGCGCCGTGCCCCAGCCGCCGCTGCCGATCACGATGATTTGCATGGCAAAAGCCTCACTTTCGCTGAGATTTCTTCAAATAGGTTTTTGTCTCCTGCCCGCGCAGCAGGCGTACGATGTTGCTTCTGTGCATAAACAGCGCCAGCAGCGCGACGCCCACACCAATCAGTGCGATATCCAGCCGGTCGCGGAAGAAGATCAAAAACGCGGCGGCATAGCCGAGCGCCGCAACGACCGAGCCGAGAGAGACAAGATGCGTCGTAAAGAACAGAATCAAAAAGACGGAAAACAGAATTGCAAAGATACGCCAGTCCATCATCAGCGCCAGCGCACCGGCGCAGATAATCCCCTTGCCGCCGCGGAAGCGATAGTAGACCGGAAAAATATGGCCCACCTGCGCCGCCGCGCCCGCAATCATCTTGCCGAGCTGCGGATCGGACGGCAGCAGCCACATGCCGAGCAGGCACGCCGCAACGGTCTTGAGTACATCAATCGCCGCAACCAGAATGGTCGCCGCGCCGCCGTAGTTGCGCAGATAGTTGGTCAGTCCTGCATTGCCGCTGCCCTTTTTGCGCACGTCGTCGCGCAGGAACACATGAGACACCACAATTGCGCCGTTCAGGCCGCCGAGCAGATAGCCCGCAAGCAGACAGGCTGCAATTCTCCAGGCCATGCTCACTCCTCCTTATCACCCTTCTGGCGGATGGTAATTTTGACCGGCGTTCCCTCCAGGCCGAACACCGCGCGAATCTGATTTTCCAGGTAGCGCTGGTAGGAAAAATGGAACAGCCGTGCGTCGTTGCAGAAGATCACAAAGTGCGGCGGCTTCACGCCGACCTGCGTCATATAGTAGATTTTCAGGCGGCGTCCCTTGTCCGTGGGAGGCTGCACACGCGCCGTGGCATCCTCGAGGATGTTGTTGAGCATGCCAGTCGTGATGCGCATGGCGCTCTGGTTGGCAACGATATTGATCAGCTCAAAGAGCTTGCCGACGCGCTGTCCGGTCAGGGCGGAGATGAACAGCACCGGCGCATAGGTCATATAGCCCAGATCCTGGCGGATCTTTGCCGTCATCTCGTTCATGGTGTTCGTCTCTTTTTCGAGCATGTCCCACTTATTGACGACGATGATGCTCGCCTTGCCCGCCTCGTGCGCCAGCCCGGCAATTTTGGTATCCTGCTCCGTAACGCCCTCATTGGCGTCGATCAGGATCAGGCAGACATCCGCACGGTCGATGGCAGCAATGGAGCGCATATTGGAATACTTTTCAATCGCGTCGTCCACCTTGGACTTGCGGCGCATTCCCGCCGTGTCGATAAAGCGGTATTTGCCGAACTCGTTTTCAAACAGGCTGTCGATGGCGTCGCGCGTCGTGCCGGCAACGTCGGAGACGATCACGCGCTCCTGTCCGAGGATGCGGTTAAGCAGGCTGGACTTGCCGACATTGGGCTTGCCGACGATGGCGACATTGATGATCTCTCCGTCCTCCTCGTCCCCGCTCTCCTCCGGGAAATGCGCAACGCACCAGTCGAGCAGATCGCCTGTACCGTGGCCGTGAACTGCGGAGACCTCAATCGGGTCGCCCAGCCCCAGCGCATAGAATTCATAGACATTCGGGTCGGTCGTGCCGACGGAGTCGCACTTGTTGACCGCCAGGCACACCGGCTTTTTGCTGCGCAGCAGCATGGACGCCACGTCCTGATCGGCAGCGGTGACGCCGGTCTTGACGTCCGTGACCATCACGATCACATCTGCCGTTGCAATGGCGATCTCCGCCTGACGACGCATGAACTTCAGCATCTCGCTGTCCGTATTCGGCTCGATACCGCCGGTATCCACCAGTTCAAAATCCCTGCCGTTCCAGTCGCAGGCGCCGTAGATGCGGTCGCGGGTCACGCCCGGCGTGTCCTCTACGATTGCGGTGCGCCTGCCGGTCAGCTTATTAAACAGCATCGACTTGCCCACATTGGGCCTGCCGACAATGGCAACCAAAGGCTTTCCCATTGTTTTCTCCTCTCTCTGCGGCGCTTACTGGCGCTCCAGCGCAAAGCAGGCCCAGGAGGTCTGCAAGGCCGAGAGCCACTGCTCCGCCGTCATCGCGTCCGACTCTTCCGCGCTGAAATTGCGCCAGCCGAATGCCGCACGGTACTTCTGCGCATTCGGGAAGACCGTATCCGCCAGGGTGAGATAGGCATCCTCGTCAATTTCCGTCTCGTTTTCGTCGCGGTAGGTCGTGCTCAGCTCCTCCGTATCGGGATCATACTGCTGATACATGCTGCCGAGCGTCCGCAGCCCCAGCTTACCCTCGGAAAGGGACAGCGCAAGGCGCGTCTCGCCGCTCTCGCCCGCGTTCACGCGAACAAAATCGTTAAAAATATAGGCGTACACGCCGTTGTCCAGATAGGCGGTCGTCTCCGAGAAGGAAATCAGATCCGGCTGGCCATCCTCCGGAATCTGCGAGGCATCGCAGAGCGTCACGCCGTCGTAGGTCTCGTTGATCTCCCAGATCTCATTGCTGGAGAAGAAGCCCGATCCCTGGCAGATCGTGCAGACCAGCTCCAGGCGGCCGTTCTGGTCCAGATCGGCGACCATATAGCTGTAGCTGGCATATTCCTCCGTGCGTACCCACTGCGTGTAATTGTCCGCAAGGATGCGCAGCTGCTCGTCATAGTCCGGCTTGGGCGGTTCGGTTTCGGTGGGCGTCTCAGTCGCGCTTTCGCTGGAAGACGCCGGCGCGCCGGATTCGGTATTCTTCTGGATGTCGTCCATCGTCCCGCAGGCAGCCAGCGCCGCCGCCAGCAGCGCCGCCGCCAGCAGCGCAGTCATTCGTTTCAGCATAATATCCTCCATTATGGTATTGACTGTATTATCTCACAGAAGCGGCTTTTTTTCAAGTCCAAAACGCGCCCTGTCGGAAACGGCAAAAAGAAAAGAGGAAGGGATCCTCCCCTCCTCATCTCTCTTGTTCATGAATTACTTCGCTTCTGCAGCAGGAAGAACCTCGCGGCCATTGTAGGTACCGCAGTTCTTGCAAGCTCTGTGAGGCAGACGCGCCTCGCCGCACTTCGGGCAAGCAACAACGCCGGGCACGGAGAGCTTCCAGTGAGAGCTACGTCTCTTATCCCGTCTTGCCTTGGAAACTTTACATTTTGGAACAGCCATGAATGACACCTCCTTGGTCAGATGCTTTGAGCATAAAACTTTATTTCTTATCCTTCAACAGCTGCCCAAGGACAGCCAAACGGGGATCCGTTTCGGGACGGCACGCACAGGGGCCGTCGTTCAGATTCTTGCCGCAGCGGCAGCACAGGCCCTTGCAGTCCGGGCGGCACAGCAGCTTGGAATCCATATTCAGCACAAACGCAGTAGTGAGGATTTCGTCCAGATCGGCCTTGTCCTCCTGCAAAAGGAAGGTCCACTCATCCGCCGTATCCTCGTCCTCCAGCTCCCGCACCAGCACTGCCTCCACGGGATAGGAAACCTCACGCAGGAACTCCGTCGCGCAGCGGTCACAGGCGGCATGCAGCGTGGTGGAAATCTCCGCCCGCAGCATCAGCACCCCGGCAACGTTTCTTACCGTTCCCTCGGCGCGAACCGGCTCGGAAACCGGATAGCTCCCGCCGAATTGCAGCTCGTGCAGATCCAGCTCCGTGCGGAAGGGCAGTTCGCTGTCCGGCGTTTGAATGATCTTTGACAAATCAAGCAGCATAGCGATCCCCTGTTCCATAGTCGTGCAGGAGATATTATAACGTCCTTTCTCCCGTTTGTCAAACCCTTTTTCATTTTTTTCTCCGAAAAAGTGCTTGACTTTCGCAATCTTCTGCGGCATAGTATAAGAAAATGCTTTCCGGGGGAAGTTTTGTGAAGGAATTGACGATTGGGCGCAATGATGCAGGCCAGCGGCTGGACCGTTTTCTGGCAAAGGCCGTGCCGCTGCTGCCCGCCTCGCTCGCGCAGAAATATATCCGCCTCAAGCGCATCAAGCTGGGCGGCAAGCGCGTCAGCCGGGATACGCGCCTGAACGAGGGCGACGTATTGCAGCTTTATATCAACGATGAATTTTTCGACACGCCCTCGCAGGAAAACGCCTATCTGACCGTCAGTGCGCCGAAGCTCAATATTCTCTATGAGGACGAGAACATTCTCCTCGTGGACAAGCGCCCCGGTCTGGCCGTTCATCCGCACGACGGCGCGGAATACGGCAAAACGCTGATTGACCACATTCAGGCCTATCTCTATGCCAAACGCGAGTGGCGTCCCCGCGAGGAAAACGCCTTCACCCCTGCGCTCTGCAACCGCATCGATCGCAACACCGGCGGCATTGTCATCGCCGCAAAAAATGCGGAGGCGCTGCGCATTCTCAATCAGAAAATCAAGGACCGGGAGATCGACAAACGCTATCTCGCCATCGTCGAGGGAACGCCGAAGCCGAAGGACGGCGTCCTGAAGGGCTATTTATTCAAGGACGCCGTGAAAAACCGCGTCTATGTGACGGATGCACCGCAAACCGGCGCAAAGTCCTGCGAGACGCGCTACCGCACGCTGCAAAGCAAGAACGGTCTGTCCCTGGTGGAATGTGAGCTGGTCACCGGCCGCACACACCAGATTCGCGCACAGTTTGCTCACGCCGGACACCCTCTGCTGGGCGACGGAAAATACGGCAAGCTGGACAAGCGCTATGAGCGCAGCTACCAGGCGCTCTATTCCTACAGGCTCACCTTCCGCTTCACCACAGATGCAGGCATTCTCGCCTACTTGAACGGGAAGCAGTTCGAGGTAGCCCAAGTCGATTTTGTCCAAGAGTACTTTTAAGAAGGCAAAGCCCTCTGCGAACAAATGGTTCGCAGAGGGCGTTTTTCAGATTTTTACCTGTTCCTTCACCTTTCCACCGTCAAGGATTTCAAGTGTGCCGGTATACTCCACACGGCCGATCTCGCACTTTTTGCCGATGGTGACGTTTTTGCCGCGGACGACCTCCGCCTTTGTGTATTCCAGCTGCACGGTGTCGCCCTCGATGGTCCCGGCCTTCAGGCTGCCGCGATGGATACCGAAGGTGAAATGCTCCTGCTTGACCGTGATGCTGCTGCATCCGATGTCTCCGACCTCGGAATCACCCGAAGCGGAAATGACGATCGTCTCCGCATTCAGCAGGCCGCCGATTTTCACGCCGCCGCTGCAAGCGAAGCTCTCGGCATTCACATCGCCGCCACAGCGCAGGCCGCCGGAAATCTTCAGCTCCTTTGCCTCCACCTTTCCCTCGACGGTGCAGCCGCCGGAAACTTTTGCGCTGCCGAGCTTTGCATCGCCCTCGCACTTGAGGCTGCCGGAAATCACCGCGGTTTCGGAGATTTCAAGGCTTCCCTCCACTCTGGTGCTGCCGGAGATTTTTGCCGTCTCCGCGCTCAGATTGCCCGAAACCTTCAGCCCGCCGGAGACATGCATTTCGCCGCAGGCAAGATCGTCCGTGGTCTTTACCCCGCCCGAAACGCCCAGGCGGTCGCACTGCACGTCTCCCGTCATTTTTGCGCCGCCGCTGACGCTGATCTCTCCATATTCGCCCCCGGCGATCTCGCCGGACGCGGAGCAATGATAATTCTGTTTCATAATTCTACTCCTTTCAGGTATTCCAATAAATCCACTTCTTTTTCGCCCTCTGTGATGCGCACGCTGCGAAGCTCCTCCACACGGAAGCTGCGTGCGCTATAGCGATCCTCCACGACCAGCCGCCGCACCGGCTGCTTTTCCTTCGCGGGGTGCAGCTCCTGTGCCAGCTTATCCAGCCGGTCAGAGCGCGAGAGAATCAGCTCGATGCGCGGGCAGATCTGCTGCCGGTAGAAAAACGTCTCCTGCCCCGTCGTCGTCGAGCGCCGCAGAAACCAGTCCTCCGGAATCAGGCCCATCCGTTTCCAGCGGTACAGTGCGCCGTAGGAAATGCCGTATTGGGCCAGCAGCTCGCGCTTGGAAATCAGATCCTCCTCCATTGCCTCACCTCCCGTAACATTGTTACGCCAACATAATAGCATAACATTGTTACGATGTCAAGCACAAAAAAATGCTTCTTCTTTCGAAGAAGCATTTTTTCCTATACGTTTTCTTCCAGCCAACGCTTCATATCCGCGCGGCCCTCCTCCGACATGGGAAAGGTGCGCTCCTGCTCCATCTCGCTGAGCTCGTAGCACAGCTCGCCGTGCCAGAACTCGCAGTGGATGGTGCTGGCCTCCATGTCCACCTCGTGCTTGGTAAGCCAGACAACGGTGGGCACGATCCGAAAGCGCAGAAGCCCGCAGCTTCCGGTGAAGCTGTTGTCATTGGCAAAGGTGTGCAGAGTCGGAATGAAAATCTCGGCCATTTTTTATTCCTGCATCAGGGCGTCCATCTCGTCGATCAGCTCGCCGAAGAGGGACAGCGCCTCCTCCACCGGAGCCGTCGTGCTCATATCCACGCCTGCGCCGCGCAGCAGGTCGATCGGGCTCTTGCTGCATCCGCCGGAGAGGAAGCCGAGGTAATCCTTCACCGCGCTCTCACCCTCGCGCAGGATGCGGCGGGACAGAGCAATCGCAGCGGCGTAGCCGGTGGCATACTGGAAGACATAGTAGTTGTAGTAGAAATGCGGAATGCGCATCCACTCCATGTCGATTTCGTCATCGAGGACGATCTTTTCGCCGAAATACAGGCGGTTCAGGCGGCGATACTCCGCATTCAGGACGTCCGGTGTAAGGCTGGTGCCCTCCTGTGCCATCCTGCCGATGTTCAGCTCAAACTCCGCGAACATGGTCTGGCGGTACAGGGTGGTGCGGAACTGCTCGAGGAAGTGGTTAATGAGGTAGGCACGTTCCTTCTTGTCCGTGGTCTTGCCCAGCAGGTATTCCATGAGCAGCGCCTCGTTGCAGGTGGAGGCAACCTCCGCCACGAAGATGACATAGTTGGCATCGAGCGGCGTCTGGTTGTGGTTGGACAGATAGGAATGCAGCGCATGGCCCATCTCGTGCGCCAGGGTAAACTGGCTGTCCAGCGTGCCGGTATAGTTCAGCAGGACGAAGGGATGCACCTTTGCGCCCGCGGAATATGCGCCGGAGCGCTTGCCGGCGTTTTCATAAACGTCGATCCAGCGGTTGTCAAAGCCCTCCTTGAGGATCTTGCGGTAGCCGTCGCCCAGCGGTGCAAGCGCGTCATAGACGGTCTGCTTTGCCTCGTCGATGGTTGCCTTCTTGTCAACGCCCTCGACCAGCGGGGTGTAGAGGTCGTACATATGCAGCTCATCAACGCCGAGCAGCTTCTTGCGCAGATCGACATAGCGGTACATCTTGTCCAGATTCTTGTGAACCGCCTCGATCAGGTTGGTGTAAACCTCCGTCGGGACGTTGGTCGCATCCAAGGAAGCCTCCATAGAGGAGCCGTACTTTCTCGCCTGAGCGAAGAACTGAAGCTGCTTGACCTGTGCAGACAGAACGGCGGAGATGGTGTTCTTATAGCTGCCGTAGGTGTGGTAGAGGTTTTCAAACGCGCTTTTGCGCAGAGTGCGGTCGCTGCTCTCCATGTAGGAAATGTAGGTGCCCTGAGAGAGCGGATGACGGTTGCCCTCGGAATCGACGGCATCGGGGAAGGTGACGTCGGCGTCGTTGAACATGCCGTAGATCGTGTCGGGCGCGTTGGCCATTTCGCCCGCTGCGGCAAGAAGCTTTTCCTCCGCGGGAGAGAGCACATGCGCACGGCGGCGGCGAATGTTGTGCAGATACCAGCGGTAGCGCTCCAGCTCCGGCTCCTCGGCATAGAACTTTTCCATCGTCTCATCGGTGATCTCCATGATCTCCGGCGTGGAGAAGCTGGATGCGGAATCCACCGCAACAATCACGCTCATCAGATTGCCGACCATCGCCTGATACTTGGAAACTCTGGCATCCTCGTCGGAGCGGCGCATGGCGTAATTTGCCAGCGCGTCGGTCAGCACTGCCAGCTCCTCAGTCAGCTTCATAAACGCAAGCAGCTCCCTGGCAGAGCCGCCGAGCTTCCCGGCATAGGCAGCCAGCACAGGGATCAGATCCTTTTCCTTTTGCAGGTCTGCTTCCCACAGCTCGTCGGTCGCATAAATATCATGAATCGCCCACTTGTCCTGCTCCGCGATTTCAGAGCGCTCGCGAATTTTCTTTGTTTCAGCCATCTTGCTACCTCCATTTGTTTTTCTTTATTCTAGCACAGCGAAACGGATTTCTCAACAAAAAAATACCTGCCGTTTCGGCAGGTATTTGGGAATTCAGCTTTCGGTGATTTCCAGCACTTCCATCGGGCAGGCTTTGACGCAGATGCCGCAGGCGATGCACTTGGAGGCATTCGTCATCTCCGGCTCGAAGACAATCACGCCGAAGGGGCAGGCTTCCTTGCACTTGCCGCAGCCGACGCACAGCTTCTTATTGATCATGTACACGCCCGTCTTGGGATTCTGCATAATTGCGCCATGCTCACAGGCCGCGGCGCACTTGCCGCACTGCACGCAGGTCATCGGACGGACCTTCCCGGCGCGCTCAACAATCTGCACGCAGGACTTATCGGGATGGAACTCCTTATAGAACGCATTGGAGCAGGCACGGACGCATTCCAGGCAGGCCATGCACTGCGAGCCCTTTTTCACGGTCAGTTTTTTCATCATGGTTTCCCCTTCGCAAGAAATTTCCTGCTTATTATATCAGACTAACTTGAGGGAATCAACCATGATTCTGTTTTTATCGATATTTTCTGTAATGATTTCTCAAAAAGCGGAAACACTAGGAAAGCACTCTTTTATGAATTGGAGGATCTTATGAAACGCATTTTTGTAATCGGCCTTGTACTCTTACTGACGCTGAGTCTTCTGACCGGCTGCAAGGGCAAGGGCAATGTCTCTGACAATTCCGACGGCATGATCACCGAGGAGCCCACGAGCACCACGCCTATGAGCACGAGCGGCTCTTCCGCGCCGACGGACACCGGCCGTCCTTCCGAGAGCATGACGCCCGGCAGCTCCGACGGTATGTCGGAAAACGGCACGATGACTGAGCCGGACATGACGGATTCGGATATCGTCGCCCCCAGCGGAAGAAGTATTCGCTGAGTCAAAGGCTCTGGCAAACGCCAGAGCCATTGATCTTTTACATTGGAATCAACAGGAGGGTATCCGCCGGAACCAGCGGGCTTTGCAGTCCGTTGGCATCCATGAGCGCCTGCGTCGCCGTGCGGTAGCTCTTGGCAATCTCCCAGACGTCCTGCTCCGCCTCGGTTCGCCGCAGGATTACGGCCGGCTGCCGCTCCTGCGGCTTCTCGAGCGGCGTGATCTCCCCGCCGCAGACGAAGCGCAGCCGCTGCTCTGCGCTGCTTTCCACCTCGATCGTCACCGGACAGCGCAGCTCCATGCCCGACGCGCTCGCCGCACCGAAAATCTCCCCGTTTCCGGCTGCGCTGACGCGGCAGGCGGCCTTCTCCGAAAGCTCCGTGGAGAGGCTGACCGAGGTGCGCATGCTCTTTCCCTGAAGCTTGCCTTCATTGTCCAAAAACAGCACATTGCAGGAAAGCGGCAGCTCCAGGAGCATTTTCTCCCCCTCGCGGCGCTTTGCCGCCTCTTCGGCATACAGCCACGCGTCCACGACCGCTTCCGCAGGCGTCTCATTCTGCGCCGTCGCCGTTTCACGGAAGCTCTGCCGGTCGAGCAGGGCGCTGAGCGTCCACTCTCCCCACTGCGGTGCAAGCTCCGCATCCGTGCAGAAGGCGTCCTCAATGAGCGCAATCGTCTTTTCGCCGTAGGCCGTGCACTGCGCCAGCACATTCGCACTCAAGAGCAAACGGCGGCAGTCCAACTGTCCGTCCGGCTCCGTCTCTATGGAGGTCAGCACCAACACCGTGCGAAGCTCCTGCTCGTCAAGCTCCTGCCCCATGTCCGCATATTGCGAAAACGGCACGACTCCCTCGAAGCTGTGCAGCTTCCCCTCGGCGCATTCATACAGCGCATGGACAAGCAGGCTTCCCTTGAACACCGCCTTGCTGCCGACGAGCTTCTGCTCCGCCGTCTCCAGACGGTAAACACATTTGAGCAGCCGCTCGATGGCAGGCTTGCTGCCCGGCAGCTCAACCTCTTCGTTGAGCGTAAAGCTCTTCTCCCCCAGCGCCAGCGGCAGCCGCAGCGGCAGCTCCGTGCGGCGAAGCTGCAAGCTGGACGAGGGCTCCGGCAGGTCATAAAGCGCCTGTGTCTGCCGCGTATACACCGACATCGTGCAGCAGATGCCGACGCGAATCAGAATTTTCCGGGAATTGAGCATCCGCGCGTCGACCGCGCTGACCGCGCAGCCACACTGCAAGGTGCCCTCGTCCAGCTTCGCGTCAAACTCCCGCCGCGCCGTGAAGGGAATCTGCGTCTCCAGGCGCTGCACCTCGCCGTCCTCCGTCACGAACAGCACGCCCGCCTGGATCGTCCCGCCCATGCTCGCCGCACCCGCGCCGCACTCCTCCGAGCGCACCAGCGCCGTTGCAAATGCATCCACCACGCGATCCACATCCGGAAGACTGTCCGGCACAATCATCTCCGCCGTCTGCTCCTGCACGACCGTCTCGCAGAGAATTCGGTTCAAATATTCCAGCTCTCTTTTCTGAAAGGCAAGCTCCATTGTCTTCACTCCTTGTCTGGAAGCCCCGGTGAAATCAACCGGAGATTCCTTTGTTCTATGGAATATTTATGCGGCAATGGACGAGTTTAGCACTCCGGCAGCATTTTTATTTGCACCGTCTTGTGCAGCAAAGGCCGATCAACAGCAGCGCCAGTCCCACGATGGACAGCACAAACTCCGAGGTGAACAGCAGCGACACCAGCAGCCCCGCCCCAAGCGCCATAATGACAGAGCCCAACAATTCACTTTTTCTGCACATAAAAACCGCCCCCTGCTAACCTATGCGCAGGGGGCGGACATTATGTGGCTTTGTGTTCCCAGGGCTTAAATTCCCGCGCCGCCTCGTACAGGCGGACATAGCTGGCATAGCGCGTGGGCTGGAGCTTTCCCGCGTCCAGCGCCTCGCGGACGGCGCAGCCAGGCTCGTGCAGATGTGCGCAGTCATGATAGCGGCACCCGCCCAGATAGGGCGCAAAGTCCGGAAAGGCGTATTGTAGATTTTCTTTTAGAATGATCTCCATCTGGTCGGTATCGAAGGAGGAAAAGCCCGGTGTATCGATGAGTCTCGTTCCATCCGGCAGGCAGCACAGCTCCACATGACGCGTCGTGTGCCGCCCACGGCCCAGCTTTTCCGAAACCTCGCCAGTCTTCGCGGCAAAGCCCGGCGCCATGCGGTTGAGGACACTGCTCTTGCCGACGCCGGAGTTGCCGGTAAAGGCGACCGTCAGGCCGGTGATGCGCGCGCGCAGCGCGTCTATCCCCTCGCCCGTCTCGGCGCTGGTGCGAAAGACCGCAAAGCCCGCGCCGGAATAGATCGCATTCAGGCGGTTCTCCGCGCTGAGGTCAATTTTGTTGATGCACAGCAGCACGGGGACATTCTGATTGCCCGCAATGGCGCTGACGCGGTCAATCAAAAACGGATCGGTAACGGGATTCGTCTCGCTGGCAAAGACAACCAGCGCATCCAGATTGCTCGCCGCAGGGCGCACGAAGGCGTTGCGGCGGGGCGCAATCTGTTCGACCATGCCGCGTCCTGCCTCCATGGAGCAGACCGCCTCGTCGCCGACCAGCGGCGTCAGCTGCGCCTTGCGGAAGCGGCCGCGGGCGCGGCATTCCACGACGCTGCCGTCGTCTCTTCGCACATAGTAAAAGCCGCTGAGCGCTTTTACGATGATTCCCCGAAATTCCATCAGCCCGCCGCTTCGTCCGAAGGCGTGGTGGGATCGGTCGGCGGAGTCGTCGGATCCGTCGGCGGTACGATGGGATCCGTCGGCGCCGGGCCGTCGGAAACCTCCAGGATCACGACGGTGTCCTTCGGCACCTGCGTGTTGGCCTCCTCGCTCTGGCTGATAACGCGGTCCTTCTCTTCCTTTTCATTAAAAACGCGGTTGATGCTGTATTGCAGATTGTTGTCCCGCAGCAGCTTGATGGCGTCCATGATATCCAGGCCCTTGACGGCAGGCACCTTCACCTTGCCGTTGCCCTTACTGATATAGACCGTGACGGTCTGGCCCTTGCTGAGCTCGCTCTTCGAGGCAGGCTCCGTGCGAGTGACATTGCCCTCCTCCACCGTGTCGCTCTCTTCTTCCAGATAGGTCACGCGGAGCTTCAGCCCCGTCGCGTCGAGCAGCGCGGCGGCGTTGGCCTTACTCTGATTCTTCAGATCCGGCATTTTCGTCGAGCCGAGACTGACGTAAACCGTCACGCTCTGATCCTTTTGCAACTCCACGTCGGCCGCGGGCTCCGTCCGGATAACATAGCCCGCCAGAACCGTCTCGCTGGATTCCTCCTTGGTCGTCACCTTCAGGCCAAGGTTCATGCCGTTGAGCTGCGCAATGGCGCTGGTGTCGGTCTGACCGGTGAGATCGGGCATTTTGTTGCTCTCTTCCTTGCCGAGGCTGACCTTCAGCGTGACCTTGCGGCCGGATTTGACGGCCTCACCCGCCTTTGGCGTCTGATCGAATACCTGCCCCTTCGGATAGGTATCGTTATATTCATAGGTGGGATTATCGATGTCGATTTTCAGCTCCGGATAATTATCCGGATTGATCTCCTCAAAGACCGTGCCGACAAAATTCGGCATTTCAATGGTATCGGAGGGGTTGACCGGCTCCTTGCCGCCGCCAAAGAGAGAAACGGCCAAAACGATCAGCAAAATCAGCGCAAGCCCCGCGCCGGAGAGAATCAAAATCAGCGTCAGGCGGCGCTTCTTTTCCTCCTTCTCCTTTGCCTCGCGGCGTTCGCGCTCGGCGCGCCGCTCCTCTGGCGTGCGGTTGGCGCTTCTGCGCGCGGCAGCGTAGCGCTCAGCCTCCGTGCGCGGCACAGGCTGATGTGCCGCCGGACGCGGCGCAGCGGGGCGGGAGATTGGCGCCTGCGGTACGTTCCCGCCGAAATAGAGGAAGGTAATGCCGGGATTCTTCCGGAATTCCTCCATGTCGTGCAGCATCTCCGTTGCAGAGGCATAGCGCTCATCGGGGTTGACCGCCATGGCGTGCATGGTGATCTGCTCGATGCCGCGCGGAACACCCTCCGCAATCTCGCTGGGCAGCGGCGCGCCGCCGTTGATATGCTGAATTGCCACGGATACCGGCGTCTCACCGTCGTAGGGCGTGCGGCCCGTCAGCATTTCATACATCACAACGCCGAGGGAGTACAGATCCGAGCGATTATCCACATGTGCGCCCTTGGCCTGCTCCGGAGAGATATAGTGTACGGAGCCAAGCGCCTCGCGCGTGAGCGTATTCTGCGCCGAGCCGATGCGGGCGATGCCAAAGTCCGCAACCTTGATGCTCCCGTCCTTGAGAATCATGATGTTGTGCGGCTTGATGTCGCGATGGATGATGCCGCGGCTGTGCGCGTGTTCCAGCGCCTTGGCGATCTGCATGGAGAAATGCAGCGTCTCGCGCCAGTTCAGGCGGCCCTTCTTTTCCAGATACTGCTTGAGCGTGATGCCCTCGATCAGCTCCATGACGATATAATCCACGTCGCCGGAGCGGGAGACATCGTAGACGCTCACGATATTCGGATGCGACAGCATCGCGACCGCCTGCGACTCCGCATGAAATCTTCTGCGGAATTCCTGATCGCGGGAGAACTCGTCCTTCAAAATCTTTATGGCAACCAGCCGGTTCAGCCGGTGACACAGCGCCTTATACACGACCGCCATGCCGCCGGTTCCGATGACCTCGAGAATCTCATAGCGATTGTCCAGCAGTCTGCCTATGTAATTATCCATACTAACTCCTATCCGTTGTTCGTTCTCGCCGGTGAACGAAAACCGAAATACCGCACAGCGGCTATTGAGAAAACGCTGAAAAACCGTCAGCCAACGATTTCTCCAGGGCTTCCTCAGGAAAGTGCAATCAGCACCGAAGTGACATTATCGGGCGCGCCGCGATCCTTCGCTATTTCAAGAAGACGCTGGCAACAGTCGTCCTTGCGTACGCCGTGGATGACCTCAAAGAGAATCTCCTGATCGGCCATCTGGTTGGACAGGCCGTCCGAGCACAGCAGCACGCAGTCGCCTTTCCCCAGCTGCAAGGGGAACACATCCGCCTGCACCTGTTTTTCCGTGCCGACCGCGCGGGTGATCAGATTCTTGCCGGGGTGGACCTTTGCCTGCTCCGGCGTCAGCTCCCCGCGCTGCACCATCATCTCCACCAGAGAGTGGTCGACCGTCACGCGCTGCACACCGTCGGAATTCAGCAGGTATGCGCGGCTGTCGCCGATGTTCAGCACCATGGCGCTGCGGCTTTTCAGAATCAGCACGGCGACAAGCGTCGTGCCCATTCCCGTAAACTCATCGCTGAGTCTGGAATGCTCATAGACAGAGGTGTTCGCCAGCGCCGCCGCGCCGCGCAGCAGGCCCTCAAGCTCCTTCGGCTTCAGCTCAGGGCGGAAGGAGCGCTTGATCTCGTCCGTGAAAACCTCGCAGGCGAGGCGGCTGGCAACATTGCCCGCCTTTGCGCCGCCCATGCCGTCGCAGACCACGGCAAGCAGGGCGCCGCCCTCCAGCCGCTCTATGCGGTAGTAGTCCTGATTCTGTTCACGGACATTGCCGGTATCCGACAGTCCCCATGCTTCCATCTCAGCACCTCTTTTCTTCGGTTTCGAATTTTCTGCGGAGCTGTCCGCAGGATGCGTTGATATCGCTGCCCAGCGTACGGCGGACCGTCGCCGTCAGGCCGTGCGCCTCCAGTGTTTTCTGGAAGGCCAGCACCGTCTCCGGCAGGCTGGGCTTGAGCGGGCTTTCCTCGATGTTGTTCAGAGGAATCAGATTCACATGCGCAGCAATTCCCCGCAGACGGCGAGCCAGCAGCTCCGCCATCTCCCGAGAGTCGTTGACATCCCTGATCATCGCATATTCAAAGGAAATTCTCCTGCCCGTTTTTTCAAAGTAGCTCCGGCAGGCGGCCAGCAGCGTCTCGACCGGATAGCGCCGGTTGATCGGCATGATCCGGCTGCGGATCTCGTTCGTCGGCGCATGCAGGGAGACGGAGAGCGTGAGCTGTAAATTCTCCTCCGCCAGACGCTCGATGCGGTCAACAAGGCCGCAGGTGGACAGGCTGATGTGACGCATGCCGATGTTCATTCCCTCCGGGGAGTTGACCAGCGTCAGGAAGCGCCGCACCGTGTCATAATTGTCCAGCGGCTCGCCTATGCCCATCAGAACGATGTTGGACACCGGCAGACCGGAATCCAGCTGCGTAAAGAGCACCTGATCGAGCATTTCTGCAGGCGTCAGGCGGCGCACCAGGCCGCCCTTGGTGGATGCGCAGAAGGCGCAACCCATTGCACAGCCGACCTCGGAGGAGATGCAGACGGTGTTGCCGTGGTGATAGCGCATCAGAACGCTTTCGACGCAGTTGCCGTCGCTCAGCCGCCAGAGGTATTTGATCGTGCCGTCCTTAGCAGAGACAAGCTTTCGCGCAACCGCCGGCGCCGAAAGAACATACTGCGCGAATAACCGCTCGCGCAGCGCCTTGGAAAGATTGGTCATCTCGTCAAAGCTGCGCGCGCCGCGATGCATCCACTGATAGACCTGTCCGGCACGGAAGGCCGGCTCGCCCATCGCGGCAAGCTCCTGCGTCAGCTCCGAAAGCGTCATGGATTTGATCTCTTTCACGGCTTCCTCCTGAGTTTACAGATAAAAAATCCGTCCGTCCCGAAATCGCAGGGCAGGAGCGTTGTCATTGCCGCGTCGGGGATGCCGGAGGATTCCGGAAAATGTACGGTTTCCGCCGAAAACAGCGGATGATCGTCAAGAAATTTCTGCACGACCGCTTCGTTTTCCCGGCGGAGGATCGTGCAGGTGCTGTAGAGCAGCACGCCGCCGGGGCGGACGTAATTCGCCTGCTGCGACAAAATTGCCAGCTGCACCTGCGGCAGGCGCTCGGTCTGCTTCAGGTCCTTATAGCGGATGTCCGGCTTCTTACGAATGACGCCGAGGCCCGAACAGGGCACGTCCGCAATCACCGCGTCCATCTGCCCCACCCATTCCTCCACGGGCTGCGAGGCGTCCTGCAAACGCGTTTCCAGAACGGAAATGCCCAGGCGCTCCGCGCCGCGCTCGATGAGTTGCAGCTTATGCGGGTGAATGTCGCAGGAAATCAGGCAGCCAGCGTTTTCCATGGCAATCGCCGCGGCAAAGCTCTTACCGCCCGGCGCGGCGCAGCAGTCCAGCACACGCATGCCGGGGCGCAGCTCAGCGGCCCGTACCGCAAGATATGCCGCCGCATCCTGCACATAGAACAGCCCCTCGCGAAAAGCCGTCAGCTGCTCTAAGCTTCCCGTCCCGCGCAGGGTCAGGCAGTCCGGCAGCCAGGGGTGCCTGGTGCATGCGGCGCCCTCCTGGGTCAGACGCTCGCACAGCGTCTGCGCATCGGTTTTCAGGCGGTTGACCTGCACGACGGTCTGCGGCGCTTCGTTGTGACTTTGCAGCAGGCGTTCGGTCGTTTCCTTCCCGAACTGCGACTCCAGAAGACGCACCAGCTCCGCCGGGTGGCTGTATTTCACGCTCAGCTCCTGCGGCTGCGGAAGCTCCCCCGCCCGCAGGACACTGCGCAGCACGGCATTGACCAGCCGCGCCGCCTGCGCATTGGCATAGCGCTTTGTCTGCTCCACCGCCTCATTAACGGCGGCAGAGGCGGGAATTTTATCCAGAAAGGTTATCTGATACAGCGCAAGACGCAGAATCTCCAGCACCGCAGGCTGCAATTTTTCCAGCCTTGTAAAACCGGCAAGCCAGAAATCCAACAGCATCCGGTTTTGCAGCACGCCGTAGCAAAGGCAGCTGGCCAGCGCCGCCTCGCGGCGATCCGTTCCCCGCAGCAGCTCCTTCAGCGCGCCGTCAGACCATGCGCCGGACCTGCGGCAGGCCAGCAGTGCGCGCAGTGCGGCGTCTCTGCCGGTCATAGGGCAATCGGATGGCCGCGGAAGTAATCCGGCGCGCGCATGCGCTTGCCGCCCTCGGCCTGCAATTCCAGAATTTCCAGCACGCCGTCGCCGCAGGCGACCTCCAACGCGAGCTTGGTCAGCACCACGGGCGTGCCGGGCGCAAGGTCAGTCTTCTTTTCCGTCGGGCGGACGGAGTAAATCTTAAACTTCTTGCCCGCAAGCTCGGCCGTCGCCACGGGCCAGGGATCCAGCCCGCGCACATGATCCGTGATGCGGCGCATGCTCTGCGTCCAGTCGATGGGGCACAGCGCCTTGGTCAGCATGGGCGCATAGGTCGCCTTTGTTCCGTCCTGCGGCGTGCGGCATGCGGTCCCGGTCTCCGCGGCGCGCAGCGTATCGCACAGCAGCTCCGCCCCGATGACGGCCAGCCTGTCAAGCAGGCTTTGCGCGTTCTCAAACGGCTCGATGGGCGTTTTGCGAATCTCAATGATATCGCCCTCGTCCATTCCCGCGGACATATACATCGCGGTCACGCCGGTCTCCGTCATGCCGTTCAAGATGGCCCACTGCACCGGCCCGGAGCCGCGCAGCTCCGGCAGGACGCTGGCGTGGATGTTGATACAGCCAAGCCGCGGAATGTCCAGCACGCGCTGGGGCAGGATCTTCCCGTAGGCTACCACGGCGATCACATCCGGCCTCAGCGCCCGCAGCTCATCCACGACCGCGTCGTCGCGGAAGGTCGCCGGCTGGAAAACCGGAATTCCGGCGTCCAGCGCGCAGAGCTTCGTCTCGGACATCACCAGCTTCATGCCGCGGTTTTTCGGCATATCCGGCTTGGTGTAAACGCCGACCACATCGAATTTCTCCTGCACCAGGCGGCGCAGGCAGGTTGCGGAGATGTCCGGCGTTCCCATGAAGACAACTCTCATTTCTCCGGCCCCTCTCCGATGGTGTGCATGCTTTCCAGCTCCTCGTCGCTCACCTTCCGGTAGGCGATCTCGGTATACAGATGGCCGTCCAGATGGTCGCATTCATGGCAGATGCAGCGCGCAATCAGCTCCTCGCCCTCCAGCTCGAACCATTCGCCGCTGCGGTCCTGGGCGCGAACCTTGGCATAATTCGGCCGCTTGACCATCCAGTATTCGCCCGGAATGCTCAGGCAGCCCTCCATGCCGTCCTGCTCGCCGCTCGTCTCCAGAATCTCCGGATTGACCAGCTCGACGATCTCATCGCCCAGGTCGATCACAACGACTCTGCGCAGAATGCCCACCTGTGGCGCGGCAAGACCGACACCGTTGGCGTCAAGGAGCGTTTCGCCCATGTCGTCCAGAAGGCTGCAAAGCTTCTCGTCAAACTTCGTCACCGGGCGGCAGACCTTGTGCAGTGCAGGGTTTTCCGCCGTCAGAATTTTTCTCAATGCCATGATTTATCCCTTCATTCGTCGCTGTTCACGTCGGCAAACACGCCGACAGCGCGGTTTTTGCTTTGTTTGGAGAATTCCCGCATGCAGAAGGCCACAAGCTGGCGCAGCGTGCGCGTATTGATGCAGCTGAGCGTCAGGCGGCAGCGGTAGCGGTAATTCACACGGGCGACGGCCGCGGGCGCAGGCCCGAGGATCACCGCCGTTTCCGATTGATAATAGGGCGAGGCCAGCTGTGCGGCAAGCATGGCGCGCAGCTCCAGCGCCGCCTGCCAGACCTCCTCCTCCGCGAGGCCGTGAAAGGTCACGGTGATCAAATCGCGGAAGGGCGGACAGCCGCGCGCCTGCCGCAGCGGCAACTCCGCAGCGAAAAAGGCGTCGTAGTCCTGCCGCGCCGCAAGCACCAAAACTTGGTTCTCCGGCGTCATGGTCTGAACGACCGCGCGTCCGGCGGTCTCGCCGCGCCCCGCGCGTCCGACCACCTGCGTGACCATACTGAATGTCGTCTCGGCGGCCTTGTAGGAGCCGACATAGAGCGACATGTCCGCGTCCAGCACGCCGACAAGCGTGACCTTTTCAAAATTCAGTCCCTTTGTCACCATCTGCGTGCCGAGAAGAATCGGTACCTCACGGTCGCGAAATTCGTTCAGCAGCTTTTCGTGGGTGTGCACCGCGGAGATCGTGTCCGCATCCATCCGCAGAACCTCCGTGCCGGGCAGCAGCTGAGCCAGCTGCTCCTGCACCTTCTGCGTGCCGCAGCCGATCTGCTTCAGGTGTCCGCCGCAGACGGGGCAGTGCGCCGGCATGGGCTCGGAACGGCCGCAGTAGTGGCACATCAGCCGCCCATTGGCATGGTGATACGTCAGGTTGACGCTGCACGCCGGGCAGGCGGGCACATAGCCGCAGTCCACGCAAGCGATCATTCGGCTTGTGCCTCTTCGATTCAGAAAGAGGATGGACTGCTGATGATTTTTCAGGTTCTCCCGCAGCGCAATGAGCAGCGGCTCGCTGATGGCCGTCGGATTGCCGGATTTCAGCTCCTGCTTCAGATCCACGATCTCGACCGGCGGCAGTGCGCAGCGGTTATAGCGGCTGCGCAGGGTATACAGGCGGTAAACGCCCTGTTTTGCGCGGTGCATGCTTTCGATGCTCGGCGTTGCCGAGCCGAGGAGCACGAGCGCGCGCTCCTGCACGCCGCGGTAAATGGCAACCTCACGCGCATGATAGCGCGGAGAATTTTCGGATTTATAGGTATGCTCCTGCTCCTCGTCCACAATCAGAAGGCCGAGGCTCTGTACGGGTGCAAATACGGCAGAGCGCGTGCCGATGACGACCGGCGCCGCGCCGCTTTTGATGCGTTTCCAGGTGTCATAGCGCTCCGGAATGCTCAGACTGCTGTGCAGCACGGCGACCTTTTCGCCAAAATGCGCCGCAAACAAGGAAAGCAGCTGGGGCGTGAGCGCGATTTCCGGCACGAGCAGAAGCGCTCCGCGCCCCTGTGCAAGGCATCGGGAAATCAGTGCGATATAAACGGAGGTTTTTCCGCTGCCGGTCACGCCATACAGAAGCGCAACGCCCGGCTTTTCCTCCGCCTGCTGCGCGGCAAGGCCGTCGCAGGCACGCTGCTGCTCGTCATTGAGAACCAGCGGCCCGGCGGAGGCTTCAGCCGCAGGCTTTGCGCAGCGAAGCTCCTCCTGCTGCCGCGAGGTCAGATAGCCCAGCGTCTCCAGGCGGTTGAGCACCGCCGCCGTCGCGCCGGTGAAATAGCACAGCTCCTTCGCGGCGCACTCGCCCAGCGCAGAGAGCATCTCCAGCACGGCATATTGCAGCGGCGCGGTGCGGCGCTTGGACTGTGCATAGCTCATCGCCTCCTCCGCCGTTACGGAAAGAGACACGATGCGCTCGGTTTTGTCCCGCACGCGGCGGCGGTGCGCCGTGTCGCAGGTCAGAAGCTTTTTGTGCATCAGCCAGCGCAGCGATTCCTCCAGCGTCTCCTCGGAAAACTGCTTTTGCAGCGTCTGCTTATCGGCGCTGCCGCCCAAAGCGGCAATCGCCTGCATCACGGCAAGCGCGTCCGGGCGGCGCGACAGCATGGCCTCCCACTGCATCTCCGGTACGATGCTGTAGCGGCTGCGCTCCATAAACCAGATGCCCGCCGGGAGAATCGCCTTGATTGCATCGTAAAAGGTGCAGAAGTAGCGCTCTCTTAGGAAAGCCGCAAGGTGCAGCTCACGATCGTCCAAAACAGGAGCTTCATCCAGCACGGCGGCAATCGGCTTCAGCTCGGTTTTCTGCCCCTGCGTCAGCGCCAGCACGACGCCCTCGCTCGGGCGGTTGCCTCTGCCGAAGGGCACGCGCACGCGCATGCCCGGCCGGGGCACCATGCCGTCGGGAACGCGATAATCATAGGGCTTGTCTATGGCAAAAACCGCCGCCGAAACGGCAATTTTGGCAATCACAGGGGAACCTTACTCGCGGATTCTGGCCGACAGCTTGCCCTCCGCGACCTCGCGGATCGCCAGCGTAACGGGCTTATCCTCCAGCGGGATATGATACGTTTCGGATTCGATGGAGATCTGTCTTGCCCGGCGGGCGATGACGTTGACCATCAGATAGCGGCTGTCAATATTCTTCAGAAGTTTGGCCATTGCAGGATACAGCATAATTAAAGTTCCTCCCTGAGTGCTTGAAATTGATATTCGGACCGGCACGCCTCCGCCGTCAGGATTGCCTGAACCTTGTCGGCGGCATGCTCGACTGTGTCGTTTGTAATGATGTATTGATAGTGTTCCGCGGTTTTGCATTCCTCAATCGCGATGTGCAGGCGGCGCTCCGCGATTTCCGGCGCGGTATCTCCCCTGCCGAGTAGGCGGTGGCGTAGCTCGTCAAAGGACGGCGGCGCGACAAAGATGGAAATCGCATCCGGCCTGCGGCGGATGACCTGAAGCGCACCCTGCACCTCGATCTCCAGCACAACGCTGACGCCCTGCGCCAACGCGTCGTTCAAGGCTTTTTCCGGCGTGCCGTAATAATTTCCGGCGTAGCTGGCATGCTCCAGGAGCTCGCCGTTGGCGATCATTTCTTCAAAGCGCGGCTTATCCACAAAGAAATAGTGGATGCCGTCCAGCTCGCCCGGCCGCATGGCACGCGTCGTGGCGGAGACGGAGTAGCGCAGCGACGGATTGCGGCGCATGACCTCTTTCAAAACCGTTCCCTTTCCCACCCCGGAGGGGCCGGAAACAATGATAATTCTTCCCTGATTCATACGCTTTCTTCCTCGTCGTGGTAGGTTTCTTCCGGCCGGTCCGCCAGGCGGCGTGCAATCGTCTCCGGCGGAATGGCCGACAGAATCACATGATCGGTGTCCATGATGATCACCGCGCGGGTCTTTCGGCCATAGCTGGCGTCAATAAGCATTGCGCGATCCTTTGCCTCCTGCACCAGACGCTTGATGGGCGCCGAGTCCGGAGAGACAATGGTCAGCAGCCGCTCCGCCGAAACCATATTGCCGAAGCCGATGTTGATCAGTCCCATGGCTTACTCGATGTTCTGGATCTGCTCGCGGATCTTTTCCAGCTCCGCCTTGATTTCGACGACGTTTCGCGCCTGCTCGATATCGTTGCCCTTCGAGCCGATGGTGTTTGCCTCGCGGTTCATCTCCTGAAGCAGGAAATCCAGCTTCCGGCCGACGCTGCCGCCGTCGGTCAGCAGCTTGTCCATCTGGGCAAGATGGCTGCGCAGACGGACGGTCTCCTCGTCCACCGCGATTTTATCGGCAAAAATTGCCGCCTCGGTCAGGATTCGGCCCTCGTCGATGGTTGTGCTTGCAAGCACCTCACGCATTTTCGTCTCCAGACGCGTGCGGTATTCCTGCACCGTCACCGGGCTGCGCGCCTCCACGCGCTGCACATAGGAAAGGATCGTCGCCGCGCGGCTGCGCAGGTCGGCGACCATGGCCTCGCCCTCCGTGGCACGCATTGCGTCATAGGCGGCAAGCGCCTCCTGTGCCACGCTGACAAAGTCCGCCGTGATCTGCTTTTCGTCCTCCTCCTGCTTTTCCACGACGAACACATCGGGGAAGCGGGAAAGAGAAACCGCGCTGATATCCTCGCGGACGTCGTAATCCCGCGCGATCGTGCGCAGAGCCTCGAGATAGCCCTCAAGCACCGGACGGTTCAGAGAAATGCGGACATTTTCGTCCGCCGCCGCGTTGACGGTGACGAACATATCCACCTTGCCCCGGTTGACGTGCTCCTTGACGCACTGCTTCAGCGCGTCCTCCACATAGGAAAACGCACGCGGCACGCGGACATTGCAGTCCAGAAAGCGGTTGTTCACCGAGCGCAGCTCCACTGTGATCTCTCTGCCGCCCAGCGTCCGCACCGCACGGCCATAGCCGGTCATGCTGTGAATCATGGTGTTCCTCTCCTTCCGTTTACCGGCAGCTGTTGCACAGGCAGTTCAGGCACAGCATTGAGCTGCAGCAGCCGCAAAGGTCGTCCGTTGCGTCCGTGTACTGTGTCTGCCGGTAGGTATTTCCGCCGCCTCTGAGATTGTTCAGAGCGGACTGATATTCGATATTATTGGGATCCATATTGACCGCGATGCGGTAATTCTGCGCCGCCTCGTCCATCCAACCGCGCCGCTGTGCAATCGCGCCGCGCAGGAAATACCATTCCGCGTTGTGCTGCGCAACCGCGTCCAGCTTTGCCTCCGCCTGATCGAGCGCACCCATGCGGATGAGCCGCCGCACCTCGTCAAGGTCGCTTCCGGCATAGCTTGCACCGCCGTAGGCCGTGCCGCCGCTGTAGGACGAGCCGGAGGACTGCGCCGCGCCGCCGCCCTTGGTCAGGGTGTCGTAGGCCTCGTTGATTTCCTTCATTTTCTCCTGCGCGAGGTCGGCAAGCGGATTGTCGGTATAGTTGTCCGGATGGTATTTCCGGGCGAGATCGCGGTAAGCCTTCTTGATCTGCTCCTGCGACGCGCCGTGCGGCACGCCGAGAACCTCATAGGGGTCTTTCATTTTTTGCTCCTTTTGCGGAAGGTCCCCGCCGCGACGCTGTGCAGCACCGCGGGCAGACCATAGTAAATAATGTTGGTCAGAATCGCGCCGTCCTCGCGCGGGGGCAGCAGCTCCAGCGCCGTGGCGGCAAGGCCGATGGAGGCGTCGATGGTCTCCAGCAGTCGGGTCTTATCCTCAGGGCACAGCGCGCCGTTTTCCAGTGCGTATCGATAGCGCAGCGGATTATACGCATTTGCTTTGACGTCCTGCGGAAGATCGTCCAGCGCATCGGCCAGATAGAGAAAACGGCCGGTGTGATAGAGCAGCAGCTCCGCTGCGCGGCGCTCCGGCTCGTCTTCAAAGTATACGGCGCAGCCCTTCAGCAGGCTGGCAAAGGCGTCTGCCGTGCGGTCAAGGCTGGGACAATTCGCCTGCTCCAGGCGGTGCAGCTGCTCGAGCTTTTCCCCGAACAGCCGGTCGGCCTCCGGACGCCGCCGGACCGCTCTGCGGTAGCTGCCGCGGTAAAACCACAGTGCCAGCCGCGCCGCGAACCGGTGCAGGCGCTTACCGTCCCGCTCCGCATCGCGCAGCTTCCAATAGGACAGCAGCACGCTCATGTCTGCCGCGTAATCCATGGCGCTGTCGCGCGCCACGCAATCCTTGCGGCAAAAGGGATTCGCCGGGCAGAAGCAGCGCGCCGTCTGTGCTCTTTTCCCGCTTTTCAGCAGAAAATAGAGGAAGGTCATATCGTAATTGACAAGGAAGCGGCCGCGGAAGCCATAGCGTTCCTTCAGGCAGCAGCACAGGCCGCAATAGGCCGCGCGATAACGTCGGTAATCCTCCTGTGACAGCTTGTCCTTTCTCGGCAGTACATATCCAAACACGCTCAGCTCACCCGCTCCACAATTCGATAGGCCGGCGGGCGGCGGCGCACATGCCGGTCGTACAGGAAGGCCGGAATCAAGCCCAGCGCGAAGCCCGCCAAGCCCCACCAGCCCGCGCCGGAGGCGAAGGCCTGCGCCGTGAGGTAGGCCGCCAGGAACAAAGCCAGCGGCAGCAGATACACCAGCGCCGCCGCACGCAAAACCGTCCCGCCGCCGGACTCAATGTACACCAGCTCGCCTGGCTGGGCGTGAATGGGATTCTCCGCAACCACACGCACCGTCTGTTTCACGGCGCCGCAGCCTGCGCACTGGTGGCAGTCGCCGCTGCACGCGCTCTTTCTCTCCACGGCGACCTCCGCGCTCTCCTGCGAGAGCAGGGCCGTCACACGAGCCGTCTGGCGCATCACGACTCCATTTCGCTCGACAGGATCACCGGCACCGTATACGGTCCGCCGATGACGCCCGCGTTCGCAGCCGGGGTGTCCAGGCTGACCTCCAGCGTGACATCCTTCGTCTTTGCGTCATATCCGGCCGCCAGGTCGGCAACCACACGCAGATCGGACGCCGTGAGCTTTTCCAGGACCGCGGGCTTGCCGCGCAGCTGAATCTTGATGCTCTGCGTACCGAAGGAAGCGTTGTTATCGTCGTTCTTCCTCTCGATCTGCGAAACCGGAACGGTAATTTCCTTGGTCGTCAGACCGACCAGCTCCAGCTTGACCTCCACCGTTTCCGAGGCGTTCAGGCTGATAATGCCGCTGGGCAGATTGGGGTTGACCGTGAGCGTCTGGCTATAGACCTTCATCTCCGCCAGATCTACCGTTTTGACCGACAGCTCCTCCGGCATGGCCGCGAGGTCAGCCTCGTTGCCGGTCACGCGAATCGCCTTTGGCTCAATGGACCATTTCAGGTCGTCCTTCGTCGCGCCGCCGCCCTCGACCACATCGATGGTAAGCTTTACATCCTTGTATTGCAGGATGGGCAGCATCACGCGGACGGTGTCGCTCGAAACGGTCGTATAGCTGCTGAGTGTCAGGACATTGCCGTCGCTGTCGTAGAGCTGATAGGAATACTCGCCGTCGATCAGGGAGGTCGCTCCCGTCAGATCCACGGTGACCTGCGCATGGTCGATCTTTGCCACCTCGTCGGCCGGCCCGCTGATGGTCAGTGCATCCGGCTGGACGGAGACGGTATTGGCCTGATAGGTATAGCCCTCGGCCAGCTCGCCGGTAAAGACGACGTTCACCGGGACGTCCGGATTGGTCTTGACCTCGCTGACCTTGACGGAAATGCGGGAAGGCGTGCTGCTGATTTCGCTGACGTCTCCGGTCGCCACGGTGTCCGGCAGGACAAGAGTCCACGTCAGCTGGTATTCGCCGCTCGCGGAAATGCGGGACACATCCGCAACGGCGGTCACGGTTTCGTTGTTCAGCTCCTTCAGGTCGGAGCGGCGGGCCATCATCTTTACGCTGACCCTGGCGTTGTCGCCGCCGGTCAGCATCAGGCCGCGCGCCGTCAGCGCATCGAGGCCCTCAAACTGGACGGGAATGGAATTGATTGTGGTCGAATCGTCCGGATTGACCACGGTAACGGCGTAAAACCAGAGGCACACGGAGACGACCAGCGCCAGCAGAAATGCCAGAATCTTATTTTTCTGCATCCGAATCCTCCTTCTTTTTCGCGCGCAGCAGGCGCAGAGGGTTGCGGCTCTTGACCTCTTCCTTGGGCGCAAGCTCGTTCAAAAGGAGCTTTTCCAGCGTCTGCGGCGCGAGATGGCGCTTGAGCATGCCGGAGATCGCCACGGAGATGGTTCCCGTTTCCTCGGAAACGATCACAACAACGGCGTCGGACACCTCGCTCATGCCGATGCCGGCGCGATGGCGCGTGCCGAGGTCGCTGCTGATGTTGCGGTTTTCGGTCAGCGGCAGCACGCAGCCTGCGGCCGCGATACGCTCGTTGCGGATAATCACCGCGCCGTCGTGCAGCGCGGCTTTCGTAAAGAAAATGTTGCGCAGCAGCTCGGAGGAAACCTGTGCATCGACCACGGTGCCGGTCTTCTGATAATCCTCCAGCGAGGTCGTGCGCTCAAATACGATCAGAACACCGGTTTTCTCGCGGGACATGATCTCGCAGGCCCTGACCGTCTCGCTGATGACGCGGTCGATGTTGCGCTGCTCCTGCTTCATGGAAAGGATCTCACGGAAGGATTTGCTGCCGAGCTTTTCCAGCATCCGGCGCAGCTCCGGCTGGAACATGATGACCAGGGCGATCAGGCCGATCTCCAGAATCTTATCCAGGAGATAGTTCATCAGGTACATGTGCAGCAGGCTCGTGACCGCCGTCAGCAGCAGGATAATCACGATGCTCTTGGCGATGCGCGCCGAGCTGGTCGTCTGGAGCATCAGGATGATTTTATAGATCACAAAGGCCACGACCAGAATGTCCACGATGTCCATGATCTGGATTGTCGGGACCAGCGCGGCAAACTCCTTGAAAAAATTGATGATAGCTTCCATAGCAAAACTCCGCTCACAGCGTTGGAGCTTTTCGTAAAAAACCCCTACTTTATCTTTTAGATTATAGCCGATTTCCGCAGCAATAGCAAGTAGGAATCCGCGATTTTTCCCCGGAAAAAATCCCTTCGCAGATTTGTGCGAAGCGCAATACCTCCTGCTGCGTATTAAATGCGGAAAAGCTCACGCGGACGGTCCCCGTCTCAAAGCTGCCGCCGCTTCTGTGCGCCTCCGGCGCGCAGTGCAGCCCGGCGCGGACGGCGACACCCGCCGCGGCAAGGCGCTGCGCAGCCTCCTCGCAATCCAGCTTCTCAAATGCCAGTGAAACGACGCCGCTCTGCGGCGCTCCGAACCAGCCGCGCAGCCCCCGTACCGTCCCGCAGCTCTCCCGCAGCAATCGCATGAGCCGCTGCTCATGGCGCACAATGCGCTCCGGCGTCTTCCGGAGCACAAAACGCAGCCCCTCGGCCAGCCCCGCTATGCCGCAGACGTTATGCGTTCCCGCCTCCAGCCGGTCCGGCAGGAAATCCGGCATTTCCGGCGATGCGGAATTGCTGCCCGTTCCGCCCGCCAGCAGCGGCTCTCCACCCTCCGCGCAGAGCAGGATGCCCGTACCCTGCGGGCCGTAGAGCCCCTTGTGTCCCGGCATGGCGATAAAGGCCGCGCCGCTGTCCCTCAGGGAAACCGGCAGTGTCCCGGCCGCCTGCGACGCGTCGAGAATCAACGGAATTCCCCTGCCGCGGCACAGGGCAGCAATTTCGCGAACGGGCAGAATGTAGCCAAAGACATTGGAGACGCAGGTGCAGACCGCCGCACGGGTTTCCGGTGTGAGCTGCCGATCAAACGCAGCAAGCGTGTCCGCCAGGTCAAACAGCCGTCTTCCGGCAATGACCGTCTGCGCTCCGCGCAAAAACAGCGGCCGCATGACCGCGTTGTGCTCAAACCCGGAGACGACCACGCGGTCACCCGGCCGAATCAGCGAATTAATCGCAAGGTTCAGCCCATGCGTCGCGTTCATGGTGAAAACAACCTGCTCCGGCTCTGCCTCGAAAAGCCGCCCCGCAAGCTCCCGGCAGTGATACACCGTCTCCGCGGCAGCCATCGCCGCCGGGTGCCCGCCGCGCCCGACGCTGCTCATCGTCTGCATGGCCCGCGCCACGGCGCGCGGCACCTCCTGCGGCTTTTGCAGCGTCGTCGCCGCGCTGTCAAAGTAAATCACGTCTTGATCTCCTCCCAATTGCCCGCCGCACTCCGGGTGTAAATTCGCTGATACTTCGCGTCCGACCGCAGCAGCAGTTCCCGTGCCCGGTGAAACTGCCCCGCCTTCACGCGCAGACTGTAGCCGCACCCCTGCTTTTGCAGGTTTTTCGGCGTCCGGACGACCTGCACCGCAAGCCCGGCCTGCTCCAGAAGCCGCCCGCTCCGCTGCGCCGCCGTGATTGAACGAAAGGTAAAATAGTAGTCAAACATAGAGCAACCCTCCCATCTCATCGTATGTCTTTCCCCAGAATTTGACACGATTTTTTGCACCGGCGGAATTGCAAAAACGGCGGCGGGACACATGTCCTGCCGCCGCCGGGAGAGATATGTAATTGTCAGCGATAGGAATACGGGTCTTCAATCGGCAAAAGCTCGGCCTCGCCCGTCCCGATGGCCGACTTGGGGAGGTAATAGGCAATCTGATAAGTACCTTCACGGTCAAACAAAAGGCCGTCCTGCGTATCATAAGCATAATATACACCAGCAGGCGGGCTGATGTTCTCTAAAAGATGGTATTCTCTGTCAAATATAGAAACCCCACGGTCGGAATAACTCTGATCGCTCCAGTGAATCAAATATATGTATTCTTCATCATAGCAAGCTGCACCCGAAAAGTACTCCGGCACTGTGAAGGTCTGTTCTACCCCGGTGGATAATTTGTATTCGCAGAAAACTTTGCGGTCACAGGCATAATAGTAAAGCGTCTCATCTTCAACCATCCATGAACGAATCTCTGACGGCCAGTCACGGATTCTGCGACATTCCCAGGTTTCTGTGTTGCCTCCATACATGACATAGCTGCCATCTTCCTCCCACAGAACAAAGTAGAATTCTGTGTCGACAAAATGAAATCCACTTCCGATCCGCGTGCCACTGCGCAGAAGGTCTTCCAGAACACGTTCTGTTTTTCCTGTTGCAAGGTTGGTTTGAAAGAAGGCGTTTAGTCCGTCGTTTCTAACGTTATAATACACATACCCATCATGAAAATAGAAATCATACCCGCCGCCGGCCGTTCCGGCAGGGTTCAGCGGCATTTCGATGTCCGCTACTTTTTTGTGCTCACTGCCGTCAAGGTTCATTTGAAAAATGTGCGGATCTTCACCAAACAAAATAGCGCCATATAAATGGTTGTTCCAATAGCCAAAACCTGATTCGACATGCGCATTACAGTTTTCATCCTTATGGGAACAGTCCGGCCGATTGCAGAGAACGCGGAATTCCAGCTGCGTTTTAGGCGAAAAAAACGCCTTATCCTGTTTTCGGTAATAATAGTAATTCGCCGTCTCAACGAAGAAATTCGCCGCATCCTGCTGACGGAATAGCCCGGAATTTGGCAATTCATCGTACGCCTTGTCACCCGCAGAATTGCATGCACACAATAGTATCAGCATCAAAGATAGAAGTATCATCGCAAAACATCGTTTCATAGCAATACTACTTTAATAATATCATAAAGATTGCCGCTCCATTTGCAGGGGGGAACAAATGGAGCGGCAAAATGTATTATGCACTAACAGTAAATTTCAATACCAAGTTGCCGTTAATGAAATAGGATGGTGTCAGTGATACAAATTCACTGAAGCTCTGAGGGAAATTGCTTCCGGTACTGCTGGCTTTTCCTGCGACAAGAAATGTACCGGTTTGGGGACGGCTGTACTCGTCCAAATAGTTGTATGACGATTCAATGCGGATTTTGGCTGTTGTGTCCACATAGCGCATGCTTACGCGGAGATCAGTTTTATTGACGTAAGCCGATGCGTAGTAGTTATAGCCTTTGTACACTCCCGTGTAGGCTTCGCTCTGTGCAGAAGAGAAAATGCAGATGCATGACAGGAGCAGGGAGAGGGTGAGCAGGGCGGACAGGATACGTATGACTTTCATAGTGTTTTCCTCCATTCTGTTTTTTTGACATGATTACCTGTGGACATTGTTTGCGGACTTACTTTGCTGCGGTACCCATATCAATCGCCGGGGGAAACTCTGTTTTTCGGTTTATTCACCTCCCAATTATTGTTTGCAATCAAATACTACCATATAAATCTTTATTTGTCAATATTCTTAAACAGTTTTTGTCGAATATTATAAAAATTTTTCTATAATTCAAACACTACTTTTCTCCTATTTCAACTTCTTTGATAGTATTATCGCTTCATCTACCGTTCCGCCTTTTACTAGCATCTCTCGGAACCTATGCGTTCAGAAAAAATAAATTCGCTATACGTCATTTTGTATTTCTGTGTTTTTCGTTCTTTTATGCGTACAAAAGCCCTGCGGGCAGCGATTTTCCGCAGGGCTTTGCCTTATTCATAAATACCGATGTTCACGGCCTGGCGGCCCTTTTTCGTCTCGCCGCCCAGCGCCAGGAGCTTCAGCTTTCCCTTCCCGCGCAGCGCGATCACATCACCCTGCGCCAGAAGCCGGTCCGGCTTGAGGCAAGGCAGGTCATTGCGCGTCACGCGCCCTGCATGAATCGCCTGCACCGCGTCCGCGCGGCTGAGATGAAACGCAGACGCCAGGATTCCGTCAAGGCGCATGGACGACACCGTCACCCGCTGCTCGCGCAGCTTCTGCGGCGGCCGCTGCACCTGATCCAGACTGCGCCGCTCCACGCGCAGCGCCGAGCGCCCCGCCGAGGTCAGGTTGTCCAGAAGGTACCCCGTCAATTCGGAGAGAACAAAGAAATCGCACTCGTTTTCTCCGACGTAAATGTCCCCGATCGCGTCCCGGCGCAGCCCCGCACCTATGAGTGCGCCGAGCACATCGCGGTGTGTCAACGCGTTTGATTCATAAAACGCCGCATGCAGGCAGGCCACCGGCCCGTCCGTAAAATAATCCTCCGGCTCCAGATACTCCGGCAGCCAGAAGGCCACCGTGCGCTCCGCGTCCTCCACGCCGCCGAAAAAACGCGCCTGCGGCAGAAGCTGTGCCGCGAGCGCGCGCTCGCGCGGCGTCAGAAAAAAGGTGGAGGCCGGTTGGTTTTTCCGCTCCGCACGCGTTAACTGGTCGCATACGCGCACCAGAAGCATGCGCTCCTCCTCGGTTGCCGCCAACGCAGCAAGCTGCTTTTCCATATTCTCTCCTTGTGCACAAAAACAGGGCCGATGCTATCGACCCTGTTTTTTCGGTTTCATGACAGATGGTCTGTGATGCCGTTGCGTTCGGCGTCGGATTCCTCCATCACGTCAATGGCATAGGCATCGGCAAAATCAAAAATCAGATCCTCATAATTATAGCGCTCGTAGATCTTCGCGTCCGCAGGCGCCTCGATGGAATAGCGGGATAACCATTGATTCACTTCATGCCTTGCCACGAGGAATAAAACGCCCGCAAAAATCAGCGCAACGCCCACCTTGATCCACGTGATCCACCAATATCGTCCCATACATTCCACCTCTTTCTGCTGTTTAGACGGTCTGCGCGGCAAAAGGTTCCCTTATTTCGCCTTTCTGTCCTGCTCGATGAGAAGCTTCAGTGCCTCTACGCCGACATGGACGGCCGCACTGGTATCCTCGCTCATTTTCTGGTCCAGGCCGGCAGCCTCGCGCTCCTGATTCCAAATCACGTGGAAGCAAGAGCCGCAGCGGCAGCCAAGCGCGTCCGCGACGACGAAGAGCGCAGCAGATTCCATCTCGCTGGCAAGCACGCCGAGGCGCTTCCACGCCTCCCACTTTTCCAGCAGCTCATAGGAAACCGGCATTTTAGCCGGGCTGTGCTGGCCGTAGAAGGCGTCCTTGCACTGCACGACGCCGGTGTGCGTGCGCTTGCCCATGGCCAGCGACGCCTGCCGCAGCGCCACGGCGATATCCAGATTGGCGACGGCCGGATACTCGATGGGAGCGTACTCCCGAGAGGTGTGTTCATAGCGAATGGCGCCGGTGGCAACCACGATATCGCCGGACTGCACGTCCAGATTAATGCCGCCGCAGGTACCGACCCGGATAAAGGTGTCCGCGCCGATGTTGTGCAGCTCCTCCATGGCGATGGACGCCGAGGGGCCGCCGATACCGGTGGAGCAGACGCTCACCTTTTCGCCCAGCAGCGTACCGGTGTAGATATTGAACTCACGGTTCTGCGCAACATGATGCGCATCGTCAAAAAGCGCGGCGATGGACTCGCAGCGGCCGGGGTCGCCGGGCAGAATGCAGTAGCGGCCGACGTCGCCCGCAACGCAGTGAATATGGAACTGTTTTTCCAGCTTTTGCATGTGAAAACACTCCTTTGGCTATGTAATTCTCATCCCACCTTCGTAACGGGTGGTTCTTTTAGTATAACCGATTTTCGGATAAACGGCAATTGCTTTTGCCCCGATGCCAAATTCTTCGGCGAAGTGTACGAAAAAACAGCGGGCAAATTGTGAAAATGTATCAAAAAAGCGTCATCTGGCTGGTGTCCGGCAGGTCGCCGAAGGCGCCCGCGGCCTTGAGCATTTCGATATGCGTCTTGGAAACCTTCGGGCAGGCCAGAGAGAATTCCTCAATGGACACAAACTGCTTGCCCTCGCGTCCCTCGACGATGCTCAGCGCCGCGCTCTCGCCCAGTCCGGAGACCGCGACGAAGGGCGGCAGCAGCTTGCCGTCGCGAATCACAAAGCGCGTGGCCTGCGATTCATAGAGGTCTATGTTGGCAAATTCAAAGCCGCGCAGATAAAACTCGTAGCACACCTCGAGCGTCGTGAGCAGATCGTCGTCCTTGGCAGATCGGTCGGGGTTGCCGGAAATCTCCTTGATGTGCTTTTTGACCTCGTCGATACCATGCGTCATCATCACCGCGTCAAAGCCGTCCTTCTGGCTGCGGCGGTAGAAATAGGCCGCATAGAAGGCCATGGGATAATGCACCTTGAACCACGCGATGCGGAACGCCATCATAACATAGGCCGCCGCATGCGCCTTGGGGAACAGATACTTGATCTTCCGGCAGGATTCGATATACCATTCCGGCACATTGTGCTCCTGCATTTCCTCAACGATACCGTCCGGCCAGGGCTTGCCCTTGTGGATTGCGCCCTTTCGGACGGCCTCCATGAACTTGAAGGCGCGCTTTTCCGGCAGGCCGCATTTGATGAGATAGAGCATGATATCGTCGCGGCAGCCGATAGCCTGGCCGACCGTTGCTGTGCCGCTGAGGATGAGGTCCTTTGCATTGCCCAGCCAGACGTCCGTGCCGTGGGAGAAGCCGGAAAGGCGGATGAGCGTGTCAAACTGCGTCGGCTTGGTGTCCATCAGCATGCCACGGGTGAAGCCCGTGCCGAATTCGGGGATGCCGACCGTGCCGACCTCCGTCAAAATGGGGTCGTGCTCATAGCCCAGCACCTTGCTGGAAACGAAAATGGACATGGTGTCCTTGTCGTCCAACGGAATCTTCTGTGCATCCACACCGGTGATATCCTCCATCATGCGGATCATCGTCGGGTCGTCGTGGCCCAGCATGTCCAGCTTCAGAAGGTTTTCCTCCATGGAGTGGTATTCGAAGTGCGTGGTGATGATGTCCGTGTTCGGGTCGTCCGCCGGGTGCTGCACCGGGCAGAAATCCCAGATCTCATTCTCCTGCGGAATGACCACCAGGCCGCCGGGGTGCTGACCGGTCGTGCGCCGCACGTCCACGCAGCCCGCTGCAAGGCGATTCTCCTCCGCACGGGAAACGGTCATATTCCGTTCGGAAAGATATTTTTTTACATAACCGTAGGCCGTTTTCTCCGCGACGGTGCCGATGGTTCCGGCGCGGAAGACGTGGCTTGCACCGAACATCTCGATGCAGTACTGGTGGGCGCGCGACTGATATTCGCCGGAGAAGTTCAGGTCGATATCCGGCACCTTGTCGCCGCCGAAGCCGAGGAAGGTTTCAAACGGGATGTTGAAGCCGTCCTTGTCCAGCGTCTCGCCGCACTCCGGGCACTTGGCGTCCGGCAGGTCCGCGCCGCAGTTGATGCCGTCCGGCACCTCAAAGGTGCAGTATTTACACTTTGGACAGCGGTAGTGCGGCGGCAGGGAGTTGACCTCCGTAATGCCGGACATGAAGGCCACAAGCGAAGAGCCGACGGAACCACGCGAGCCAACCAGATAGCCGTGCTCCAGAGAATTCTGCACCAGCTTCTGCGCCGACATGTAGATCACGTCATAGTGGCAGGTAATGATATCGTTCAGCTCCGTCTCCACGCGCTTGGTCACCAACTCCGGCGGATTTTCGCCATAGAGCCGGTGCATCTTGCCGTAGACCAGCGATTTCAGGTCCTCGACGGAGTTTTCAATTTTCGGAGCAAACAGGTTATAGGGCACCGGGCGGATCACGTCGCACATATCGGCAATGTGATTCGTATTCTTCACAACGACCTCATACGCCTTTTCCTTTCCCAAATAGGAAAATTCCTCAAGCATGTCGTCCGTCGTACGGAAATAGAGCGGGTTGTCCCGGTCGCAGTCGTCAAAGCCCTTTGTCGCCAGCAGAATGCGGCGGTAGATCTCCTCCTCCGGGTTGAGGAAGTGCACATCGCCCGTCGCGCAGACCGGCTTGCCCAGCTCCTCGCCCAGCTGGACGATCTGCCGGTTAAAGTCGCGCAGCTGCTCGTCGTCTCTGGCGATGCCCTTGGCGATCATGAAGCGGTTGTTGCTGATGGGCTGAATTTCCAGAAAATCATAAAACGACGCAATGCGCAGCAACTCTGCGTGGTTCTTCTGGCTGAGAATCGCCTGGAACAGTTCGCCTGCCTCGCAGGCGGAGCCGATGATCAGTCCCTCGCGGAAATGCACCAGCTCCGAGCGTGGGATGCAGGGCGTTTTGCGGTAAAAATACTTCAGATTGGAATCGGAAATCAGGCGGTAAAGGTTGCGCAGACCCGTCTGATTCTTCGCAAAGAGCAGAATGTGACGCGGATGGATGTTGCGGCCGGTCATCTTGATGCCGCCGCTCAGCGCAAGCATTTCGTGGTTGATGCTCTGAATGCCTGTCACGCCGCGCTGCTCGAGCTTTTCCGCCAGTCTGAGATAGATCAGGCCGCAGGTCAGCGCATCATCCGAGGCACGGTGGTGGTTGAACTCCGGCAGCTTCAGCGCCTCGGCCACGATGTCCAGCTTAAACTTTTTCAGCTCCGGCAGGAGATTCTGAGAGAGCACCAGGGTGTCGATGTAGGTCGGGGCAAAGTCCAGACCCAGCCGCTGCGCGGCGGCGTTGACAAAGCCAACGTCGAAGTTCGCATTGTGCGCCACCAGCGGCAGATCGCCGCAGAAGCGCAGAAATTCCGGCAGCACCTCCGAGATATCCGGCGCGTCCTTGAGCATCTCATCCGTGATGCCCGTCAGGGCGATGTTCTTCTCGTCGAGCTTGCGCTTCGGGTTGACAAAGGCCTGGAAGGTCTCGGCGACCTCGCCGTTTTTCAGGCGAACCGCGCCGAATTCCGTAATGACGTCCTGCGTGGGCGAAAGGCCGGTCGTTTCCAGATCGAAAGCGATAAACTCGCCGTCCACCGGCAGCTCGGCGCTGCCGTGCACCGCGGAGCGATCCTCCTCGTCATTGACGTAATAGCCCTCGCAGCCGTAAAGGATCTTGATATTTTTATCCGTCCCAGCAACCTTGTTTTTCGACGCCTTGAGCGCATCCGGGAAGGAGGAGGCCACACCATGATCCGTAATGGCAATGGCCTTATGGCCCCAGCGAGCCGCCGTGGCGACAGCCTCGCCGGTTTTGGTCAGCGCGTCCATCATAGACATGGTGGTGTGCAGATGCAGCTCCACGCGCTTTTCCTCCGCCGTGTCCACGCGCACCGGCGCAGCGGCGGTCTGGATGGCAATCGGCTCGATGACAATGTCGTTTTCAAAGCGGCTGAAGCTCACCTTGCCGAAGATTTTCAGCCACATACCGGGCTTTTTGATGTTTTCGATAATAGGCTTGGCCAGCTCGGCGTCCATATAGCGATTGATGCGCAGAGAGCCGGTGTAGTCCGTCACGTCGAAGGAAACGACCCATGCGCCGCTTTTCTTCAGCTCCTTGTGGTTCACGGCGAACACAACGCCCTGAATAACCACCTTGCCGATGTCGTTTTCCAACGAAACGTCGCGCATCGGCATGGGCGCGCCCCTGAAGGGCTTGCCGAAGAGCATGGGCGAGCTTTCCGCCGCCTTTTTCGGCGCGGCACCAGCCTCGCGGAAGGCCGGCGCAGGCACGTCCTTCATTGCGGCCTGACGCAGCTTTTCCGTCTCGGCGAAGAGCGCCTCGCCCTCGGCGGTATTGCCCGCAACCACCCTGATCTTTGTGGAAAGATCAAAGTGCTCGGCCAGGTAGCGCTCCGCCGCCGGTAGATGCGGCAGCAGACCGTCCTTGCCGTTTGCGCGGAGGTAAACCGTTGTCTCCCCTTCCGCGATTTCCCAACGGCAGCCCGCCAGCGTCGCGGCGGCGGGAGAGTACGCCGCAATCAGGCAGCGGTTCAGCTCCTCCGGCTCCAGCGCCGCCGCGCTCTCCCGCGGAAAATGCGGCGCGATCTCTACCCGGCGAACGCCGTAATGGCTCTGCAAATCCTCGCAGAGCCGGGCAAGTCTGGCCGCCGGAACATACTGCGCAAAGTCCACGCGCAGAAAAATGCTCCGCTCCTCCCGGCTGATCTCCGCGCTGCAAATGCGTGCCTGTTCCAGCGCCTCACGCAGCGGCTCCTCCGGGGAATATTCAAAAAACATCTGCAAAAGCGGAACAGAACCGTTCATTTTCTCTCCTAAAGCTTCTCTATATAAGCAAGCAAGGCAGGCAGCAGCTGGTCATAGGGCAGCTTTTCCTTCAGCTCTCCCTTGACGAACAGCACACCGCAGCCGTCGCCGCCCGCGATACCGACGTCTGCCTCACGGGCCTCGCCGGGGCCGTTGACCACGCAGCCCATGACGGCGACCGTGATATTTTTGTCACAGTCGCGCAGTGCCTCCTCCACGCGGTTGGCAAGGCCGATCAGATCGATCTTCGTTCTGCCGCAGGTCGGGCAGGAAATGAGGTTGACGCCCTGCGGACGCAGCCCGGCTGCCTTTAAAATCGCCTTGGCGGCATAGACCTCGCGCACGGGATCGGCCGTCAGGGATACGCGGATGGTATCGCCTATGCCCATGCACAGAAGTCCGCCGATGCCCATGGCGGATTTGATCGTGCCCATATACTCCGTTCCCGTCTCCGTCACGCCGACGTGCAGCGGATAGTCGCTTTTCTCGTGCATCAGGCGGTATGCCTGCATCATCAGCGGCACATGGCTGGATTTCATGGAAACGCAGATATCGTAGAAGCCGCATTTTTCCAGCAGCGCAATGTGCGAAAATGCGCTTTCCACCAGCGCCTCGGCGGTCGGATGGCCGTACTTCTCCAGCAGCGTCTTGTCCAGGCTGCCGCCGTTGACGCCGATGCGGATGGGGATATGATGCGCCCGGCAGCAATCCACAACGGCGCGGATATTGCGCTCGCCGCCGATATTTCCGGGGTTGATGCGGATCTTGGACGCGCCGCCCTCGGCAGCGGCAATGGCAAGGCGGTAGTCAAAATGGATGTCCGCCACCAGTGGCAGCGGCGATTTTTCCGCGATTTGGCGGAAGCCCTCCGCCGCAGCCATGTCCGGCACGGCGAGGCGGGCAATTTCGCAGCCCGCCTTTTTCAGGGCGGCCAGCTGGGCAAGGCTGCCCTCCACGTCCGTCGTCGCGGTATTGAGCATCGACTGAATGCTGACCGGCGCGCCTCCGCCGACCGGCACATTGCCGACAAGAATTCTCTTTGTCACAATTAGCCTCCAAACAGCTTGAAGATATCCTTGAACGTCACGAAAGCCATAAACAGCAGCAGGATCACCATGCCCGCGCCGTGCAGGTATGCCTCATACTTCGGGTTTAGCTTGCGGCGGATGATTTTCTCCACAACCGCCGTCAGCAGCAGGCACACCACGCGCCCGCCGTCCAGCGCCGGAATGGGCAGAAGATTCATCACGGCAAGGTTGACTGCAATGAAGGCGAAAAAGTACAGCACCGTCAGCACACCCTGTGCAACGCTTTCGGACGATTTGCCCGCCTGCGTCACGACCGAGACAATGCCGACCGGGCCGGACATTTCGTCAATGCTCTCCTTGCCGGTGATCAGGTCCTGCAGGCCCAGCCGCACCAGCCGCGCGAAATCGCGGCACTGCGCCCAGGAATAGGACAGCACGCCGCCCACCGTCTTTTTGAACGCCGGGAAGGAAAATCCGTAGCGCTGCTTGCCGTCATAGTCGCTGCGTTCGAGCTTCAAATCCTCGATGCGCACCTTTTCGCCGTCGCGGATGACCACGATGTCATACACCTTTGTGCTGTTCCGGTCTAACAGTATCGTGATATCGCCGCTGATATACACGCGCTCGCCGTCGATGGAATACAGCCGGTCGCCCATCTGAAACGCATCCGCGGATTCATAGGGGCAGCCCTCGTCAAACTGACCGAAGGTCGTGCCCGGAATTGCCCGAAAGGCTACGCTGACAAAAATCACCGTAATCAGAAATCCCGCGACAAAATTCATAAAGGAACCGGCGACCAGAATGATCAGCCGCTTCCAGAGCTTGGCATTGCCGAAGGCTCTGGGATTGTCGCTCTCGCCGTCCTCGCCCTCCATGGCGCAGTAGCCGCCGATGGGGATGCAGCGAAGGGCATAAAGCGTTTCACCCTTTTGCTTTTTGAAAATGGCCGGGCCCATGAAAAGCGAAAACTCATTGACCTGCACACCGGAGAGCTTGGCACAGATAAAATGGCCGAACTCGTGCACCAAAATCAGCACGCCAAAGAGAAGAATTGCAAGAATAATATAAAATGCAGTCGTCAAAAAAACCACCTCACACAGCGTTCAGAACGGCGCTCCGCGCCGCCGCGTCGCTGCTCAGAATTTCCTCCAGCTCCGGCTGCGCGGCAAAGGGAACCGTGTCCATTGCCCGCCGCACCAGCCGCGGAACGTCATAAAAGCCGATCGCATCCTGCAAAAACAGGGCGACCGCCGCCTCGTTCGCGCCGTTCATCACGGCACAGGTATTGCCGCCGCGCTCCACCGCCTCCCGCGCAAGCGCAAGGCAGGGGAAGCTCTCCGGATCCGGGCGGTCAAAGGTCAAAGGCCCACAGGACAAAAGATCCAGTCCCGCCGCAGGGTTGGTCTGCCGTGCCGGGTAAGTCAGCGCCAGCCGGATGGGTACGCGCATATCCGGCACACCGAGCTGCGCAAGCATTGCGCCGTCCCGGAATTCCACCAGAGAATGCACGATGCTCTGCCGGTGAATCACCACGTCCACCTGAGAAAGCGGCATGCCATAAAGGTGCATCGCCTCGATGACCTCCAGGCCCTTGTTCATCAGTGTAGCACAATCTATGGTGATTTTATGCCCCATTTTCCAGTTTGGATGCTTCAAAGCATCGTTTTTTGTCACAGTCCTCAGCTCCTCCGGCGTTTTCCCGAAGAAGGGGCCGCCGGAGCAGGTCAGGATCAGTCTGCGGATCTCGCGTTTATCGCGGCAGCCCATCAGGCACTGGAAAATCGCCGAGTGCTCGGAATCCACGGGGATGATCTCCGCGCCGTACTCCCGCGCCGCCTGCATCACGAGGCTGCCCGCACAGACGAGCGTTTCCTTGTTGGCCAGGGCGATGCGTTTTTTCTTCCGGATAGCCGCCAGCGTTGGCTTCAGGCCAAGCATGCCGACCACCGCCGTCACAACGGTATCCGCCCGCTCATGCTCCGCCGCCGCAAGCAAGCCCTCCATACCGGAAAGAATGCGGATGGACTGGTTGCCCAGTGCATCTCTCAGCTGCTGCGCCGCCTCCGGCGTCGCCATCACGGCAAGCTCCGGCCGGAATTTTCTGCACTGCTCAGCCATGCGTGCGACATTGCCGCCCGCGGTCAGCGCAGCCACCCGAACGGGAAGCTGCTCGACCACCTCCAGCGTCTGCCGCCCGATGGAGCCGGTGCTGCCGAGGATCGATACGCACTTCGTCATATTATTTCACCGCAAAGGGAATGAGCAGCATCAGGATCTCCGCCATGGGGGCGACAATCATCGTGCTGTCGAAGCGGTCGAGAATGCCGCCATGGCCCGGCAGAAGATTGCCGTAATCCTTGATGCCCACCTGGCGCTTGACGACGGAGAGCGTCAGATCGCCGATGATGGAGCCGATCGCACCAACCACGCCGTAAATGGCGGCATAGAAATAGTTGACCTGCGTGAAGCCAAAGCATTTGTTCAAAAGGAGCGTATACAGCACCATCGCCAGCACATTAGCCGCCACGCCGCCGATCGCGCCCTCGACCGTCTTCTTCGGGCTGATGACCGGCGCGAGCTTATGCTTGCCGCAGGCGCGGCCGACAAAGTACGCGCCGCTGTCGGCAACCATGGACAGAAGGAAGGCGACGAGAATAAAGAACTTGCCGTCCTCCAACCCGCGCAGGCGCACCAGTGCGCCGAGAAGGAAGGGATAGATAAAGCCGCTGAACACCGCCACGCACAGGGCCGTGAATTGCAGCTTGGTATGCGCCGCCAGCAGCTCGCAGAACAGGGCGGTAAAGTAGACAAACAGGCCGATCAGCATGCTGACCCAGAGCGCATGCTCCGAGACGACCGCGCAGGCGCGCAGCCAGGACCACATGACCGTCGCCGCCGCCATCAGAGCGGTGTAGCAAAGGATGCGCTTATGCTTCAGGATTCCCGTGCGCCACAGCATCTCATAGGCCGCGATGACGCAGGCCGCCGCGAACAGAATTGCCGTCGCCAGCGGCGGCAGGAACAGCACCACCGCCAGCAGCAGCGGCAGACCAATACAGGCAACCAGAATTCGAGTACCCATTTTTATTTCACTCCTCCAAAGCGGCGGCTGCGGCCATTATAGGCGGCAATCGCCTTTTCCAGCTCCTTCGGCCCAAAATCGGGCCAGAGCACATCTGTAAAATAATATTCCGCATAGGCAGACTGCCATAACAGAAAATTGGACGTTCTCAGCTCACCGCCCGGCCGGATCACCAGCTCCGGATCCGGAATGCCTGCGGAATACATCCGCGCCGAGAAGGCGTCCTCCGTCAGATCCTCCGGACGGCACTTCCCTTCCACGCAGTCGCGCGCAAACCGCTGCGCCGCGCGAAGAATCTCCATTCTGCCACCGTAGTTCAGGCAGAAATTGACCTGCACGCCCTCGTATTTCTGCGAACGCTCGGCCGTGATGCGCGCCTCCTCCTGCAATTCCGGCGAAAGGCGCGTCAAATCCCCAAAGAAGCAGAAGCGGACGCGGTTTTTGTCCATATCCCGGATCAGCTCGCGCAGATAGCGCTCAAGCAGATCCATGATAGCGTCCACCTCCTCCTCGGAGCGCTTCCAGTTCTCCGTGGAAAATGCATAGACCGTCAGATATTTCAGTCCGATGGATTTTGCGTAGTTTGCAATGGTGCGGAAGGCCTCCGCGCCCACCTTGTGTCCCGCCTGGCGAGGCATGCCGCGCTTCTTTGCCCAGCGCCCGTTGCCGTCCATGATGATGGCGATGTGTGTTGGTACGGGGCGGGAAAGCTGCGGCGCTTTTTTATGAAAAAACATGGCTTCTCTCCAAAATCGCAGCCGCCGGAGGGCGGCTGCGATAAAGTAGTCTTTACAGTTCCATCAATTCCTTTTCCTTGACGGCGCAGGCCTCGTCGACCTTCTTGATATACTTGTCGGTCAGCTCCTGCAAATCCTTCTCGGCCTTCTTCTGATCGTCCTCGGTGATCTCGGACTTCTTCTTCAGGCTCTTGATGTAGTCCATCGCGTCGCGGCGAATATTGCGCACGGCGACCTTCGCATCCTCGCCGTACTTTTTGACCTGCTTGGTCAGCTCGCGGCGGCGCTCCTCGGTGAGCTGCGGGAAGACAAGTCGAATCACACGGCCGTCATTCTGCGGATTGATGCCGAGGTCGGATGTCTGAATGGCCTTTTCGATCTTCTTGAGCAGGCTGCCGTCCCAGGGCTGGATGACCAGCGTGCGGGCATCGGGAGAAGAGATCGTGCCGACCTGGCCGACCGGCGTATCTACGCCGTAGTACTCCACCGTGATGCGGTCGAGCACACGCGCGTTTGCGCGGCCTGCGCGAACCGCGCCGAAGTCCTCCTGAAGCACCTCCAGGGTCTTTTCCATTTTTCTCGAGTATTCCTTGAAATCTACTGCCATTTTATTTTTCCTCCTTAACGACTGTGCCGATTTTTTCGCCCATCACAACGCGCAGGATGTTTTCCGGATCCTTGAGCGCGAAGAGAATGATGGGAATGTGGTTATCCATAGAGAGCGAGGTTGCGGTGCTGTCCATAACCATGAGGTGACGCGCGAGAATTTCATCATAGGTGATTTCGTCGAACTTCACGGCATCGGGATTCTTCACGGGGTCGTCGGAATAGACGCCGTCCACGTTCTTTGCAAGCAGGATAGCGTCCGCGTTGATCTCCGCCGCACGCAGAACCGCGCCGGTGTCCGTGGAGAAGAAGGGGTTGCCCGTTCCGCAGCCGAAGATCACGACTCTGCCCTTTTCCAGATGGCGGATGGCCTTGCCGCGAATATACGGCTCTGCGATGCGGCTCATCTCGATGGCCGTCTGCACGCGAACCTCCACACCGCGCTGCTCCAGGCTGTCCGCCAGCGCCAGGCAGTTGATCACCGTCGCCAGCATGCCCATATGATCCGCGCGCGTGCGCTCCATCCGTTCGCCGCCGTCCTTCAGACCGCGCCAGAAGTTGCCGCCGCCGACAACAATACCTACCTGCACGCCGGCCTGCACGCACTTTTTCACCACGTCGCAGACCTCGCCGATTACATCAAAATTCAACCCACGATGGGCATCGCCGGCAAGCGCCTCGCCGCTGATCTTGAGCAGCACGCGCTTATACTTCGGCTCGTTCATGGGAAACCACTCCTTCTATTTTCATCTCAATGTCCTTATTCTATAATACTTCCGCCGAATTGACAACCGGAATTTCTCGATTTCACAGAATGTTTTCATTTTTTCTGTCTGCCGGGCGAATTTTCTTGTCAAAATGCACGGAAATAGCATTGCAGATTTGGGGAAATTGATATATAATAGGCGCGACACAATCTTTCGAGAGAGGATGACAAAAATGGCGGAAGAACTGAACCGCATGGAAACCAAGAATTTCATCGAAGCGTTTGTGGAGGAGGACATCTCCGCAGGCGGACAATATGAGGGCATGCAGGTCCACACCCGCTTCCCGCCCGAGCCGAACGGCTATCTGCACATCGGCCACTGCAAGGCGCTGTGCATCGACTTCGGCACCGCCGAAAAGTTCGGCGGCATCTGCAACCTCCGCATGGATGACACCAACCCCACCAAGGAGGATACGGAGTACGTCGACGCCATCAAGGAGGACATCAAGTGGCTGGGCTTCACCTGGGACGACCGCTTCTATTATGCCTCTCAGTATTTTGACAAGATGTATGAATGCGCCGAGGCGCTGATCAAAAAGGGTCTGGCCTATGTCTGCGAGCTGACGCCAGAGCAGATGCGCGAATACCGCGGCGACCTGACCACTCCGGCCCGCAGCCCCTACCGCGACCGGCCGATCGAAGAATCCCTCGATCTCTTCCGCCGGATGAAGGCGGGCGAATTCCCGAACGGCGCCATGACGCTGCGTGCGAAGATCGACCTTGCCTCCGGCAACTTCAACATGCGCGACCCGGCAATCTACCGCATCAATCACATGCCCCACCATGCCACGGGCGACAAGTGGTGCATCTATCCCATGTACGACTTTGCCCATCCCATTGAGGATGCCATGGAGCACATCACCCACTCGCTGTGCTCTCTGGAATTCGAGGCGCACCGTCCGCTGTACAACTGGGTCATCGAGCACTGCGACCTGCCTGCAAAGCCCCGGCAGATCGAATTTGCCCGTCTCGGCATCAACTACACCGTCATGTCCAAGCGCAAGCTGCGCCTGCTCGTCGAGGAGCACCGCGTTGCCGGCTGGGACGACCCGCGCATGCCGACGCTGTGCGGCCTGCGCCGCCGCGGCTACACGCCCAAGTCCATCCGCAATTTCTGCGAACGCATCGGCGTGGCAAAAACCGCCTCCACCGTGGAGTACGCTTTCCTGGAGCACTGCCTGCGTGAGGATCTGAACGAGACGGCAACGCGCACCATGGCCGTGCTGCATCCCGTTCGCCTGACCGTCACGAACTATCCTGAGGGTCAGAGCGAGGTTTTCTCCGTGGAAAACCATCCGAACCATCCCGAAATGGGCACTCGCGAGATCACCTTCTCCCGCGACCTGTGGATTGAGGCCGACGATTTCATGGAGGAAAAGGTTGGCAAGTTCTTCCGTCTCTTCCCCGGTAATGAGGTCCGCCTGAAGGGCGCCTATGTCGTCAAGTGCACCGGCTGCGTCAAGGACACCGGCGGCAACGTCACCGAGGTACTCTGCGAATATGATCCCGCCTCCCGCGGCGGCGATCCCGCCGACGGCCGCAAGATCAAATCCACCATTCACTGGGTGGACGCGCACAACGCCGTGGATGCCGAGGTTCGCCTGTATTCCAACCTCTTCTCTGACCCGGAGCCGGACGCCGCGGACAAGAATTTCCTTGACTGCCTGAATCCCGACTCTCTGGAGATTCTCACCGGCTGCAAGATCGAGGCCGGTCTGGAGCATGCCGCCGCCCCCGCCGCCTACCAGTTCATGCGGCTCGGCTACTTCTGCCCGGACAAGGATTCCACGCCGGAGCACCCGGTCTTCAACCGTTCCGTCAGCCTGAAGGACAGCTACAAGCCCGAAGCAAAGTAAACAAGAGCAAACGCCCCTGCGGAGTCTCCGCAGGGGCGCATTGTTTCTGATTCCTCAGGGCAGGCAGGCAAAGGCTCTGCCCAGCGGCACGGTAAAGCCGAGGCTTTGATACATCTTCTCGTCACAGGGCGCGCAGCAGACGGTCAGGCTTGCAATGCCCCACTCCACGCACCGGCGCCGCGCCGTCTCGGCAAGCTGCCGGGCAATTCCCTGCTTTCGAAAGACCGGCTCGACATAGAAATCCTCCAGCACGGCGTTATCCGCGCAGGCAAAGGTGGAAAAGCACCGCACAACGCTGCACATTCCCACTGCGCGGTAGCCGCGCTTCGCGAGAAAGAACGTGATTTTTCCTTCCCGGATCGCAGCGGAGAGCCGTTTCTGTTTTTCTTCCGTCAGGGCTTCCTCGCCGATTTCCTGCAAATAGCCGTTTTCAAGCTTTTTCAGCTGCCAGTCCTCCGGATCGGAAAGTACCTCAACGGTAAACGGAAGCGTTTCCTGCGGCGGCAGGAGCAGCAGCGGGTCGCCCCACTCGTCGGCGCCATTTTTCCGAAAACCGACGCTCTGCCAGAAGCGAAGCCGCCGCGGGTCGCTGCCATAGTTCAGCTCCGCATAATGCGCGCCGTGTGCTTCCGCCCAACGCAGCAGCACCTTCGCGCAGGCTCTTCCCGTTCCGCTTCCGCGGAATTCCGGAAGAACGCAGAATTCTTCCACAAAGCACTTCCCGTCCTCGCTTGTGTAGATCGACGCCATTGAAAAGCCGATGTCCCGGCCGTCCCGGCAGAAAAAGAGATAGTACAGCCTGTCCTGCGGACGTGCATGCAGCTGCTGCACCTGGCTCCGGTATTCCTCGCCAAAGAAATACGCCCGGTCCTCGTCCTCCGGATCCGGCAGGACATCCCGCCGGAAGTACTCGTAGAGCTGCTCCCAAAAGGCGGCAACGTCCGTTTCCGTGCGTGCCTCACGGATGGTGATTTGATTTTCCATTTTATTTCCTCCAAAAAATGATTCGGAGGGTTAGGGAACGTGAACCCTCCATACACGGTTAAATTCCATAAAAGCTCACCCTTTCCTGAGAAGTTTGATTCCAAACGTCTTAATCCGACGCGGTATCCGGCAAAAAGAACAAATCCAGATCGACGCTGCCCTCGATGCCGTCCACCGTTCCGGCGTCCGTGTATTGCAGACAGTCGAAGTGGTAGACGAAATCCGGCGTGGCGTCATACTCCGCCAGCCAGAGCGTGAACTCCTGAAGCTTAGAGAGGTCAAAATAGCGATAGCCGAGGCTCTGGTTGAAATAGACACCCGCCTCAAAGCCGTTGCGGCGCACCACCTTGCAGAAAGCCACGGCGCAGTCCGTCAGCGGCAGGCCGTCCGGAGACGGGATGCGCTCGGAGCCGCTGACCGTTTCCCAATCGTAAAACAGCGGCAGATCCAGCGTCCGCTCGCCGATCAGCTCGCAGGCATAGGAGGCCTCCTCCCGCGCCTGCTGCACGTCCATCGCCTGGGAGAAGAAGTAGGCGCCGACCTTCAGCCCGGCCGCCTTCGCGCCGTCGTAGTATCCGGCAAAGGTCTCGTCCTCGCGCAGACCGCCCTCGGTGTAGCCGCGATAGCCCACGCGCAGCACAACAAACTCCACGCCGCTCTCGCGAACCTTCTGCCAATCCACGCTCTGCTGATGCTCAGAGACGTCGATGCCAACCATGTGCTGCATTGCGCGATAGCGCAGAAAGCCGTCCTCCTCGTAAAAAGCGGACGCGTCATATGTATTGCGGGCGATCTGCGGCGTATCCTCGCCGGCAGCCGGCGTGCCAAAGAAGCGCCAATAGATCAGGGTAATGACCAGCGCCGCGACGGCCAGTGCCATCAGGATGATCAGAACGCCGCGCAGAATTCCGGACATGCGTTTTTTCTTTCTTCTTGCCATGCCGCACTCCTTATCTTTTTATTTACCAGTATATCATGCCCGTCAAGCCGCCGCAAGGCGCTGCAGAAAAATTAGGGCTTGTATGCAAGGAGGAAATGTTGTAAAATAAAAGGAGTTTATCTTTACTTTTGGAGGTTTTTCCTTGAAACGTTTCCTTTGCGGCATATTTTCGCTGTTTTTTCTTCTGCTCTGCGGCTGTGCGACGGAGCAGCCCACCGCATCCTCCGGCGCCGTGCAGGGCGATACCCGCGCCACGCTCTGCGCCGTGGGCGATATCTACTTTCCTGAAAACATCCTCAAAACGCTGAAAAGCGAGGACGATTATATCGCCCTCTTCGGCGACACCGTCAACACCGTCGCCGCTGCCGATCTGGCCATTGGCAACTTCGAGGGCAACTTCGCAGGCACGCCCTACACCGGCGGCAGCTACCCCGACGAAGCCGCCGCTGCGCTCGCCAATGCAGGCTTTGACCTTCTGCAAACCGCCAATTCCTTCAGCATTGAAAACGGTCTGACCGGTCTGGCGCGGACAAAATCCGTCATCGAAGGCGAGCAGCTCACCGCCCTCGGCACCTACACCAGCCAGGCGGACGCCAATGCAAACCGCGTGGTCGTGCGCGAGGTCAACGGCATCCGCATCGCCTTCGTCGCCTTCACCAAGGGACTGGGCAGCATGAGTATCCCCGCCGGTTCGGAATACTGCGTCAACCTGCTCTACACGGACTACAGCGGCAACTATTCCCGCGTGGACACCGCCGGAATCACTGCCGTTCTGGAACAGGCGCAGCAGCTTCAGCCGGATATCATCGTCGCCGCGCTCCACTGGGGCAGCGAGGACAGCGCCGAAGTCAGCAAAACACAGACAGAGATCGCAGACCTTCTGCTCAAAAACGGTGTGGACGTCATTCTCGGCTCACACACGCACCGCGTCGGCCCGCTGGAGCGGCGTACGGTCTATTCTGCCGCCGGGACGGAAAAGGAAGCCGTCATCGCCTATGGTCTGGGCGACTACTGCGCCGTGGAAGAGGGCGGTGTCCGGGCGGGTCTGATGCTGAATCTGGAATTCACCAAGGACGGCAGCACCGGCCTTACCACGGTCACAAGCGTCAGCTATGTGCCCATCGCGACCGCAGATCTCGGTGCCGATGCAAAGCGGCGCTATGAGGTTCTGAACATGGACAATGCCATTGCGCTCTACGAAAGCAATTATTATGCCCGCGTCTCCGATGAGCTGTACCAAACGCTCGTCTCCCGCCGCGAAAAGCTGGAAGAGGCGCTCTTCCCCACAGCAGAATAGTATAAAAACAGGACGTCCTTTTTCAAAAGGACGTCCTGTTTTTCTTTCTCATTTCAAAGCGGTAGCTACTTGCACCGTTGTCCATTGGCCTGCTCCTTTCCGAAGGGGATTTCTCCTCCCTTCATCTATTAGTCGAATCCAAATCGGAAAAGTCTCACCGGAATCTGCTGTTTTTTGAAAAAAACGCGGCGGCCGGGAATAATCCCCGCCGCCGCGATAAAGTCACACGCTTTTGTTTTTCCAGATGCCCGTTGTGTAAAAGAGGACGGACACCGTCGTCGCAATTGCCCAGCTCACCGGCCAGGCCAGCCAGATGCCCGTGCTCTCCCAGAACGAGGAGAACACAAACGCCAGCAGCACGCGCAGGAACAGCGCGGTAAACGTCGTGATCATAAAGAGCGTCATTGCGCCCGCACCGCGAAAGACGCTGTCGGCACAGATTTTCACCGCCACCAGCAGATAAAACGGCGCAACGATCACCAGGAACCGGCAGCCGACCGTCAGCGCCTCGCTCCCCTGATCCTTCATAAACAGGCCGATGAGCGGCGAGCGGAAAACCACATAGACCACGCTGAATGCCAGCGCCACGCCGCACATCAGCGCAAGACCGCTTTTCAATCCGCGCTTGACGCGCTCTGGCTTCCCTGCGCCAAGATTCTGCGCCGTGAAGTTGGAGACGCCCGTGCCGAGTGTGGAAATCGTCGTGGTTGTGAAGCCATTGACCTTGATGGCTGCGGCATAGCCCGCCATCACCGCGCCGCCGAAGCCGTTGACAATGCTCTGAATGAGCAGATTGCCCACGGAGATAAAGCCCTGCTGCAAGGTGCTTGGCAGCGCGATGCGGATGATGCGCCGCAAAAGCGCCCAGTCAAAGAGCTTCACGCGTCCCTCCGTGGCAAAGCCGCGCAGCCGCCGGAAAAGCGCCGCCACAGCCAGCACGCAGCTCACGCCCTGGCACAGGAAGGTCGCCCAGGCCACGGACGCCACGCCGAGGTGCGGAAACAGCTTGACAAACAGCACGTCCAGGAAAACGTTCGCCGTGGACGAGCAGGCCAGGAAGAAAAACGGCGTTCTGGAATCTCCCAGCGCCGAAAAAATGCCGCTGGAAATGTTATAGAAGAAAAGAAACAGCAGGCCGCCGGTGTAAATATTCAAATAGTGCAGCGACTCCGCATAAATCCCGGCAGGCACGCGCATCAGCGTCAGCAGAGACGGCACGAGCAGAAAGCCCAGCAGCATCAGAGCCATCGTCAAAACACCGCTGAAAATCAGGTTCGTGCTGACCGCCGTTTTTAATTCACGCAGCTTTTTTGCCCCGAAAAGCTGGGCAATCACCACGGAACAGCCGATGTTGCAGCCGAAGGCGAAGGCCAGATAGATCAAGGTAACCTCGTAGGCGTTGCCAACGGCGGACAGCGCGTCCTCGCTGAGGAGCTTTCCCGCAACCAGCGAATCCGCGACATTGTACATCTGCTGGAAAATCACGCCGCCCAGCAGCGGCAGCGAAAAGCTGCAAAGCGCTCTGCCCGGCGAGCCGGTCGTCAAATCCTTTTCCATCGCAACACCTCCTATAAAACCCGAAGGCGCTCTTGTCATAAAATTCTATTGAAAATTTTATGACAAGCTCCTACAAAATTGCAAAACAGAATTTTGTATTTCTATTTTGCAGTTTTGGTCGCTGCGGCGGGTTATTGAACGCGAAAGGGAACCCTGACGGTTCCCTTTCACACTATCCTTCCCTCCGAAACGTTTGGCCTCGCAGGCTTCTTTGATAGTCAGAAGGCGCTTCAAATGAAGCGCCTTGCAAGTAATCTCTTTCGTTATGCGAAAATCAGCCGCGGCTTCTCATCTTTGCGAAGCACTCGCTGCAATAAACCGGACGATCGGACTTCGGCTCAAAGGGGACGCGAGCCTCGCCGCCGCAGTTTGCGCAGGTAGCGGTGAAGTAGCTGCGGGAAGTGGTCTTGCGAGCGTCACGGCAAGCTTTGCAGCGCTGCGGCTCGTTCTGGAAGCCTCTGGCTGCATAAAACTCCTGCTCGCCAGCGGTGAACACGAACTCATTGCCGCATTCCTTGCAAACTAAGGTCTTGTCTTCGTACATTTTGGTTTACCTCTCTTGATGAATAAGATTTGCCCCGACACTCTTCTCGCGTATTTTGCAGATTGGTATGCCATGGGTTGATATTTGCGAACGGTGAAGTCATGGTCACGCCGCTCAGCACAACGTCAATTATAACATTTTAAAACGCCTTGTCAATAGTGGATGAAAAAATATTCCGCCAGAAAAATGCATTTGTGCGTTTTCGACATATTTCGCCTCGTGTTTTCGGTCAAAACGTCAGTTGTTCTTCGTTCTGATTGGGCAAATGCAGGTGATCGTAGGCAAGCTGCGTTACGCAGCGCCCGCGCGGCGTCCGCGTGAGGAAGCCGATCTGCATGAGATACGGCTCGTAGACATCTTCTAACGTGACCGCTTCTTCTCCGATCGTCGCAGCAAGCGTCTCCAGCCCGACGGGGCCGCCGTTGTAAAACTGTATAATTGCACGAAGCATGCGCCGGTCAGTCGCATCCAGGCCGAGCTTGTCCACCTCCAGCCGCTGCAAGGCCAGATCCGCCGCCTCGCGGGTAATGACGCCGTCGTAATAGAGCTGTGCAAAATCACGCACGCGGCGCAGCATCCGGTTGGCAATCCGCGGCGTGCCGCGGCTGCGGGAGGCGATCTCCAGTGCGCCCGCGGGGTCGATCTGCATACCGAGCAGCAGCGCAGAGCGCGTGACGATACGGCAAAGCTCCTCCGGCGTGTAAAGCTCCAGCCGGAAGGTCACGCCGAAGCGGTCGCGCAGCGGCGCAGAAAGCTGACCCGCGCGCGTCGTCGCACCGATCAGAGTAAACTTCGGCAGATCCAGCCGGATGGAATTGGCCGACGGGCCCTTGCCGACGATGATGTCAATCGCAAAATCCTCCATTGCGGGATACAGAATCTCCTCCACCGAGGTGTTCAGGCGGTGAATCTCGTCGATAAACAGAATATCGCCCTCAGAAAGGTTTGTCAGAAGCGCCGCCAGATCGCCCGCCTTTTCGATTGCCGGGCCGGAGGTAATGCGGATATTCACACCCATTTCGTTGGCAATGACGCCGGCGAGCGTGGTTTTGCCCAGGCCGGGAGGGCCATACAGAAGGACATGATCCAGCGGTTCACTGCGCCGCCGCGCGGCCTCGATATAAACTGCCAGATTCTCCTTGACCTTTTCCTGGCCGTTGTATTCGCTCAGGCGCTTCGGGCGCAGCGAAAGCTCACCCTCATCCTTCGCGGTGTAGCTCGTCGTTACGATCGGGGCCTCAAAATCCTGAGAAAAATCAATGCTCATTGCTTCACCTCATTACCATCGCACGCAGACAGCGTCGGACAATTTCCTCCGTGGACAGCTCCTCTGCCGGAATGCCCTTAAGCGCCGCGGCAATTTCCGCCTGATTATAGCCCAGCTCCACCAGCGCCGCCTGCGCAAGCGCCAGATTGCTGCCGGCGGCAGGCGCCGGGGCGGCGGACACACCGGAAAAGTCTACCTCCGTCACAGCAGCGCCCAGCTTGTCCTTCAGCTCCAGAATAATGCGCTGCGCCAGCTTTTTTCCGACGCCCGGCGCAGCGGTCAGCGTTTTTTCATCCTGCGTCATAATGGCCAGCGTAAAGCGCTCCGGAGACGTCGCGGAGAGGATCGCCAGCGCGGCCTTCGTGCCGACGCCGGTCACGCCCAATAGCAGTTCAAAGCAGCGCAGCTCCTCTTTCGTCGAAAAGCCGAAGATGTCAAACGCATCCTCGCGAATGTAGGAATAGGTAAACAGCTTCGCCCGCTGCCCGACGCGCAGCTTGGAGAGCGTATACGCCGTCGTGCGGCAGGCATAACCCACGCCGCCGCAGTCCACCACGGCGAGATTGCCCTCCATCAGCGTAATCTCGCCGTTCAGATAATAAAACATCGTCTATCCTCCCTGCATCCGGGGCAGCAGCGACGTCGCCGAACGCGCATGGCACAGCGCAATGGCAATGGCGTCCGCCGCATCATCCGGACGCGGCATTTTCTCCATATGCAGGAAGCGCCGCGTCATATCCATGACCTGGCGCTTCTCCGCCTTGCCATAGCCGACGACTGCCTGCTTGACCTGCATGGGCGTGTATTCAAACAGCGGGACGCCCGCCCGCTCGATTGCAAGCAATATCACGCCGCGGCCGTGCGACACGCCGATGCCCGTCGTGATATTGTGGCCCCAGAACAGCTCCTCGACCGCCACGGCCTCCGGCTTCGTGACCTCCAGCAGGCGCGTGATGTCCTCAAAAAGCATGTTGAGCCGCTGCGGGAAGGTCAGCTCCGGCGGCGTTGTCACCGTGCCGTATTGCAGCAGCGTATGCTTCCCCCGCTCCGACGAGATCAGGCCAAAGCCCGTCGTAGCATAGCCGGGGTCAATGCCCAAAATAACCAAAGAGCTTCTCCGGCCATTCCGGCACGGCAATGTTCAGCAGCCAGCAGAGGATGCCCAGCACCATCACGCCGAACAGCGTCCATGCCAGCACGCGCTTCCACTTGGGGCTGGAAACGAATTCCTGCTGCTCGGGCGCTTCCTGCTGCGCATCGTTCAGCACTTCCTGCTCCTGTTTCTGTTCATTCATCGATATCACCTCAAACTATATCTTATCATGCCGGGGCAGATTTTGCACGAACATTTTTTCGTTTTTCGCAAAAATCAGAAAGGTTTCGCTTATAGTAGGTGGAATATTTGATATTGTGTTTTCCCACCGTACCTGCTACAATGAAATTCATCCAATTCCACTTTCCCCGGCGCCGCTCCGCGGCGCCGGGCTTCCAGAAGGAGATCATTTCATGCGCTGCTTCACCCTCCCCCTTCCCGGCTTCCACGCGACGCTCGACGTCATGCTGCGAAGCCGCGCCTACGATTCCGTAGAGCACGCCAAACGCCCGTGCATGCTCATCATCCCCGGCGGCGGCTATGCCTTTGTCTCCGACCGAGAGGGCGAACCCGTCGCCACGGGGTTTTTGCAGGCAGGCTATCAGGCCTGCGTCCTGCACTACACCGTGCGCTCACAGGAATCCGACCCCTTCCTCGGCAATCTGCCGCTGCGCGAGGCCGCCGCTGCCGTCCGGGAAATCCGCACGCACGCGGAGGAGTGGGGCATCGACCCCGAAAAGGTCAGCGTCTGTGGATTCTCCGCCGGTGCACATCTGGCCGGGAGTCTCGGCATCTTCGCAGATAACCCCGCGTATCTTCCCGAAAACACCGACGGCAGGAGCACGCCGAACGCCATGCTGCTCTGCTACCCCGTCATCACCGCCGGGGAAAAGGCGCACCGCGACTCCATCTACCATCTCAGCGGCACGCGGGAGATCAACGAGGCCAGCCGCCGCTGGTCCTTGGAAGAGCATGTAACAAAGAACACCTGCCCCGCCTTTCTCTGGCAGACCATGCAGGACGAGTGCGTTCCGGTAGAAAACGCCATGTCCATGGCGCGCGCCCTGCGGCGGGAGGGCGTCCCGTTTGAGCTGCACATCTACACGGACGGCCCGCACGGTCTGTCCGTCGCAACGCCGGAGGCCGGCATGGACAATCCACATGCCGCGAGCTGGCTGCCCCTTGCGCTGCAATGGCTGAATGCCCGCGGGGCCGGCGCGGGATATTGACAAAACAGCAGCATGTCGAAAAGGCTTTTCGACACGCTGCTGTTTTTTATAGCACCTTTTGTAAAAAGCTCTGCAATCTCGGGCTCTGCGGGTGATTGAAAATCTGCTCCGGCGTGCCCTGCTCGCAGAGCTTGCCGTTGTCGATAAAGAGAACCCGGCTGCCAACCTCGCGGGCAAAGCCCATTTCATGGGTAACGACAACCATCGTCATACCGCCCAGCGCCAGCTCACGCATAACCTCCAGCACCTCGCCGACCATCTCCGGGTCAAGCGCGCTGGTCGGCTCGTCAAAGAGCATGACCTCCGGCTCCATTGCCAGCGCCCGGACAATGGCAACGCGCTGCTTCTGTCCGCCGGAGAGCTGCGCGGGGTAGGCGCTGGCGCGGTCTGCAAGGCCGACGCGTTCCAGAAGCGCCATCGCCTTCTGCTCCGCCTCCGCCTTCGGCATCTTCTTGATGTGCACCGGCGCCATCGTCAGGTTTTGCAGGATCGTTTTGTGCGGAAAGAGGTTAAAATGCTGGAAGACCATGCCCATTTTCTGGCGGTGGCGCAGCAGATCGACCTTTTTCCCGGTGATCTCCTCGCCGTCAAAGACGATGGAGCCGGAGGTCGGCTTTTCCAACAGGTTCAGGCTGCGCAGGAAGGTGCTCTTACCGCCGCCGGACGGGCCGATGACCGCAATGACGTCCCCCTTGCAGATGTCCACACTGATCCCGTCGAGCGCCTTGACCTCGCCGCCGTTATAATACTTTTTCAGATTCTTTACCTCGATCAGCTTCTCGGCCATCAAAGAATCGCCTCCCTCTGCTGCTTGCGCTTGCGCTCATAGTTCGCCTGGCGGTCAACGCGCTTCATCTTCTTTTCAAAGAAGCCGAACACCTTGCTCAGGGTGAAGGTCATAATGAAATAGATCACGCCGACGATCACCAGCGGCTCGATGGGCAGCATCGTTGCGCCCTTGACCACCAGATACTGCGTCATCAGGTCGCCGATGAAGAAGGTCGAGGCCAGAGAGGTATCCTTGATGATCATGATGAATTCGTTGCCCAGTGCAGGAAGAATGTTCTTGATTGCCTGCGGCACAATGACAAACCACATGGTCTTTGTCTCGCCGAAGCCGAGGCTCAGCGCGGCCTCGCGCTGGCCGGGGTCCACTGCCTGAATGCCGGAGCGGATGACCTCGGAAACATAGGCGGCGCTATTGCAGATCAATGCAATGGCCACGCAGAGAAATTTCTGCTTTTGCAGCGCGGGCAGCAGCATCGGCAGGCCAAAATAGAAGAAATACAGCTGAAGCAGCATGGGCGTGCCGCGGATGATCTCTATATAAATATTGGAGAGCCAGCGCAGCGGCGGAATTTTGGACATTTTCATCATGGCCAGCAGCGCGGCAAAAATCGTTCCCACGCCGACGGTTATGGCCGCAAGTGCAAGCGTATACTCCACGCCGTCAATCAGGAATCTGTCCCAGTATTTCAGGAACAGCGCGGCAAGCTTTTCAAAATCAAGAAATTTCATTCGTAACACACTCCAGCATTATGCCGGATACGTCTGTATCCGGCATAGTGATTCTAATCTGATTATTCGAGCGTCAGCTCCTTGGCGTTTTCGGATTTGCCAAGCTCCACGGCGTCATTGTACCAGGTGTCATACAGGCCCTCGCTGTAGGCCTTGCTCAGCGCCTCATTCACCGCCGCCAGCAGTTCTGTCTCGCCCTTGGCAACGATCACAACGTTTCCGACATATTTCGGATCCACTTCAAACTGCCAGCTGCAAACCGCCAGCTCCGGGTTCGCATCGGCGATCATTTCCGCATTTCCAACGGCAACAGCCAGCGCCTCAATGTTACCGCTTTTCAGCTCCATCACGCCGACGGTGATATCGCCGATGGGAATGGCATTTGCGCCGGTGAGCTGCTCCTGCACAAGCTGCAATTGCAGCGACGCATTCTGTCCGCCGACATCCTGCCCGTTAAAGTCCTCCGGCTTGGTGTACTTTTCGGCATCGTCCTTCCGGATCAGCAGGACCTGCTCGGTTTCGTTGTCGCCGGCATAGTAATAATCGGACATCTCGTAGTTCGCCGCACGCTCCTCCGTCCAGGAATAGCCGGAAATGGACATCGGCACCGCTCCGGTGTAGACCGCCGTCTGGCAGGCATCAAAGCCCATCGGCTCGATCACAAGCTCCACGCCGATGGAATCGGCAATGTACTTCGCCAGCGTCACGTCGAAGCCGACGTACTGCTCCTGTCCGGTCTTGGAGGAATCGATAAATTCCATCGGGGAGAAGTCCGGGCTGAGCGTCACGGTGAGTACACCCTCGGCCTTGATTTTTTCCAGCGCATTGGCGTATTGCCCCTGGGAGGAGCCGTCACTCGCGGCCTGGCTGCCGCCGTTGGCGTCCGGAGTCGTTCCACAGGCTGCCAGTGCAGCTGTCAGCGCAAGCGCAAGCAGCAGCGCAATCCATTTTTTCATATTCTTTACGTCCTTTCCATTCTGCGCATGCGGCAAAGCGCTCTGTCTGCGCGTGTTTTATTTGGTGCATACTTTATCACTCTCTCCCGGATTTGTCAAGCGCATTTTTCGATAAATATTCAAAATAATTTTAATTTGTTGAATATATATTCATTTTCATTTTTTGTTTCCTCCTACCTGTGCAAAATGCCCCGTGCTGTTGACAACTGTCCTTCTCCCGGCCGCATACGCGCCTGCCGCGCGCATAGACCCGGCAGATGCTATTGACAATTCTTCCTTCTCAAAGTATAATGCGTGATATATATTGTACTATATTGGCAAAGGACGTTGTCCTATGACATATCCATTGGAGCAGTCTCTTCCCTATTTTCTGCTGGCGCTGCTTGTGCTGGCGGTATTCTATGGCATCTATTTCACAAAAAAGCTGGTGCAAAAGCGGCACGGAATACAAACGCGGCAGATCGGCCGCCGGAAAGAGAAGTCCATCCATACGGTGGAAATTCTGATGAGCATTGCAACGCTCGGCGCTCCTGCGGCGCAGCTTGCATCGATCGCGTTCGGCTGGAGCTATCTGCCCGCCGGGGCACGCTTCACCGGCTTCTGCATCGGAATGCTGGGCGATGCGGTCTTCCTGGCGGCCGTTCTGACCATGAAGGACAGCTGGCGGGCCGGTATTCCCGACCGCGACAAGACCGAGCTCGTTACGACCGGGATATACAAATTCAGCCGCAATCCGGCCTTTCTGGGCTTTGATCTGCAATACATCGGCGTTCTGCTCATGTATTGCAATCCCCTGACGGCTGCGTTCTCCGTTTTTGCAATGGTCATGCTGCATTTGCAGATTTTGCAGGAGGAACGGTATTTGACATCAGTCTTCGGCGCGCCGTATCAGCAGTACAAGAAGAAGGTGTTCCGCTATCTCGGACGCCGCTGATACACGAGCAGATAAGGAGGCGCTCTCATGACGGAGCATCAGAACATCACGCAGGAGATCATTCCCGCCAAGCTGGAGGAAATCGAATCGCAGGAGCATGTCCGGATCCTCCACTGCGTTGAATCCGGCAGCCGCGCATGGGGCTTTGCCTCGCCGGACAGCGACTATGACGTCCGTTTCATTTACGTCCGCCCCGCAGAATACTATCTGCGGCTGGAAAAGACGCGCGACGTCATCGAATGGCAGCTGGACGACACGCTGGACATCAACGGCTGGGATCTGCAAAAGGCGCTGCGTCTGCTGCACGGCTCGAACCCGACACTCTTCGAATGGAACGGCTCGCCCATCGTGTACCGGACGACGCCGATGTGGGCAGAAATCTCTGCTGTAATCGGCCATTTCTTTCAACAAAAGGCCGGACTGTACCATTACCTCAGCACCGCAAAGAAGAATTATCGCGAGAATTCTCTCCGGGGCGACATGGTCAAACTGAAAAAGTATTTCTATGTGCTGCGGCCCCTTCTGGCCTGCCGCTGGATTTTGGAAAAGCAGACCCCTCCGCCCATGCTTTTTTCCACGCTGGCGGAGACCTGCCTTGATCCGGCGCTGGTTCCGGTCGTGGACGATCTGCTGCGGCAGAAAATGGAGACGCCGGAAGTGGGCCTTGGCCCCCGCATCGACGTGCTCAATGAATATCTCGACGTCTCCATTGCAGAGATCGACCGGCGCATCGCCGCGCTCCCGCGCGATAAAAGCGTCTCCTGGGACGAGCTGAACCGGCTGTTCCTGCATGCGGTCGGCCTTGGTTTTCAAGAGGCAGAGGACGTGCCCTATGGCTCCAAAGAATAAATTTACGAGGAAAGAAATGGTAAGCGCCGCCTTGCAGGTCGTGCGGGCGAACGGCATCGATGGGCTGACCGCAAAGGCTCTGGCGGATGAACTCGGCACATCCACGCAGCCGGTCTTCACCGCCTTTGGCTCCATGGATGCCCTTCGGCAGGCAGTCCATGCCGCTGCGCTGGATATTTACGACCGCTATATGAATGCCGGCCTGCTGGAAGATATCCCCTTTTTCGGCGCAGGAATGCAGTATATCCGATTTGCAAGAGAAGAACCGGCACTTTACCGGCTTCTCTTTCTGTCTGAGACGGCCAACACCGCAGCGGACACCATGCAGCGCTTGCAGACGATAGTTTGTCCGGCTCTGCGGCGCATCTACCGGCTCACCGGCGAGGAGGCGGAGGTCTATTTTCGCGATCTGTGGCTTGTGGTACACGGTCTGACCACGCTGATCGTGAACGGCGGCTGTCCCTATTCCGACCGGGAGATCGGGCAGCTTCTGACCGGCGTCAGCCTCAGCGTCTGCAAGGCCATCAAGGAAATCCCCGGCTTCGCATCAGGCGAGTTTGACCGCGATGCCGCCTTCCGCGCGCTGATCGGCGAAGAAAGCGCTGAATGAAATGCGGCAGCAATATGATAAAAGCCGGAGTCAGGCGTATTGCCCGACTCCGGCTTTTGTCCATATGGTTGTTATTACCGAATCAGATCATGCGGCCTCTGCCCAAGCAGAACCGCCTTGACATTTTCGGAGGCAACGCGGCGGCATTCCTCCAGCGCCTGCTTACTGACATAGCCGGTGTGCGGCGTGCAGAAGAAGTTGTCCAGGGTAAACAGCGGATTCATTTCCGGCTTCCAGCCCTCCATCTTCATCGGCTCCTCTTCCGGATCGTCCAGCGCCGCACCGGAAATGACGCCGTTCTTCAGTGCATGGTACAGCGCCAGATTGTCCACGCATTTGCCGCGCGAGACGCAAACCAAATAAGCCGACGGCTTCATCATCGCGAGCGTTTCGGCATTGATGATGTGGTGCGTCTGCTCCGTATGCGGGCAGAAAATGCTGACCACATCCGCACATCGCAGCATCTCCTCCAACTCCATTTTCTTCACGCCATGCGTGGACATCAGGCTCTCGGAGAGGAAGGGGTCATACGCTCTGACATCAAAGCCGAACATTTGCAGCTTGCGCGCGGCATTCTGCGCAATGCGTCCGAAGCCAACCATGCCAAACACAGCGCCGCGGTAACGCGGGATGGGTGCCTTCCAATCCTGCCAGCGATAGCTACCCTGATGCACGCATGCGTTGTAGCGCGGGATATTACGCATCAGCATAAAGGCCATGGAAATCGCATGGTCTGCGACCTCGTCAAGGCAATAGTCCGGAACATTGGTCACGATGATTCCTTTTTCTTTGCAAGCCTTTAAATCCAGAATATCGGTGCCAATACCATATCGGGCAATGACCTTGCACTTTGTCAGCTTGTCAATCGTGTCCTTTCCGATCTTCGCATACTGCTGCAAAATGGCGTCCGCATCGGCGGCAAGCTCGCCCAGCCCCTCGCCGGTTTTACACTTCAGGCCGATGACCTCCGCGCCGATTGGTTCGAGAATCGCCCTTTCGATCTCGTTGTCCGGGTAGTCGTAGTCGGAAATATAGACCTTAAATTTACTCATATTATTCTCCTTGCTTGTGCCGTGGGAGACCGGTGGGCCTCCCACGGAGCTGCGATCAGTTAAAGCCGTTGGTTGCGTAAATTGCGTTCTGTTCGAGATAGGCGTCAATGTTGTCCTTCGTGACAAGGTTGACGGATGTGTAAATATAATTCGGCGTGACCTTCGCGCCCGCTGCTGCATTGTCGGCGGTCAGAGGCATGTCAATGTGCGCTTCGGTCACCAGGCAGACAAGTGCCCAATAGGACATGGAAATGTCGTTCTGCGCGAACGTACCGGTAATCGTGCCGTTCTGCACCATTTCCAGAACGTCGGAGTTGCGGTCCAGGCCAAGGACGTCGACCTTGCCGGTGAGGTTCAGCTCAGCCAGAGCAGTTGCCGCGCCGGAAGCGCCGGTGGAGTCGCAGCACACAAAGCCGTTCAGATCGTCATACTTGATCGCAATGTCCTTTGCTGCGTTGATTGCGGTAACGGAATCCGCCTTGGTATCGCCGGCGGCAACAACTTCGATATCGGGGTATTCGCTGAAGCCGTCCATGAAGCCCTGATAGCGCTCTTCAAACATCGCAGAGCCTGTGATGGTCATAATGGCAACCTTGCCCTTGCCGCCGAGCATTTCCGCATAAAGCTTCGCGCCGGAATAGCCAAGGTCGTGCTGAGAAGTACCAATGTAAGTGTCGCCCGTTTCGCCGGAATAGCCGACATAAGTTACAACGGGGATACCTGCGGCCTGCGCCTGCTTAATATAGGGATCCAACGCAGCGTCGTAGCCCCAGACACAGATGCCCGCCGGTTCCTTTGCCATCGCGGTCTCAAATGCGGAAACCATTGCATTGATGTCGTCGTCGGCAGGGCCGGTAAAGGAGACCTTCACGCCGAAGAGCTTGCCGGCCATTTCCCAGCCGTACTTCTGAGAGTTGAAGTACTCGATGTTGTTCAGGCAATTGACAATCACGTATTCTTCATCGGAGGAGATCATGCTTTGCAGCGTTCCGTCCGCTGCGGCGGGGGCATCGGGGGTCTTGCTTTCGTTGTTCGGCTGCGCGTTATTGCCGCAGGCGGCAAAGAGGCAGGCAGCCAGTGCGAGGGTAAGAATAAGTGCAAGCAGTTTTTTCATTTCTTTTTCTCCTTTTATTTTGTGTATCTTCAGTCCTTGACGATCAGGACCTTGATCCGGCCTTGGCCATGCGAAGTTCTGGCAAATTCCAGTGCTTCCGGGGTCTGCTCAAAGGAATAGCGATGAGAAATGCAGGACTCCACATCGATTTTCCCCGCTGCCATCATGTTCAGCGCGGGAGCGAAGCTGTTCGGGCTTGCCAGCGTGCCGTACAGCGTGATATCGCGGCTGGTGATATACTCCAGCTTGACCGGAACCGTGTCTCTGCCGGTCAGGCTCAATGCGCACAATCTGCCGCCGGGCGCCGTCATGACAATGGCGGTGTTGATAACCTCCGGGTTTCCCGTGTCCTCAAAAACGACGTCAGCATAGTCTCCAAACCATTCCTTAATGGATTCCAGCACATCGCACTGCTTGGAATTGAACAGCCGCAGACCCCACTTTCCTTCGATCAGCGGACGGTGCATCTCCTTGCGCGCAACGACCGCAACCTTGCCCGCACCGCAATAGGCCGCAAGCTGCGCATTTAAAAGGCCAATGGGTCCGTCGCCGAAGACGACGACATTGTCGCCCGGTTCGATTCCGGTGCGGCGGACGGCGTAAAGCACCGTCGCCAAAGGCTCTACCAGCGCCGCCTGCTCCGGCGTGATGCCGGCGGGCACCTTGTAGATATTTTTGCCATCGGTTTTGAGATATTCCGCCATGGAGCCGTCGTAGCGGATCACGCCCAGCTCGGTGCGATTGGAGCAGAGGTGATACTTGCCCTTTTTGCAGTTCTTACATCTGCCGCAGCCAATGGAGATGTCGCCCACCACGAGGTCGCCGACGTCAAAGCCGGTCACGCCGCTGCCCAATTCCTCGACGGTGCCGCACCATTCATGGCCGGGCGTCAGAGGCATCTTGGACAGGCCGTCTCTGTAGTAAGACATGCTGCCGTCGTAAAGCTCCACATCCGTCGTGCAGATGCCGGTGGCAAGCACGCGAATCAGAACCTCATGCGGCTCCAGCTGGGGAATGGGAACCTCCTGCTTTTCGATCTTCAGGGGTGCAGTGACGCGAAATGCCTGCATGGTACCTTTCATAGTTTTTTGCCTCCTTTGAATTACAGCGCCGTTTTTCCGGCCGCTTTTTTCTTTTCGCTGAGTGCGTCGAAGAGAATCGCCACAATCAGGATTACACCAGTAACAAAATTCTGCCAGTAGATGTTCACACCAAGCAGGTTCAGCGCGGTGGACAGCATGGCAAGGAACAGTGCGCCGAGCACGGACGCCCACACGGAGCCCTTGCCTCCGTTCAAGCTTGCACCACCGATGATACAGGCGGTGATGGTGTCCATGGCGGTATCCGAGCCGATGGTGACGGAGGCCGCGCCGAAGCGGGCCGTAATCATAATGCCCGCAATGCCGGAGCACAGGCCGCACAGGCAGAAGCACACGATTTTGGCGCGCTCCACCTTCATACCGCTGAGCTTGGCGGCCTTTTCATTGCTTCCGATGTAGAAGACCTGCCGCGCAGCGCGGTTGTTGCGGAGCATATAGTCTGCAAAGAGAACAATGACCAGCAGCACAAGGATGGGATACTGGATGCCGAGGCCGGGAATTGTTCCCTGGCCGATCTTGTTGAAGGCCTCCGGCAGGCCGGTCACAGACCGCCCGTGAGAGGCAACCAGCATCAAGCCCTCCAACGCACAGCTCATACCAAGTGTGGTGATGAAGGAGTTCAGGCCGATCTTTGCCACAAGGAAGCCGTTGAGCCAGCCGATGGCGACCGAACACAAAAGCGCAATCAGAATTGCAGGAACCACCGGCACGCCCTTGGTCATGCACAGGCCGCACAGGACGCCCGTGATTGCCATGTTCATGCCGACGGACAGATCCATCTGGCCGCATGCCAGAAGCAGCACCATACCGACCGCAACGAGGCCTTCCACGGTAATGCTCATGAGCATGGAGAGAATGTTGGCCCTCTTGAGAAATACCGGCGTAAACAGTGAAACCACCAGACCGGCAACCACCAGAGCGATAAGCAGAACGAATTCTCTGGCGGTCAGAATTCGTTTCAGTCGAACGGAAAAGCTGTTTTGCATGATGTCTCCTCCTTATTTGCTTGCTTCCTGCCGGGTGCCGGTTGCAAGATGCATGATTTTGTTTTCATCGAAGTCTTCCTTCCCGACCTCGCCGGACACCGTGCCATTATGCATAACCACGATCCGGTCGCAGATGCCGAGAAGCTCCGGCAGCTCCGAGGAGACCACCAGCACGCAGTTGCCCGCGTCCGCATGCTCCTTCAGCATTTGATAAATTTCCGCCTTTGCGCCGACATCCACGCCGCGCGTCGGCTCATCAACAATCAGAACCTTCGGGTCGAGTCCCATCCACATGGCAAGCAGGCACTTTTGCTGATTGCCGCCGGAAAGATGTCCCATCGTCTGCCGCAGAGAAGGCGTCGCAACGCGAAAGCGCTTCACCTGCTGCCGGGCGTAGTTCTGCATCTCGTCGTTTTTCAGCATGCCGCGGCGGCTGAAGCGCCTGAGCTGCGTGGCGGCAATGTTGCGGGCGATGTCGAATTCCAGAAACAGGCCCAGCCCCTTGCGATCCTCGGAAACATAGCCAAGTCCGCTGCGGACGGCATCCTGCGTGGAACGGATTCTGAGCTCTCTGCCGTCCAGGCAAACTCTGCCCGTACGCTTGTGCGCACCCATGATGCCGAGCGCCATTTCCGTGCGGCCCGCGCCGATGAGCCCGGCAACGCCGACGATTTCTCCCCGGCGGATACCAAAGGAAACATCATGATACATGCTTCCGCCGCTCAGGCCCTCCACCGCAAAGGCAAAGTGCTCTGAAAGCTTCCGCTCACGCTGCTCTGTGCCGAAGAGCTGCGTGATTTCGCGGCCAACCATCATGCCGATGATTTTTCCCGCGGTTGCCTCCTGCGTCTGCATGCTGCCGACATAGCTGCCGTCGCGCATAACAACGATGCGGTCCGAAAGGGCAAACACCTCGTCAAGCTTATGTGTAATGTAGAGGAAGGCATAGCCCTGCGCCTTCAAGCGGCGAACATTTTCAAACATCAGCTCGATCTGATCCTCCGCCAGTGAGCTGGTCGGCTCGTCAAGAATGATGATCTTCGCTCCCGTATTGATCGCACGAATGATCTCCAGAAGCTGCTGCGTGCCGACCGGCAGATGCTTGACCAGCGTGCGGGGATTCAAATTCAGGTGGAAGCTTTTCAGCAGCTCCTCCGTTTTTTCATAAAGGGTCTTCCAGGAGATCATGCCCGCAGCATTCACCGGCTGGCGGTTCAGGAAGATGTTCTCGGCAATGGTCATCTCCCCTACCATCGTCAGCTCCTGGTGCACCATCGTGATTCCGTGCTGCATGGCATCCATCGCAGAGGAAAAGCTGACCTTCTCCCCGTTGACATAGAGCCGGCCGGCGTCCGGGCGCTCGATGCCGCAGATCATCTTTGACATCGTGGATTTGCCTGCGCCGTTTTCTCCCAGCAGCGCGAGCACCTCGCCCGCATGCAGCTCCAGCGATACGTCCTTGACGGCAACCACGCCAGGATATTCCTTGCGCAGCCCCTCTGCTTTTAATACAACCGACATTGGCTTGCCTCCCTGCTTCTCAGCGCTGCACACGTCCGGAACCGTCGCCCTTCATCAGCGCCCTGACCTCTGCGACGGTCGACTGGCTGAAGTCGTTCTCCGTCGCCTGCTTCAGGCAGGAGGCCGCAACGGCAAAATCAATCGCCTCCTGCGGGGCATAGCCCTGCATCAGGGCATAAATCAGGCCGCCGCCGAAGCTGTCGCCGCCGCCGACGCGGTCGACCAGATGGATCCTATACTCACGGGAGGCATAAAGCCGTTCGCCGTCGCAGAGGATGCCCGCCCAGGTATTGTCGCTGGCAGACAGGCTGCCGCGGAGTGTGATGGCAACCTTTTTCATACCGAAGCGCTCCATGAGCTGCTGTGCTACGGAGCGATACCCCTCCAGGCTCAGCTTGCCGCTTGTCACGTCCGTATCCGCCGCCCGAATACCGAACACCTTCTCGGCATCCTCTTCATTGGCAATGCAGACATCGACGTACCGCATCAGCTCCTGCATTACTGCCCCCGCCTTTTCCGTAGACCAGAGGTTTTTGCGATAGTTCAGATCACAGGAAACGGTGAGGCCCTTTTCCTTTGCTTTCCGGCAAGCGTCAAGGCAGATTCCCGCAAGCGAATCAGAAAGCGCCGGAGTAATACCGGTGAAATGGAACCAGCTCGCCCCCTCAAAAATTCTGTCCCAGTCAAAGTCCTCCGCAGCCGCCGCAGCGATGGAGGAGTGCTTTCTGTCATAAATGACCTTGGACGGGCGCTGTGAAGCGCCCTTCTCTACAAAGTAGATTCCGAAGCGCTCGCCGCCGAGCACGATGTCCGAAACATCGACGCGGTAGCCGCGCAGCACACGCAGCGCCTGGCGCGTCAGATCGTTGTCCGGAAGCTTTGTTACGAATTTCGCCTCGCCGCCGTAATTGGCCACGGAAACGGCAACATTCGCCTCGCCGCCCGCAAAGGTCATGCCGAATTCACTCGCCTGCACCACACGCAGATAACCCGGCGGGCTGAAGCGGCACATAATCTCGCCGAAGCATACCAGTTTTCCCATCATTTCCTCCCCCTCAGAGCCGCGCAGCCGCGGCGACATAGCGCCGTGCCAGCTCCGTCATTCCTGCAAAATCGCCCGCGGCGATCAACTTCTTGTTGACAATGTTGCCGCCGATGCCGAAGCCGCAGACTCCGGCGCGGTAAAATTCCTCCATATTTTCATCATTGACGCCGCCGACAGCCAGCATCGGGATGTGGCTCAGCGGCGCGCGGATTGCGCGGATGTAACCCGCACCGAGGTTGTCCGTCGGGAACAGCTTTACAAAATCCGCCCCCGCCTCGTAAGCCTCCACGATCTCCGAAGGCGTCATCGCGCCGGGCATGGCAAGCATTCCCAGCCGCTTTGCCTCGCGGATCAGCGCCGGATTTGTATTCGGAGAGATCATGTAGCGCGCTCCTGCCCGGTGCGCCGCATACAGCTGCTGCATTGTGACGACCGTGCCTGCGCCAACATACAGCTCAGGAAAGCGCCCGGCAATTGCTTCAATCGCGCGGTAGGTATCCTCGATACAGGTCGGCGAGTTCTGGCTGAAGGTGACCTCCACAAAGCGGATGCCGCCGTCATAGAGCGCCTGCACAACCTTTAATACCGTATCAACCGGCAGGCCGCGGACAATGGCGATGATCTTCTCCTTTTGAATTCTTGCGATCAGGTCTTCCATGCTTCTCTCCTTAAAGCTCTATGGCCACCGCACGCAGCGGGAAGCCGTCCATTCCCTCGAAGCACAGCGGCGCTGCGCTGAGGAGGATTTCTTTTCCGGCAAGTGCTTCCAGGTTGGTCAGGCCCTCGATGACAACCACTTCGTTGCCGAGGAGAATGTGGTGCACCTCTGCGCCCTTGTCCGTGTGGAGCGTAGGCGGCTCAACGCCCAGCGTCTTCACGCCAAGGGAAACCAGATATTCAGCCGTCTCCGGAGAGACGCGCGGGAAATCCGTATAAAAGGCGTCCGTATTGACGTGTTTTCCCCAGCCGGTGGCAAGAATCACTCGCCCGGCCTTCTGAATCTGCTGTGCAAAGGGCCGCAGATCGTCCGGCGTGATGTCGCTGCACGGCGCCTTCTCCAGGCAGTCCATCACAAAGCAGGGGCCGATATAGGCATCCAGCCCAATCTCTGCCAGGGATTTCCCGCCCTCTTCAAAATGCAGGAAGGCGTCCGTATGCGTCCCCGCGTGGGAGTTGATGCTGACCAGAGAGAGGTTGTAGCCATCCTTTTCAATGGTGTGAGAGCGGTACATGCTCATCTTCGGTGTTCCGGGGAAGACCATGTCTTCGATATGGAACGGATGAGAAAGATCAGTAATTCTCATTGCTGTATCTCCTTAAATTCTTCCGTATTTTTCCAGGAGCTGCTCTGCCGTAAGGCCCTTGAGGATATCCTGACGGGTGCCCTCTTCCTTCTCCGCCTGCTCCAAGCAGCGCTGATAGATTTCCTCCAGTTCCTCGGCGGGCGCAACGCTGACGCCGATCTCATCGGCCACGATCAGATCGCCGGGACGGACAATCACGCCGCCGCAGACGATAGGCGTATTGACCTCGATCGGCTCCTTGCGGCCATCATAGGCCGTGTGGGCAGCGCGGGGGCTGACATGTGCGGAGTAGATCGGGAAGTCCAGCATTCTGGCCTCGTCCGTATCTCTGGCGCTGCCGTCAATGACGACTCCCGCAACGCCCGCCGCTCTCGCCAGGCCGGACATCAGGCCGCCCCAGATGGAGGTTTCACCCTCGCCGAAGGCGTCGATGACCACAACATCGCCGGGCTTTGCCAACTCAAAGACGCACAGGCAGTCAACGATGTCTCCCGCTGTGAGCTTCACCGTCAGGGCCGGGCCGATGACGCGGCGGTTCACGGTGCGCGGGCGGATGTTGTTGCGCATGCAGTTGTCGCGCTCCTGCACATCGGTCAGGATGCAGGAGAGGCTGTAAACATCCTGCATGGCGCGGAACTTTTCCATCAGCTCCTCGTTGATTTTTGCGTGCTCGCGAATGATTTTTTTCATGGTTTATGTTCCTTTCCTGCGTATATATTTTCGCCATCTGCCGAGAAATCGTAATACAGCGGCGTTAAAATAGCATGAATTTTCGAATAAATTTCAGATCCATGTAGCATTTTAATAGATAATTTGAGAAATAATACTTGAATTTCCTGTAAAGACGGAGTATAATCAGAAGAAAAGATTATATCAATCTTGAGGTGCACGGTATGGCTTATCAAATCAACGCAAGCGATCTGGTCTATGATTTTATCTGCGATAGAATTAAAAGCAGCGAATGGAAGCCCGGCAGCCGGATCTGGACGGAGCGGGAGCTTTCTGAGCATCTCGGCGTCAGCAAGATCGCCGTTCGGAGTGCGGTCGGCATGCTCGTTGCCGCGGGGGTTCTGCGCCGAAGGCAGGGCTCCGGCACCTATGTGGAGGAAAACGCGGGCGGTGCAGTCATTATGCAAAGTCCTGCCTATACGCCCGGGATCAAGGAGCTGGTGGAAATCATGCAGTTCCGGCTTTACTTTGAGGTCAGCAACGTGGAGATGTTCATTCAGAATGCGCAGGAAGAAGACTATGCCGCCCTTCAGGCCATTCACGAGGAGATGCTCGCCTGCAAGCCGGACTCGCGGCCCTTCAATAAGCTGGATTTCGACTTTCATAAGCGCCTTGCCAAGGGCACGCACAATTCCTATGTCATTCAGATCTACGATCTGATCAACGATGCGCTCCATGCAAACATGCAGCTTTTGCACAGCGCCATCGGCCCCGGCTCCGCATTAGAGTTTCACCCGCTGATTTTGAAGTACATCCAGAAGCGCGACAGCGAGATCGCTCCGCTGCTGATGCGCCGCCATATGGAAAATGCTTTGGAGGAGATCGAAAAGTACCGGAATCAGTCAAAAAGATAATATCAAATTATCTGTTTAGAATTATAAACTCGTATAACCCAAATAGCAATTGACAATTTCGCTAATAAATTAGTAATTATTTTGTCAATTTCGCTGTATTAATCTTTTTACACATCTTTTATAGATATTATCTTTCTCCGCTTCAAGCTCTGCAAAAGTCCGTCGTCATGCTTGTATCTTTCAGCGGAGTATGCTATACTGATTGCAGAAAAACGGCATCCGGTTTCGCGCCGGATGCCGAAAATATATAACAAGCAGAAAGCGGTTGTAATATGAAGTATGCACTGATAAACGCAAGGCTTCTGGACGGCACACGCGAGATGCAGGTTCGCGAGGGCGAATGGGTGCTTGTCGAGGATGGCAAAATTGCCGCCATCGTCCCGGCGGGCAGCGATATTTCCGGCTATGAGCAGGTCGATCTGCAAAACGCCTACCTCATGCCCGGCCTCATCAACATGCACGTCCATCTGGCAGGCAGCGGAAAGCCCCAGAAAAAGCAGCGCGACAACGAAAAGCTGGTCAACACCATCATGTCCACCGGACTGACGCGCGCAGTCGCCTACAAAATGGTCTGCGGCTTTGCCGAGCAGGAGCTGCTCAGCGGCGTCACGACCATCCGCACCGTTGGCGGCCTCGGCAGCTTTGACACGCGTCTGCGCGACGAGATTGCCGCAGGACGCCGTATTGGCCCGCGCATTCTTGCTGCAAATCAGGGAATCTCTGTTCCGGGCGGACATATGGCCGGCTCCGTTGCCGTCGCAGCGCACACCGCCGGGGAAGCCCTGCAATACCTCGACGAAATTGAAAAACAGAATGTCGATTTAATCAAGCTCATGATCACCGGCGGCGTCATGGACGCAAAGGAGAAGGGCGTTCCCGGCGAGCTGAAAATGCCGCCGGAGATGGTCAAGGCCGTCTGCGACCGTGCGCACGCGGCGGGCTATACCGTTGCGGCGCATGTGGAATCCACGCAGGGCGTGCGCGTTGCGCTGGAAAACGGCGTCGATTCCATTGAGCACGGCGCCAGGCTGGACGACGAGCTGATCGCCCTCTTCCGGCAGCGCGGCGCCTTCCTGTGCACAACGCTCTCCCCCGCTCTGCCCTATGCGCTATTTGACCGTGCGCTCACGAACGCAACCGAGGTCGAGCAATACAATGGCAACGTCGTTTTTGAGGGCATCATCGCCTGCGCAAAGGCCGCGTTGGAAAACGGCATCCCCGTCGTGCTCGGCAACGACGTCGGCTGCCCCTGGATCACGCAGTACGACTTCTGGCGCGAGCTCTGCTATTTCCACAAATACGTCGGCGTTTCCAACGCTTTCGCGCTCTACACCGCAACCGCCCGGAGCGCCGAAATGGCGGGCATTGGCGACCGCACAGGAACCATCGCCCCCGGCAAGGCCGCGGACATGATTGTCACGAAGGGAAATCCTCTGGAGAATCTGTCCGCCCTGCGAAGCATCGAAATGGTCATTGCCAACGGCCGCCGCATCGCGCATCCGCAGGTCAAACACCGCAAGCAGGTCGACGCCGAGCTGGATAAATTCCTGGATTGATGGAATAAATAAAAACGGCTGTCTCTTTAGCCAAAGCCCCATAAGGATGTTTTTGCAGGGATACGGTGTAACCCCACAATCGGGGTTGCACCGTTTTCTCTTTTTCAGGCGGTAAGCCTGTATTCCTGCGGGTTTGCTTTGATTTTAGCCATAAGGCTTTTGATTTCGTCCTCTGTGGGAATGTCAATCAGTCCGATTGCCGTGAAGTAGATGTCCACTTTCACATAGCAGTGACCGCTTGATTTGTCGTTGTTATGAACCTCAATCTTGCGGATCAGAGAGTTCACAAGGGTTGGTGTCAATTCTTCAAAGGATGTACTGCTTCGCAGAACCTTCAATAAGGTTTTTAAGTCAAGGCTCGTCTGTTCAATGCAGGCGAGTTTCTTTTCGTCCTCTGCCACCTTATTGATAAGGGTGCGTTGCTCGTTCTCGTAATTGACCGACATTCTTGCATAGCGTTCGGCAGAGATGTTACCGAGGACTTGATCTTCATAGATGCGCTCTATCAGTTTGTCAAGGTCTTGAATACGCCGTTTTCCGCTTTCAATGGCAGTTCTAAGTTTAGAGGTTTCTGTCCGTTTAGATACAATGTCCTTTTGTGCCATTAGATACAGAAATACCGGCTCATAGCACCTAACAAAGTCCGCTAAGCTGTTGATTGCTTCAAGTACGATTTTTTCAAGCACAACATTACGGATAAAATGTATCTGACAACTTCCTCTGCCGCTTTTGTAGTTGGCGCAACGGTAATGCTCCTGATTGGCGTTCAAACTCTTGGCAGCACAGAAGTGGAGTTTTGAGCCGCAATCAGCGCAGAACACTTTGCCGGAGAACAGACTCGTCCTGCCCGTTGCTGTCGGACGGATACGATGCTCTCGAAGTTCCTGCACCCTTTTCCAAGTATCCTCGTCAATGATAGCAGGCTGGGTGTTCGGGATGATCTGCCACTCGTCCTTTGGCTTATACACGGTCTTGTGTACCTTGTAGCTGACTGTGGTAGTCATAAAGTTTACCGTACAGCCTGTATACTGCTGATTGACAAGAATGCCGGCGACTGTTTTCTGATCCCAAGCGTATGGGTCTGTGTACTGTTTTCTTGCCTTTCTGCCGAGCGAAGCATAATAGGCAGAGGGAATAAACACCTTTTCCTGTTCAAGCTGCCGAGCAATTTGCGACGGTCCCCGACCATCAAGGCACAGAGCATAGATTTTTCGTACAACTTCCGCCGCTGGTTCATCTACCAGCCAGTCCTCTTTGTCCTGTGGGTTTCTGACATATCCAAATGGGACGGAGGAACTGACACGCTTGCCGTTTGCTGCCTTGTTCTTCCACACCGCACGGATTTTCTTACTTGTTTGAGCCGCATACCACTCATTGAAAATGTTGTTGAATGGCATCATCTCTGTGCCTGTTTCTTTCAGAGTATCGACATTTTCTTGAATGGCGATGAACCTCACACCCAGCGTCGGGTACTTGATTTCAAGGTAGTTGCCCACATCGAGATAGTTTCTGCCAAAACGACTAAGATCCTTGACGATGATAGTGTCTACCAAGCCTTGCTCCACCAAGTTTTCCATTTGGATAAAACTTGGTCGCTCGAAAGTCGTCCCCGAAAATCCATCGTCCGTAAAAAATTGCGGATTCGGGAAATTATTCCGCTGAGCGTATGCAAGTAAAATCTCCTTTTGGTTCGATATGGAATTGCTCTCGCCTTCACGCCCGTCGTCCTGCGAAAGGCGGCAGTAGAGAGCCGTAATTTTGGTTTCGTTTTGCCCTTTGATATAGTTTGCTGTTGCCATTGTCATATCTCCTTTCCGACAACCGGGCATTGCAAAGGCACGATTATCTTACCGTGCCTTTGCGTTTTCTGCAATTATGCGATTTTCCAGCAAATCCTCTGAAAGTATCAGGTCACGGAATTGCTGCAATACACACCGGCTACCTTCGGGATCAAAATGAGTCGAAATCTCATATACCGTTCCACCAATTTTCATTTTGAAATCGCTGTCGCAGAAGCCAGAGGAAAATTCAATGGCTGGGCTGCTCTTCTGCGAAGTATTCTCCATTAACGCCCCTCCTTGCTTCTTTCGATGACAAGGTAATCATAGCCGAGATTCTGACACTTGTCGCATTTTTCCTTGACTCTCACAAACGGATCAAGGCGCTTCACAATGAAGTTTGGATTGTTCTTATAGTCCTCCAAGCATTTTACGCATAGACAACGAATATCCGAGGGACTGCGATAAGGCTTATCCACCCAAAGTCCCATTGCCTTTTTGATACCGATATTGATCTTTTTCATATAATGCTCGTCGTCGATTTTGCCGACATACTCAATGAAATCGGATTGATTGACGGTTTTCAGTTGTTCGAGCATCACCATAGACGGTTCTTTCAATCCGAATCGGTCGCCTAAAATGATGTGGGACGGTAAATACTGCTTTTTGATAATGGAGGTCATTGCGGCAATTATTGTTGTGCTGCTTGCCGTATTACCCTCATCACACTGTACGACCAAAGCAGGACGCACACCGTTTTGGATTGACCCACCGTTATTGCCGAAATCGTAAAGATAGATTTCTCCACGCTGAACCTTGCCGTTTATGTTCTTGTTTTCCATAATGTATAACCTCTCATATTTTTATTTTTGAAAGGTGTTCCTGTCCGGATCAGAAATAACCCCTTCACTTACTCCGAATAAGGGGTGTCTTTTGGCAGGGTGTTTTTCAAAAATTTTTTCATCTTTTTGATTGCGGCATCGTATGACTCCTGAACCGTGTTCTTTGCTTTACCTTCCGAAGCGGCAATTTTGGCAAAAGACTTTTTCCCGAAAATGTGCTGTTTCACACGGCTTTGTTGGATGGGAGTAAGCAGCGCAAACGCTTTTCCCACAAGCCGCTGCGGAAAGCACTCCCGAAACAGCGCTTCTGTAAAATCGGGGACACAGCATTCAATGTTGTAGCGCTCGGTCATGCCATCCTCAAAGCCGTAGCAGTCATCTTTCTGCATCCGCTTAGAAAACTTGTCCTCGTTGCGCTTAAAGTCTGCGATGACCTCGCCAGCAGCTTTGCTGAGAAGTAGAAACGGGCAATAGTGCTCCGCAACAGGCGCATAGCGTTCCATAATCTGCGCATAACTGAGATCGGTGACAATGGCATACTTTTCGATGCCTGTGTAGCCGGGATACTCGTAGCCCAGCTTGATAATCTTGCAATGCGCCTTAAAATCCTCTGTCAATGCGTCGATGTCGATATTGATTGTGTTGTTAGACATTTTTGTGTTCTCCTTGAAATTCGGATTTTTTTAATAAAGTCAAATTAAAAATTTCATTCCGAAAATCAGGGATACCGGGAAACGGCGCTCTGCCAATGCAGTAAAAACATAACTTCACCCCTTCTGCTCAGGAGAAAGCGAAAAGGGTACAAAAAAGCCGCTGTAGCTTTCAAGTCAATCCTTGATGGCTACAACGGCTCCTTCTCTTAGCTCGTCCTATTCAATTCGCTTCGCCTAAGCTGCTTATAACTTGGTGAAAGATGTGATCTCGTTTCAAAAAACATCCTTCACGGCTGCTGTCGGCAAACAGGCAATAAAAAAGCAGCTACACACCTTTGAGGCTGTAACTGCTTCATATAACCTATTCATTTGCCTGCCCGCCCGGATTGCAGAGAGGGTATGGTGGGCAGAAGATTTTTAGGCAAGTAAATTGTTTGCACTTTTTGACGACATCATTATAGCACGGCGGCTTTTCCGTGTCATCGGCGTATCTGTGCCACTTTCTCGCCATTTTTCTGCCACGCCCCAAAAATGGCTGCAATCCGTCAGCATAGACAGTATAGCAGAGGCAAAGTCGGACTTTCAGTAGGAAGTCGGTCGGATTTTCATCGGACTTTCGTCGGACAAAGGTCGGACTTTTCGGTGCAGGTAAAAAATTCAGGGATCTCGCTCTCATCTCCTTCCACATCAAAAATGCCACGAAATACGGGGATTGCATAACCCCATAGAGCTATTCCAAGCAGCATAACAGCTTCCTTCTTTCGGTCATAAAAGGTGCTGCGTTCTAAATTAAGTATCTCCAGTAGCTCACTTTCAGCATAGCGGAAAGCGGTCAGATAACTCTTGGAGAGTATCTCGTGGTAAAGTCGTCCGTTATTGTAATAGTCATAGACCTTACTCATCGCCTTGTCAATGAGGTCAATCATCCACTTATTTTCAAACAGGTTGCACACACGGCGTTCAAACTCGCTGCGTTCTATATCGGGCGCAAACTCCTCCAAATAGACCAAGGCATCCGTCAAATCGTCGCCGTAGTAATAGATTTCCTCATTTACGCAGTTACAGTCTGAAAGCGTCGCCCAAACCACATCACGGTAAATGCTCAAAAGCAGCTTTGTTTTATGGAATATGTCGTCCTGCGCCAAGCCCAACTGTTCGTACATTTTTGTGATGTTCTTAACTGCCTTTGTATTGTTTCTCCCCATTGCTGCTCCTTTTCCGTATGAACGGGCATACTAATCACGATTGTGTATATTCAACGCCTAAAAAATTGCAGTATCTTTCCGAAACCCCTTGACAAGACACGCAAGTTCGAGTAATATAAATACGCAGCTTAATTGCGTGTTTATATTATACGCATTTTATCTGCGTTTGTCAACAGATAATAGCAATTTAATTTCTAACATATTTTGAACACTACGGAGGACGCTACAATGAGGTTTTGCGAGAAATTAAAAGAAGCCCGCACAAAGGCAGGCTTGAAGCAGGAGGAACTGGCGAAGGCTCTTGGAGTCTCCCTCAGAACGATCACCAACTATGAATCCGGCGAGTGCTATCCGAGGAAACGGGACATCTACCGCAAGCTGGCGGAGTTGTTTCATACCGAAGAAAACTACTTTCTGAATGAGGACGAGGAGTTCCTCCTTTCTGCCGCAGAGAAATACGGTGCAAAAGGCGCAAAGCAGGCGCAAGCGCTGGTAGATGAGGTAAGCGGTCTTTTTGCCGGCGGTAATATTGCCGATGAGGATTTGGATGTGATGATGAAGGCTTTGCAGGATGCGTATTGGATCGCCAAAGAGAAGAATAAGAAGTTCACGCCCAAGAAGTACCGTAAGGACTGATTCCATCGTGTCCGTTTAATGGGACACAGCTTATGTTAGAATAGAATTGCCGAAATAGGCAGAAGGGGGTGTTCGCTCTTGGATATTCAGACTTTGGAGATTGTACAGACAGCAAATAGGCTGGTCGATACGCTCGGCACGAGAGATCCGCACAGGATCGCTCGTGAGCTTGGCATCGAAGTCGTCCCCGTGGATTTTAAGCGACAGCGTGGAGCCTATAAGGTTCTGATGCGTAACCGATTTATCTTCATTAAAAACGATCTGCATCCGGTGATGGAAAGCATCGTTATGCTCCACGAGATCGGGCACGATATTCTGCACCGAAAGGAAGCTGTGAAAGCGGGCGGCTTCAAAGAGTTCAATATCTTCAATATGCAAGAGAGCCGGATGGAATATGAAGCGAATGTGTTCGCTTCTCAGGTGTCCTTGGGCGACGAGGAAATCCTCGAATATATCCGTTACGGCTATGATATACAACAGATTGCCAGTGCAATGCACTCGGATACGAACCTCGTTGCGCTGAAAACCGATGCACTGATTGCACAGGGCTATTGTCTGCACCATCAGGAGTATGAAAACAGATTTTTGAAATAGGAAAACGGAAGACAATTTGTGCAACGGGCTGTTGCATAAATCCCGTAGTCGCACAAGGCGGCTATTTTAGATATAAAATCACCAATAAACTGCCGAAAGCAGCGGAGGACGATATGGGTGACTACATTCTCAACACAGTCAATTATGACTATAAGACCTTGAACCACGAAGGCTTCGGCGGCGTATGCAAGTATATTGCTACGCCGAAAAGGGTGGGGTATCCAAGGCTTCTTGTCAAGCACGAAAACATACAGTCCGCCTGCAACACCTTTATGTGTAGTCGGCTTGCTGAACTATGCGGCGTCTATACGCCGAAAGCCTATCTTATGAGCACAAGCGGTGAAACCCGCAGATTGTTTCCGATGCACCCGTTTATTGTAGGAACGGAATGGGTGGAGGATTTTTCTGCGGTCGATTATGATAGGGTAAAAGAGTCCCCGGTACTGCGTCAGCAGTATTTGGACAGTATGGCTTTGTATGCAATGTTCTGCCGGATCGCAGACACGCCGCAGTTCGCATACTCGTCCACCAAGGGCGTATTCGCCTATGATTGGGACGAAGCGTTTGATGTGACGGATTTTGTCATCAAGCTGAGCCTATATAACACTGATGCTGGGACAGAGCAGTTGCGGAGAATGCTTCAGCACTTTTCACAGCATCCATTCGAGAGTGATGCCGAACTGTGCTTACGAAGTGCAGCAGAGCATATGACTGCGGATGCTAACAATCTGCGCCCAAGCTATATGCAAGCAATGGAACGCCTTTGTAAAGTGACAGAAGAACAAGTAGCAGATCTGACTGTTGTGCTTGCCGACATCTATCCAATGGGGCTGATTGTTTATTACGAGGAGTACATAAAGTTACTGCAAGCAAAAGTCAAAACCTATATAGGTACGATGTAAATTGCTGAATCTTGCTCACATAGGTACAGAAGTCAGCAAAGCCGCAGTGGAGCAAACTCTGCTGCGGCTTCTCCGTTTTTGCGCTTTTTATAATTGCTCTATTGATATTATCCAAAAAATATATCATCATCCATCTATAAATTCTAACGGCTTAATATCTGTAATAATCTGCGCCGAGTTCCTGCAAGCGTGCTATACGGTCATCACTATGTGGGTGTGTTGAATAAAGTGCTCTTAGCAATCCATTATTAGGGGCTGAACACATATGTCTATCCAACACGCTTGCTAATATTGTGCCATAACCCAATTTGTAAGCATATTCATCTGCAACAAATTCATTTTGCCGCATTGACCACATTAAGAATAACATACAGAACTTAGTCCAAAGCCAAATGAGCACGGTTGATAAGCCGCCGAAAAGTGTCATAAACAAACCGCCCCAAAAACTTCTTGTACTTATACCAACGAGAGCGAAAATACCAGTAATAATCCAGCAAATAACTTTAACAATAAGCAAAAATCCGGAAATAAAGAGATTTCCGCCACCGATAAGAAGTTGAATGGCTGAGTGCTGATACGCAATGTGTCCAATCTCGTGAGCAAACACAGCCATTATTTCTTCATCGGTGAGGTTTAATAACCCGTCTGTAACGCAAATAGTCCTTCGACCAATCGCAAAAGCATTTGGCGATTGGTCGTGTATTATTTTTAGCCTAATAGAATTAACCATAGACGGAGTTCTTTCTTTTGCTTGTTCAAATACGATCTCCAATAATGGCACTAAACGAATTTTAATATCTTTTCGTTTTATTTCTTTTGCTCCTGCAAGTGCTGCAAGTGTCCACTCTCCAATGGGCGATAGACTAATTAAAACGGTGACTATGTAACATACAATCAAAGGAACTGCCACTTCAGGCGTAAAACCATAGGGAAAGAACAAAGCTAAAATAAGACCGATATTCAACAAAAAGAAAATCAGCGTTCCCAAATTTGAAAAGCGAAATATTCTTCCCAACTTATGCCATATATCCATTGTGCCACCTCCTTTTAATATTAAATCTATGTTCTTTTTACCTCTTCTTTAGGTATAAGTAAATGCCGTATTATTCTTGCTCATCATTGTCGTTTTTATATTTTCGATCTTTGAAAAAGTCAACCCAAAATGGATTTGCTTCATCAAACAGAATTTTTTGTTCAGGAGTAAGTGCGTGGGGATAATCCCTAAATAGGTTAAACACTTGCTCTCCATCAAATGTAAATAGCCGTTCTCCTACTTTGTCCGACTTTGGCAACCAAGAAAACTTCAGTTCTTTCTTATCTGACATAACCACTTTCTCCTCTCATCTGTGCTGATTCATCTGTATTGATGTATCCCAAAAGATTCAGAAATTCTGCATTGTTTTGCAAAGATTCCAACTCAATAAGGTAGTTAGCATACTCCCTTGATTGCCCATCTTCGCAACCAAACCTTGAATATAATTCGCTTAAGGTGAGAGTATGCCATCCGTTTTCACTTAGAGTTCCACTTTGCAGTTCCAAATATTGATAAATTCCTTCATTGTTTAACCGGACAATAGCAGCGTGCGCTCCGGTTGCCATATAATATTGCCGTCCTTGTTCCATACTCGACATCAATCGCTCTGCGCATATTGTATCATCTGTTCCACGTAAGACTTGTGAATTTACGCCGTCCAAATTAGCAATTTGTTCTATTGACGATCTTGAAGAAAAAACTTCACGGCTTTGACCATCACGAAAATCGTAAACAATGTAACCGGCTCTATTGCCAGCATACGCAAGAGCCAATGAAGAACAAGAGCCTTCGGTCATATCACCGCCGCTTATGTTACTAATGATTTGTTCTTCACTTCTTGAAAAAAAGGCAGTTCGTATAGGTTTGTATTCAACACCTTTTAGTGCATCGTTAATATTCTGACTCCTATTAAAAATGTTAGCAAAGAAGCCGCTTCTACCATTAGAACCAAATGCTCTTGATGTTTCGTAATTACCGCTCGCTATCTGTTCTTGATTTGACAGATATTCAAGTCCCGTATTTTCATATTCCTGCAAACTATTTGCAAGTGAGCCAACGAATTTTTCGCCCTTATATAGAACCTTTAATATTTCGTTTAAGGCTCTGTTGCACTCTTGAACGACGTCACCTAATTCTTTATATTTTCTGTCTTTCCATTCACCGCTAAGTTGTTGATACTTTCTCGTCATCGTCGTTCTCGTTGTTTCGATGCTTGAAATTGCCGTTTTAATATTATTCCAAGATTGCAGCAATTCAGTAACATCGGCATTTACCATACTCATAGGACCACCTCCAATATTTTTATGTTGACATCAACCATATACAACAGTTTAATCAAACAATTTCTTCAGTTCATTTGCAGAAGGAGTTATGTACGGTTTCATTTGGAATGTGTTTTTAACTCCATCCGTGAAATAAACCGTATTATCCCTCAGACCTGCAACCGAAACATTTTCGATAAGATTGTCAGCATCATTAGAGCCAAGAGAGAAGATAATACGCTCAGGAAATTTAGTGAGTATATTTTCACCGTAGTACATACACTCCCTTACAGACTGATATTCAAGCGAAGTAACCACGAAATGGATACCGAATCCTGAGCCATCTTCAATCATCTTAATGAGTTTTTCTCCAACCGACATATTATCGTCGCTACCTCTGTTGGCGAACATATTATTTACCGCCGCAAACGGATCGGCAGGGTTAAACTCAGGTTCAGCAGAAACTTCATCAATAAACTCGCTTTCATCAATCACATCGCCTTTGAACATCGACTTGACAATATCCAAGAATTGAAGGTTCTTAATTACCACGAAAATTACATCATCACTATTCTGCTTCTTCCAAGACTGATAGTTTTGATAGATCTCGTTGATGAACTTTATAATATCAGCACGATCCTGCGCCACTTTGAACTGCGTACTACATTCTCCGAGAGCATCATAAAACTCTGCCGAACCGTCATCGCCAACAAGTTTATCACCGTCGATGCAATATACAGTCGCATTGCGATTAAGCAATGCCGAAATCATATAATTGTTTGAAACGGTATTTGCCATTCTTTCATTAGAGCCGCAAATCAATAGGTTGTGTTTCTTTTTCTTGTCGATGCAAATTGCAAAAGGCGGGGCAACTTTTATGAGCGTACCCATATGGATTTGTGCAGGGAGTTCAGAGGTTACGCCGATGTTTGCATTTGCAAAATAATCAATCAAGTTGGTTGTCCGACTACCTTCAAAAGTCTGTAATGTAGACGGTTGTTCAGCATAGGTTTTACTGATTAAATCAAGATAATACTTTTGCGTGTCATCGTCACAATAGGCGGCTCTGAAACCAATATTGGGCTGCTCGGTATAATCCAAGTTCATAACAGCCGTGCCGATTGGTCCTTTCATCATTGCCAAAGCCTTTGTGTCGTTTTGGTCGGAGAACAAATATCTCGCATCATTCTCGCCGCATTTTAAGCCGATACGGATACGCATTTGCTCAATCGTTCCGTGCGACAAAGTAAGATCAGAAATAACCTTAGTAGATTGCGTTGCCATCAGCAGATGAATACCAAATGCACGACCCTCGGTAACAATTCTCTTTGTTAATTCGGCACAGTTCATTGCAACTTTGCGGTTCGTGGAGTCATTGAACAATATTTGGAACTCGTCCATAATAACTAAAATTCTCGGCAAAGGTTTTCCGGTTGCTTGCTTATATCCTTTAAGGCTTGTCTGACCTGCTTCCTTGAAAAGTGAACCTCTGTGTTCCATCTCGGAAACAAGATTTTCAAGGATGCTCTCACCAAACTCCTGCATTGCATCTAACGCAAGAAGTTGTATATGAGGGAGTTTTACTGATTCATAAATCTTAAATTCAGTACCACTCTTAAAGTCCATAAGATACAAGTGAAGTTGGTCGGGACTATAATGAAGCATACTACTCATAATTAGTGTGTGAAGCAAGGTGGATTTACCTGAACCCGTAGCACCTGCAATAAGCCCGTGATGCGAAGAACCTTCACCGATAGTGATGTTGATAATACTATCTCCGTCACCAACGCCAACAGGGATTTTCAATGATTTAGATGAATCCATTGAGAACAGATCCTTAGAGATAATGTCCTTAAAAGAAAGCCCCTGTTTTTTGATTATTTCGCTCTTTTCAATGTAATCAGCAATAAACGCATCAGTTGCATTAAATGAGAGTGACTCTGGTATGTTTATCTGCAAATTATAAGGCAGCAAACCGTAATGCCCATCTTTATAATCAATAGATGCACAGAATTTTGAAATCTGCTCTAATCTCTCATCAATGCTTTCATAACGAGAGAAAGTAATATTGGGATTGTAACAAATCATCGTAAACACACCGCATTTATTGCCGTTCCTCAAGATGTTCGTCAAAAGGTCGATGCTTCTTCCGTCCATACCACTTGGGAAATCATACAGAACCAAGAGCGTCACGGGTTCGGCTCTATTTGGTGTATTTATGTTGTAGTCAAGAATATCCTTATACCTATTGCCCAATTTTTCTTGTATAAACTCATCAATCTGAGAGTTGATTTTTTGCAGACGATCATACATCTGTTCCTGACTCGTATAAATCTTTTGGTCGAATGTCTCAGGAGAGCGTTTGCGGAAGTCAAGGAACGGAATAATGCTATTGCCTCGCTGCTCACTATCAAATACGCATACATTTACCTTTGTAACAGGCATAAAGGAAAGGAAACTCCAAATCACATGGTGAGTAAAATCAAGCATACCTTTGCTGCTTGCTTCAGGACAATTTAGGAACAAATTGAACGAGTTTTTCAAATCAAAAGTAAGCGGCAATTCGACAAAAGAGGTGTTTTCTGTATCGCCTTTGTGTTCCGTGCCGAACTTATCAAGTATATGCTGATAGCCGATGCTATCAGAAAATACATCAGCAGGGTAAAGAACATTGCCCAATGTAACCAACGAGGGAAATTCGGAATTGATTTCCGGTACTTGTGCGTATGCTCTTTCGTAGCTTTTCATCATTTCGCAAATTTGCTCAATATGAGCATCAAGTTCAACAGAGTCTTTTGCTTCAATGAGTTTTCTAATAAGCGGTGAAAATGCAATGCCACGATTTTTGATACCTTCAAAGATAAGCATATATTTGCTGAAAAACTTCGCAAATTCGATTTTGTCAGGCATTGTATAATAGACGAGAGGAAGCCCCCGCAACACAAAATTTTCACCGTTTTGATTGATAACCGTTGATAGGTCAATTATGGATTGTAAACTTTGCTGATATTCCCGTGAACGGGTATTATCAGGATCAGGCAGATACGAAATTACCGTGTAAATTCCGCATTTACTCCCATTACGCAAAACATTTCTAAGTTCAGCAAGAGTCCTCTCATCAAAACCTCTCGGAAAATCATAAAGCATAATAAACTCAACATTAAGGTCATAGTCGGGCGTATTATTTGCGTAATCAAAAATAGTGTCATATTGATTTCCGAGTTTGTCCTGAAGAATATTCTCTATCTTTTCATTCAACTTGCTGATTTTTGCAGCAACTTCATCTTTGCTAATATAAATTTTTTCTCCAAAAAGTTCAGGCAACTTCTTTTTTGCATCAAAGAATGGGGAAATGCTATTACCACGATTTTCGGGATCGACAATGGTGTATGTCAACTTTTCAACCGGACAAGACGAAAGCAATCCGTACATTATTGAGTGCGTAAACGCTTGTACCATAGAACTATTGCTATTATCATTGACAATCATCCAAACAGGTGCATTTCTTGTAGACATCATAATGGGCAGCCTTATTGCTCCATTTACCAAAAGTTTCGAGCACTTGTCTTTAATGATAGATGCAACTATCTTTGACTGAACGAAAAAGTCTACGGGATAATCAACATAACACATATTCAACACTTCATCTTGGACTTCGTTTGAAGCGTTTACCTTATGTACTACCTTTGCGTAATTTGTCATAATAGCGCACAAATAGTCCACGAACTCATCAGGAAGAACAGCGTCAAGGTTTGTGCAAATTTTGTCTGCAACCTTATCTAAAGTTATAGAATAATTGCTCTCAAAATTTGCGAACTCGTTTTTCTGTCGCTCAACCATACTGCCTCGTTGGGTAAAATAATCCTCTTTGAGTTCGGTAAGGTTTTCTTCGGTGAGTGGTGGAAGCATTTCTTCAATTTCTTTCACAAATGCCGCAACCGTATTTCTTAGGACAATAAGTTCTTCATAGTCTTTTTTTCGTTGGCTTGAAAACAGATAATTCAAGCCATTGATAAGACCGGGGAGAATGTCGTCCGAATACTTTTTATAAAGTGCCTTGAAACTTTCCTTTATCGTTTCGAGTGTGCTGAAATAGTCGGTTGCATCATCATAAGCATCACTCGTGGTATCTGACAAAAGTTCTTCTTTCTTCTTTTTTGTTTTAACATAGTATTTGTCAACACTTGAGAGCTTTTCGTCCAATTTATTGATTTCAGAAAGTATTTTTTTTGCATCAGCAATAGTTTGTTTTGATTTGCTTTGTACCGAAGAACAGTTCGTTTTGTAGGTGCTATCTAAATTTGACAAGTCGTTACTATGTCTGTTTTGAAGCAGTTTTTTATCCTTATCATAATTTGTCTGAGTAGTGTCAATTAAAGATTCAGCACTATCCGCAAATGCATTTAAATCGGCTATTAAAGCAATTATTTCATTTTGGGCTAAAGCCTTCATATATGCTGTCCTTTCTCCTGAAAAGGCTTACTTTTCTTCTAATTCGTAACTACACTCGCCACTACAATCTTTTCCAAAGCCAACCACAAGCGAAGTGGTTACTTGCAGCGGATAACTAAAGATTTCAACCATTTCTCCACCTATGGCAGGGTCGCTTGTGTTACATACGAGAGTGTATTGTTTTAGGTTGTTTAACAAACGAGGGATATATCCCTCATTAGTGGAGTTCAAAATATCAATAATCAACTTTATACCTATGCTTGTAATAAAGTTGATGTCCACGGAAATGCCGGGTTCAAATTTAACACTTTCAACATCTTCCTGATTGGAATAAATGTGATGATTGGCTTCGACACGACCCGAAAGATCTCCGCTGCCCAATGCACATTTGTAACAAGGCATATTCTTATGCGGAATATGATAGAAAATTTCGCCTGCATACGCCCTTTCCCAAAAGCCGATAGAGATAAATGCTGCATCAAAATAGATAGCGATTTTATTTGCATAAACATCTGCCGTTCTGTTATCGCCACACCCCACAAATATGGTTTCATATGGCGTACACATCTCGTCAAGAATCTCTTTAGGAATGTTCTGTATAATGCCCCCAAAGGTTTTAACATTGGCTTTAGGGTTGATATTCAAAATCTTTCTTTTTAGAGCGTTTACCTTTAAATCGCCAACATCTTCAATGCCGCACTGATGGCGGCAGACATTATGGTACTCAAGAGTATCTGCATCACATAGTACATACTTTTCAACACCTGCTCTTGCCAACTCCATAGCAACCAAACTGCCGACAGAACCACAGCCGATAATAACTGCACATTTTTTCTTCATAACATCTGTTTCAAGAATGCCTTTGTTTCTCGAAAAAATGCTTTGGTACAAACCATATGACTCGGTTACAATTTTTTCTCCACTCCAATAGAACTCGATTTCATCATTGTTAATCACACCACAGAACCCGTTGGCAGAAGGGGTGCTACCTTCAGGAAGGACATCACCAAGATATTCCCCTCGATCAGATAATTCATTAGGGAATACATTGAAGATGCCTGTATCTTCAAAATACTTACCATAAACTTTTATACACTCCTTGTTGTGGAGTTGTTCTTCGGAAATAAAAACTGTAAGAGGTATGTCCTCTCCAAAGAAATTTTTAGGTCTTTTAATTTCCATCTGCTTATTCCTCGTTTCTATTGAATCTAATTATCTTAATAACGGAATCAACTATTCCGGCTTGTTTTCGCTGCTTTATTCTGCCATCAACATTTTCTTTCTTATCTCGTTCAGATTTTGCTTTCTTAAATGCGTCAGTAAATAGTCCTCTACGATACACATAACATTTATCCTCATAAGAAAGAATAATAGCGTGCTTAACAACAGAAAGCATAAAATACAGTTTTGTTGTTTTATCTATTTCTTCTTGATAGACAGTTAGATAGTTGTCATCGAGTGACATTGCGGCTTCAATTCCAATGGTATCTGCCATAAAAGTCAAATCATCTACGATTTCATCAATTAGTTTTTCTTGTGTTGATTCCTCGCTAAGCAGATTGTTTGTTTCAACATCCGTACACTCATCATCCTCCATCTGCGGTAAAATGAATTTCATAAAAGACGCCAAACTGAGTGCTTTATGGTATCCTTCATTTGCATTTCTGTTTGTTGCAGATGGATAAAGAATATTGTCCATAATGGAATAGAATCTTTCCGGTGTTTTGAACTTTAATAATTCATCCGGAATGAGATTGTCGCCAACATCATATGCAATTTTTCTATAACGACAAGGTCTTTCAACCTGATACATCGTAATTCTAAAAGTAGGGTCAATGTTGACTAATGCCGAGATAGCACCTTGTTTTCTCATAGATGCATACTTAGCATTTGTTCCGTCATCCGTTGATGAAAATTGGTCAAAAGAGCCGGGATGACGATGCCATAGACCGATTAAAGTCAATTGCTTATCATACAGATTTGCAATTTTGTTTATTAAGTGTTGAGTGTATTTCTGATCATATTCAAAATACGCAATTTCAAAAATTGACTTTGGGCCGGGGTCTATGGCTTCGATAATATACCAAGTATCATCTTGCACGGTTCCTAAAAACAAACCACCGGTTTCCGTTTTAATCTTTTCAGTTGTTTCAGCTAAAACAGAAGCGTATGCTCTGTTTGAAAAAACTACTCTCATATTGTTGAACCTCCAGCCTAAAAATAAAACCTCCAAACCCTCATTGCTTTTGCAAGAGAGTTTGGAGGTTTAGGCATTTAATAGTTGCCTTCCATAGCGACATCATCGCCAATCTCACCGTTTAACCACATCTCGCAAAGAATAATCCATTTGCAAGCCCAGCTCAACGCTGATGCAGCAGAAGTGGATTGTGTCACATCTCCCTTGAAATACTTTGGATCAGCAGTACAAATAAAGTATTCTTCATTACGACCAAACTGATCTCGATAAATATGAGGCAGACCAAGACCGAAACCTCTACGACAAACTTCATCGTAGTTGTTATTGTAAGTAGCCATAACACTCGGCATTACTTTGTCTGCAACATCTTTAAGTCTTGGACTCAAAGGAAGGATTTGAACTGTTCCACCGTATTCATTTGCACTTCCGACGTGCGGATGGGTGTTCTTGTAGATGAGCATAATGTCCCATACCATACCGCCTTCTCCGGTAGGTTGAACCTTGCCACGCCAATACAGTCTGCCCGAACCATCTTGAAGTTGATTGATTGTAAATGACGGGAAAAACTTTTTCATTGCCGCAACTTCCATTTGATAAAGTTGCGGATCACTTTGATACCAGTAGTAAGCCATTTGTGATCCCCCTTATGCTAATTTGCCATCGGGAACCTGAATACCTGACAAACCCTGATCCTGTGCATCTTCTTTCTTTTCTACTTCGCCACTTGCAGTAACTACGACTGGCTCACCAGTACGAAGTGCTTCTGCTAAGGCTCGCCTTCTTGACGCAACAGCGTCATTCGTGTTGTTATCCATTATTATCCTCCTTGAAAACAAGAAAAGTCCGAACTAATAAGCATATATACAATGCATTTGTTTATGCGGCGTTAAAGTTTCTGATAATCTCACCATTCTCATTGATAGAAGCCATACACTGTCTGATATTTGCTTCAGCAGCAGCTTCACCCTGAGACTGAACCATTTGAGCAAAGGAGTTGTTTGCCAACTCGCTTTTCTCATTCAGAAGCGTTGCTATATCGACGCCTCTATTCTGATTACGGATCATAGTGTATTCCATATAATCTTTCATCTGAGCAAGAGCAGCAGTATCTTCTTCAATGAACTTCGAGGTCTTTATAAGATATGTAATGCACTGAACTACTTTAATAATCGTTTTGATAGGTGCAATAACCAAACCGCCTATACACGCACCGATGAATCCTGCAAGAGATCTTCCTGCGGGGTTATTCCACCAGCCGCTTACTGCGGACTTAACCCAAGTCCAAAACGACCCGAACCAAAGCATACAGAAAATTGCGGCTCCTGCCCCTCCGCTTGATCCAACGCCGAGACCGATAAGCATACCAATGATTGTGGCAACAAACAGACCGATAATTTTTCCCTTCTGAGATTTTAACTCAGAAACATTTTGAGCGACTAATTCCTGCGTACAATCGTAGCAGAGTGCTTGACCTGCATACTCCCCAATAGCAACTCCATACGAATCAAAACAGTCTTTGCACAAATACTTGCCGCATTTTACGCACTGAGCAACGGCAGGTTCATCATTGTGATAATAACATACAGGTCCGTTATGTACGGGAGTCTTGGGTGGGGTAAATGTTTGAGTTGGTGGTGTAAAGGTCGGAATAGAATCCGCACCGCTATTGTTTTTTACTTGTTCGTTATCCATTCTTAAATTTCCTCCTAATTCTCAACCTATCAATAGGTTAAAATTTCACTTTATTGTATTGGTCTAAAGATTGAGCCAGTTTCTCCAACTTTGGCAATGCCGCATTCAGCGTATCAATAGGTGTTGCAGTTAATCGTGCGATCTGTTGCATTAACATATTGAATTGTGCTGCCTGAGCGTCGTCCCAGTTGGATGTTGCAGACATTCCCGACTTAATACCACTACTAATTCGTTCAATGTCACGAATGGTATTGGAAATGTCTTTTTTCATCTCCCTGATCGTTTCGGGAGAAGCTTTTACTGCCATATTTGTCTACCTCCCTTACAGATTGACTTGCTCATATTCGCCAACAGCCTGAAGCAAATCACTAAGTTTACCCATACATTCTTGCAATTCGGTTATGGGCTTTGTTAAAGCGCTGCAACATTCCTCGACAATACCGCCCAGTGCAGCATACTTTTGGTCTTTCCAACCTCCTGAACCGGCTTGCTGATAGCTTCTTTGCAGGCTCTTTGATGCGCTCTCCAATTCGTGAATTGATGTTTTGCAACAACTAATACCACCTTGAATAGCCGCACTTTCAACAGATACACCGCTTGCCATTTTTAGACCTCCTAACTTATTTATTTATTTGTTAAAGGCTCAGCCTTAGAACAATCATAATATGTGCTTATTTATTGCTGATGTACAATTCTTCCTCTTACTCTTACGGGAATTGAATAACCCAATATTTGAGCGAGCATTACCCGATGCCTACCTCCGCCGGACAATTCATAAAATCCGTCACCTACATATACTGTTGGATGGTCTGAACTATCAGTATTAAAAAACAAACTTGCGCAAGCACCGAGCCTATCATCCGACATTAAATTTGATAAACTATCTCCGCTATCTATTCTTTCTTGTACTTCAGGAATCAATCGTGCAATAGCTTCAAATGATTCATAAGTGCCTCCGCTACGTCCCCAAAATGATTGCGGATTGTTTATCTCTCTATCAGAAATCATATCTATACCTGCAATCTCTCTTGCGTTTATAGTCCTTATCTCAAACGCATCAAAGTTTTCATAAGTATAGTCGTCATCATTTCGAGAATATACACCATATGCTTCATGGCAAGCAGATATAACTCCCCACGACCCATTAGCCATTCTTTCAATAGGCAATCCACAAAAATGATTTTCACTATCTGGCAGTTCAGGACAATTTAAATTTGATGCTCCACAAACCCGATTATGTGGTTCTTTCCATTCCGAATTTTGAGAATTTATATTGTCCATTAACTGTTCCTGTGTTCTATTTCCGTAATGCGAACCTATTCCAACATTTGCAGACAAGTATTGTTCGATGCTCTCAATACACCTATCAATAGCACTTGAATTATCTCGTGTTCGTTCAGATGCATTTCCTTCAAACTTTTTCGTTGCAGCAACATAAGAATTTAAATCCGCTTCAACTCGACTATATGTAGCATTCAAGCGTTCAAGCTTATCTTTCATCTTATTGCATCTGTTCTTTTGAACAGATAGTTCACTCTCACATTGGGCTTTTTGAGATTTTGCTGAATTTATCGTCTGTTGAAGTTCAGCTTTTCTCTGCTCAGAATTTTGCAACTCACTTTCTAATTGACTTTTCTCTGCTTCACATTGCGAAACTTGCCGACTCAAAGCGTTGATTTGCTCTTGAATTTGCTGACGCTTGTCATCATCTTCCGTATTTGAAAGTTGCGACCGTAGTGAAGCAATCTGCGAATTTAATGCTGAAATTCTCGAATTAAGAGAACGAATATTATTCTCTAATTGGGGAATTCTTGCAAGGAGAGCATTATACTGATTTGTTGCTTGTTCGATCTTTGCCTCCAAATTTGAAATTTGCTTATTCAATATTGCAATCTGAGTTTCAACCTGTGCTATCTCTGTTTTTGTCAGATTGATCTTGCCTTTACATTCTTCGGTGATGTCATCAGCATTATCTGTCGCTCTCATTGATAATCCGCTTATGTCGGTTTGGAAGGTCGATAAGGCGTTTTTTACAGTTTGCAATGCTTCAGTTGTTACATCTGCCACTCTATGACCTCCTAATATTTTTCTGACGCTATCTTGTTAAATTTGTCTACCGATGAGCAACATCTGTCTCCGGCAATCATAATGTCCTTTGAGTTGTTTGCAACCTCACCTATTGAAGCCGACAATTCAGAAAATTTTTCGTCTTTCCACAAAGACGAGGCTCGGCTTATTCCGGCACTCAAATTCTTGATAGAGGACTGAAAAATTTGCATTTCTTTTCTTATTTTTTCAGTTCCCATATACTACTCTCCATTTGCTTGATCCATTTTTCCTGACAACCAGCACTCATCTAAACGATAGGGGAAAGCATCAAGTTGTCGGATGGTGTAATGCGTATTTGGATTATAGTCAAAAAACAAAATCAATGACATATATGTGTTCCAAGTCATTTTCCTTTTTTGCATTTCTACCGCATTGTAGGTTTGTCTTGAAACGCCAATCGCATTTGCAATCTCATCTTGAGTGGCTTTTGCCGCCCCTCTTAGTGCAGGAAGTTCTTTTGTTAAACGAGCAATCAGTTGACTTTTTTCCTCCGAGGTGAAATTCCAATAACTCATATAGTTTTTTCTGCCAGTCTGACTCATTTAATCCTTCCTTTGAATAATTTTCGTAGAGTAATCTCCTTGACGAAGGAGAAAAAACTCCAAATAGCACTTATAATTATACTTAGTGTTGTCGGATTTGTCAAGGTGTCAAACGAAAATCACCGGAAAAAGTCGAAAATGAATATTGTACGGTCTTGAATTCTCGTATATTAGGGCGTAGAAACTCCATTCCACACCCCATTTTCCGTCAGACTGTCCGTCAGCCAATCATAAACGAAAGGGTGAACGCTATGGCAAGGACAGGCGAAAATATTTACAAAAGAAAGGACGGAAGATGGGAAGCCCGGTATATTTCCTCGTATAATGCCGACGGAAAGGCTAAATACAAGTATCTATATGCTCGAACTTATGCTGAAGTAAAAACGAAACTAATCAGGGTGCAAAATTCTGTTGAAACCAAAGTTGAAGCAGAAAAAATCAGAGATAGAGAGAAATATGAATTTTGGCTATTTGAATGGTTGCGTTCAAAAAGAATAGGGATTAAAGACTCAACTTATATTCGATACAGAAATGTAATTGAAAATCATATCAATCCCGATCTTGGCAAATATCCCATCAACAAAATCAGTACACCATTGATGGAACGCTTTGTTTCCAATAAATTAAACAACGGACGGCTTGATGGGAATGGTGGGTTATCTCCAAAAACAATGTCTGATATGCTGACTATAATTAAGGAGTCTTTCAAATATGCTCAAACTGCGGGAGTTATTACGATATGCCGTTTTGATGGAATCAGTTTCAAACGGAATTCCCAAGAGATGCGAGTGTTGAGTATATTTGAACAACAGCAGTTACTTTCGGTTTTGTTTGAGGACTTTGACAGATACAAATTAGGAGTATTTATATGCCTTTACACAGGAATACGCATAGGCGAATTGTGTGCGTTGCAATGGAAAGATATATCATTCAGCGAAAAGGCGATTGTAATCGAGCATACAATGCAGCGACTTCAAAATGACGATCCTAACGCTATATATAAGACAAGAATTATCATCACCGAGCCGAAAAGTAAAGCATCATTAAGGACGATCCCGTTACCTGATTTTGTAGTCAAAGCAATCAAGCCATTTGTCAGTTCTCCAAATGCCTATATCTTATCAGGAGAATGCAAATCAATAGTTGAACCAAGGACTATGCAAAACAGATTTAAAGGTTATTTAGAGGAAGGACATATTGGTGATGCTAATTTTCATTCACTGCGCCACACATTCGCCACAAGATGTATTGAAGCGGGCTTCGATGTAAAAACGCTCAGTGAGATCTTAGGACACTCAAGTGTGAAAATCACACTTGATAGATATGTCCATTCCTCAATGGAACTAAAGAGAAGCAATATGGAGAAACTAACTCCCGTCTTGGTCTGAGCAGACCATTCGCCGTCAATAAAATAGTCAAAGAAGCGGAATAGTCCTTGTGAAATAAGGGTTTTTCCGCTTCTTTTCGTCAAGGAGATTACTCTACGAAACAAATGACCATTTTAGCAGGCGCATTTTGTGCCTGCTTTATATTTTTATAATCCTCCGTCCGAGTTGTTCTGCCATATGCACACAAGCGGCTGTTCCGCCGCTTTCGTTTCGTATATAGGCTATCAACACATCTGTATTTGTCACCATCCAGCGGTTGCGTTCCGTAATTGCCGCTTTGGGATGTACCCCGTGTAGTTCATCCGGGATGATGATTTCATCGTAATAATCCTTGTAATACTCATAATCCTTTACCGGATATGGCAAAACGAGAATCATAGCGCTATTATCGTCACGGTAATTCTTATGAAGCCGCTTGATCACGCTTGCAGCCAGTATGTCAAAGTCACCGTTCCTGCCCAAATAGAACTCCACATATTCCTTCGTGCGAAGCAATTCCCAGAACAGTTCATGCAGCCTTTCCTCTACACTGTAATCCTCGACAACCCGGTGTCCGATCATGCTGACACGGTATATCTCACCAAGCAAAACACCTACCGCCTCCCGTTACTTTCTAAAAAAGTACACCTAAATACAAAAGACCAAAACCGCCATCGAAGGAATTGACTGTTCGTCAAAACCATGATATAATATCTAAAACCGTTGGAAACGGTGGATTTTCAGCTCCGTTTTCAGCCCTATAAGCGCAAAAAAATCACTGTAAAAAAGTGTACTTTTTTACAGTGATTTTTATTTTCCGTCATTCAAAGTGGCTCGATATTCCCTTAGCCGATGGTAAAAGGTTGACTCACACATTCCACACATTTCAGCGGCTTCATAGGATTTGATGATACCGTTTTCCCATTTCTCCACGATCTCTGGGAAATTGGGCGGAGCCTTTTTGACAGGTCTGCCGAACTTCATTCCGTTGGCTTTTGCGGCAGCAATGCCTTGAGCCTGCCGCTTTCGGATATTTTCTCGCTCATTCTGTGCCACAAAGGACAGAACTTGCAGCACAATATCCGCAAGGAAAGTACCCATTAAGTCTTTACCCCGCCGTGTGTCTAAAAGCGGCATATCGATCACAGAAACATCGACTTCCTTTTCCCGTGTCAGAAATCTCCACTGGCTTTGAATTTCCTCGTAGTTTCTGCCAAGCCGGTCAATGCTCAAAATATACAGGACATCCCCCTTTTTAAGTTTGCGGAGCAACTTCTGATACATTGGGCGGTTAAAGTCCTTGCCGGACTGCTTATCCTTATAGATGTTTTCCTCTGCAATTCCAAGCTGTCGCATTTCTACCATCTGCCGTTCTTCGTTCTGATCCAAGGAAGATACCCTGACATAACCGTATTCTTTCATTTTCGCTTCACCTCCAAGCATAGATAGTATTTTATCAAATCTGTGTGTCCCGCCTTTTGCTGTGTTTCATTTTGTACAAACTCAACCGAAGAAGAAAACCACCGACTTCCTGCGTGAAGAAGCCGATGGTTTTCATAATTTTCCATCAGTAGTTCGGAACTCCGTATCCGAGGATTTCGTAGTGACCTACGCTGTACTGGTTTACTCGGCAGCTATCGCCTGAGTTCCCCTCAACGGTATAAACGATACCGTTCTCGACCTTTTGGACAATACCGGTGTGGTCAGATTGTCCATCCTGCGGACCCGATGAACCCTTGTTATCCCAGTCAAAGAAAATAATCATTCCGGGGACAGGCTCGGCAGAGCCGTCGATCCACTGTCCTCGATCTTTGAACCACTGAACGCCGTTCACACAGCCTGCATATTTGGGTACAACCCCGGTGTCGATATAGCCGCACTGATCGGCGCACCAGCTTACAAAACAAGCACACCATTCCACACGGCTTCCGAAGCCGTACCAAGACCAGTACGGTTCGCCGCCTACATTGCCCACCTGAGAAAGAGCGACGGTGACAATCTGATCGTCACTGTATCGGATACCGTAAAGCACCGCCGCCCAAATAGAGTTGTTCTCGTCTTTAAGCAACTCAGCAAGGTATTCCCGCTGTTCTGCGTCAAAGCCGTATAGGTCAGCCATCTCATCCACCGTCAAATGAGAAACGGTAATATAAAGCGTTGTTTTTGTGACTGTCGTTTCCGTCTGAACGATGTTGCCGTTTCCGTCGTCCGTTTCGGTTATTTCCGTTTC